>JAEUNY010000120.1 GCA_016791005.1 Zoogloeaceae bacterium
GCCTTTCCCTCCCCCTCAGCAGCGCCGCAGCCGCTCGCAGGCCGCGGCGAGCGTGCCCTCTTCCTTGGCGAAACAAAAGCGCACCACCCGATCATCCCGGCCGTCTTCAAAGAACGCCGAAAGGGGAATCGCCGCCACCCCCGCCTCCCTCGTGAGGCGCTCGACAAATCGGGTGTCGGGCTCATCGGAGATGCGGCGGTAGCTCGCAAGTTGAAAATACGTGCCCTCGCAGGCCAGCAGATCGAACCGACTGCCCATCAATGCCGTGCGGAAGTAGTCCCGCTTGCCTTGGTAGAAATCCGCAAGACCAAGGTAGCGTTCCGGCTGGGCGAGATAATCCGCCAGCGCATATTGCACCGGGGCATTGACGGTAAACACGTTGAACTGATGAACCTTGCGAAACTCGGCCATCAGTTCCCGTGGCCCGGCCACATAGCCGACCTTCCAGCCGGTGATGTGGAAAGTCTTGCCGAAGCTCGACACCACCACGCTGCGCGCCGCCAGCTCAGGGTAGCGGGCCACGCTCTCGTGGCGGCGACCATCGAACACAATGTGTTCATACACCTCGTCCGCCACCACCATGATCCCCGTTCCCCGCACCAATTCGGCCAGGCGCGCCAGATCGGCGGGCGCCCACACCATGCCCGTCGGGTTATGGGGCGTGTTGATCATGATCATCCGCGTGCGCGGCGAGATCGCCGCGGCCACCGCCGTCCAGTCGGGCCGATAATCCGGCGCTACTAGGTGCACTCGCCGCACGACCCCGCCCTGCAATGCAATGGCCGGCGCATAGGAGTCGTACACCGGCTCGAACACAATCACTTCGTCCCCCGGGTGGACCAGGGCCGCCACGGCGGTGAAGAGGGCCTGGGTCGCTCCGGCGGTGATGGTGATCTCGGTTTCCGGATCGTAGGCGGTGCCATAGAGCGCCACCATCTTGGCAGCCACCGCGTCCCGCAGCGCCGGCACGCCAGCCATAGGGGCATATTGATTGCGCCCCGCCCGCATGTGATGGGCCACCCGCTCGAAGAGCAGGTCCTCGGCGTTGAAATCCGGGAAGCCTTGGGACAAGTTGATCGCACGGCATTCCTGGGCGAGGCGACTCATCACCGTAAAGATGGTGGTCCCGACGGCAGGCAGCCGGGAGGTAATAGGGGCTGGAAAATGGGGCATGTCGGCCTCGCACCGGCTCGGCGGAAGCCGGATTGTCCCCTCGGCCCCCAGCGGGAGCAACCGCCCACTTAATTCCGGCCACGGCCCGCCTACCGGTGGCCGCTACAATGGCCCTATGACTCGTGATGACTCCTGCCCGACCCTGCAGCGCGATGGCGACGCTGTCCTGATCCTCGACCAGACCGCCCTCCCCCACCGGCAACGCTTCGTCCGCCTTGCGACCCTTACCGATGCGGCCCACGCGATCCGGACCATGCAGGTTCGCGGCGCCCCCCTGATCGGCGCCACCGCCGCCTTTGGCGTGGCCCTGGCGATGGGCAAGGGGGCTGACGACACCGACCTGGCGGGTGCGCTGGCCGACCTCGCCGCCACCCGGCCGACCGCCGTCAACCTTCACTGGGCCCTGACACGCATGGCGACCCGGCTGCTTCCCCTGGCCCCGGGGGCACGGCGGGAAGCGGCCTGGGCGGAAGCCGAGGCCATCCGTACCGAGGACGCGGCCCAGAATGCGGCCATCGGCCGTCTCGGGCTTCCCCTGATCGCCGAGATGGCCGCCCGCCGGCCCGGGCCGGTTCGGATCATGACCCACTGCAATGCAGGCTGGCTGGCCACCTGCGGCCACGGCACCGCCCTGGCCCCGATCTACGCGGCCCACGCCGAAGGCGTGCCCTTGACGGTGTGGGTCAGCGAGACCCGGCCCCGCAACCAGGGGCTCCTGACTGTCTGGGAACTTCGCGAA
>JAEUNY010000039.1 GCA_016791005.1 Zoogloeaceae bacterium
CCGTAGAGCCCGAAAGTCGCACCGAGGAAAAGCGAAATCCACGGCAGGCTGCCCAGGGCTGCCAGTTCATTGCCCACCGCCGCCAAGGCAAGGACCACGGCGCCCCATTCCAGCGGGCGCAGGCGCTCCTTGAGGACCACCAGGCCCAAGAGCACATTGACGAGCGGGGTGAGGAAATAGCCCAGGCTCGCCTCCATGACCCGGTGCTGGTCCACCGCCCACAGAAACGCAAGCCAGTTGGCCCCGACAAGCCAGGAGGCAATCCCGAGACGGATGACCGCCCCCGGACGGCGCGCAGCGGCAAAAACCCCCGGCCAGGCCCGCCGGGCGCTCAGGATGGCGCTCACGAAGACGCAGCCCCAGGCGGCACGATTGGCCAGCAAATCCGCCGGGGGAACATGCCCGAGTTGGCGGAAATACAGCGGGAAGAATCCCCACATGCCATAGGCAGCGAGACCGAAGCCGACACCCGCCCACTGCCCGCCCCGCTCGGCCATGGCCACCACCCGAAGAATCGATCAGCCAACACTAACACGAGGCAAAGTCGGGGCGGAGCCACGTCAGCTTCAAGCTGACCAAGGGCCCGACCATTTCGCCCTTTTGCGGCCTCCTCCCCAGCCCAATCGACTCAAAGACTTTGCCAAGTACCCCGCCCTTGTTGTCTGCCACCAAAAACAAGCGGGGAGCCGAAGCTCCCCGCCTGATGCCTGCCGGCTGGGCTCCTGGTCAAGCGGCCTGTTTGACCGGCATGTGGAGATCCTGGGCGTCCAGCACCTGCTCCGGCTCATTGGCTTCCAGCTCAGTCTCGTTGTTGAGGCGCTTGTTCAGCACGGCGCTGTCCAGCTCTCCGCACCACTTGCCCACCACCACCGTGGCGACGCCGTTTCCGATCAGGTTGGTCAGGGCTCGGGCTTCGGACATGAAGCGGTCGATGCCCAGGATCAGGGCCAGGCCCGCGACGGGCACACCGCCCACCGCCGAGAGGGTGGCGGCCAGCACGATGAAGCCGCTGCCCGTCACCCCGGCGGCACCCTTGGAGGTGAGCAGCAACACGCCGAGGAGGGTCAGCTGCTGGGTCAAGTCCATCGGGGTGTTGGTGGCCTGGGCGATGAACACCGCGGCCATGGTCAGGTAGATGGCGGTGCCGTCCAGGTTGAAGGAATAACCGGTGGGGATTACCAGGCCCACCACGGATTTCTTGACCCCGAGGTTTTCGATCTTGGCCATCATCCGGGGCAGCACCGATTCTGAGGAAGACGTGCCGAGGACGATGAACAGCTCCTCCTTGATGTACTTGATGAACTTCAGGATCGAGAAGCCATGCAGCTTGGCGATGGTGCCCAGGACCACGAAGATGAACACTAGGCAGGTGGCGTAGAACGTCGCCATCAACTGGCCCAGTTGGGCCAGGGTCCCGACGCCATGCTTGCCAATGGTGAAAGCCATGGCGCCGAAAGCACCAATCGGGGCCACCTTCATGATGACGTTCACGATCTGGAACAGCACATGGGAGGTCTTTTCGATGAAGTCGAAGACCAGCGTGCCGCGCCCGCCAAACTTGTGCAGCGCAAAGCCAAACAGCACCGAGAACAGCAGCACCTGGAGAATGTCGCCCTTGGCGAAGGCATCCACCACGCTGGAGGGGATCACGTTGAGGAGGAACTCGGTGGTGCTCTGCATCTTCCCGGGCGCCGTGTAGGCCGCGATGCTCTTGGCGTCCAGGGAGGCGGGATCCACGTTCATACCCGCGCCGGGCTGCACGACATTCACGATCAGCAGCCCCACCACCAGGGCGATGGTGCTCACGATTTCGAAGTACAGGAGGGCCAGGCCGCCGGTCTTGCCCACCTTCTTCATGTCTTCCATGCCGGCGATGCCCACCACGACGGTACAGAAGATGATCGGGGCGATGATCATCTTGATGAGCTTGATGAAGCCATCCCCCAGGGGCTTCATCGCCGCCCCGGTTTCCGGATAAAAATGCCCGAGCGTCACGCCGATGGCGATGGCGGTCAGGACCTGGAAGTACAAGGAATGGTAAAAGCGCCGCTTCTTTTCCATGGTGTCGAATCCTCAGACATTGAAATGTGTGTGACTGCAGTCTAGGGAGACGCCCGGGGCCGGATAAGTGTGTTCATCCCCATTGCGGATATCCACAGCATAGGCCTTCGTCATGATCGCGGAGGACACCGCTGGGAACCGCGGCGGGGCCAGCTGGCCGACCGGATTGAATCGCGAATGGTTGCTTCAGGACCGCGCCCAGCCCCGCTTTCAGGCCTTTTTCATCCTCGGCTCCGGAGGCGGAGTGTCCGCCCCCAGGGGACGAAAAGACTCGGTCTGCCCGAGCAGTGCCCGCACCATCGCCTGCCGGGAGGTCGCCTGGGTAAAGTAGGTGAAGTGGTCCACCTCCGGCCCCTCGGCGATGAATTCCATCGCCGGAGCCGCCCGCTGCACCCCGCCGCGGGCGGAAAACAGACTCACCATCAAGTCGTTGTCGTCGTCCTGGAAGGCCACCCGGCGCGCCACCAGATCCGTCAGGCGACCCCACAGCCCCCCCGGCCGCCGCACCCCCATCACCACCGCGAGGGGTGCGGCGCTTTGCACCTCGCTCCGATTGAGCAAGGCGATCATCGGCGACTCCGGTGCCTGCAGGGCAAAGCCCGGCAAGGCTTCCCGATCCCGGAAAATTTGCACTGCCGAGCCGATGGCGCTCCCCGCGAGGCCCAGCACCGGGTTGAACACCGCGGCCACGCCGCTCATCAGGTCCAGGGCCTGGTTCGGCGATTCACTGAAGATGCGCGTCCCCCGCGCCGGGCACGCCACCCGCACATAGCGCTCGACCCGAAAACGCTTGGACTGCAGCTCGCGGGACAGGGCGGCGAGTTGCCCCACGATTTCTGGCCCCAGGGGCGCCAACAGGGCCTGATCCACCTCGTCGAAGGGCTCCCGCCCATCCACCCGAGAGGCGCGGGCGAACAGCTCGCCGATCAATCCGCCAGCGCTGTGGGTCAGAAAATGCAATACCGCCCCCGGCGGCAGCGCCTGGGCCAGTTGCAAGGCATTGGCCACCGGCGTGCGAGTCGCGGCGTGATGCTCGAAGCTGAAGACGCGATCGCCGTAGGCGCTGGACAGGGCTCCTAGCTCCTGCCGCGCAGGCGGCGTCCACAGGGGTCCGAAGGTCGATTGCCCCGATGCCGACAAACTGTGGAGCAGGATCAGCAAGGGCGCCTCGCCCCGAGGGGTCACAAAGGCGCCGAGGGAGAAATCCCCCTCCGGCAGCACCCGGTAAAGCCCCGGCGCCGGCTGGTTGGCCTCGATCCGGCGACCGATCTGACGGGCCAGGCTCGCCCGCAGGCCGGCGAAGACTCCCGTCTTTTTCGCCCCTTCGGTGACGGCGCTCTCCTCGCCCTCCGCCGGCAGCCCCGCCAGCGGCGGCAGACGCCAGCCGGCGATGGCGGTTACGACGCGGTTTCGAGCAGCTGAATTGCCTCGATCAGCTCGTAAATCACCTGTGAGCAACGGTAGAACTTTAGGAGACACTATCCCTTGCTCATTCAAAGTCCGCATCAGGAGGGCCTGCCTCCCCGCATCGCCTTCTGGCACAAGCAGAACTGGCAAGCGCTGTTCGGCCACCAACGAAAGCGCAAAGCGCACCCAATCGCTGGCCAAGTCCAACCGGGGATCGACCACCAAGGCGGCTTCAGATTGATTGAGCAGCCTCTTCAGCTCATCCCGCCAATCCTCGCCCCGAGACAAGCTGCCCTTAGCGGTGAGTAATCGCCAAGGGCCAAGGGCTTTCGCCAATTGCTCAAGTAGAGGCTTCGACTGATATGACAGATCGAAGGTAGGCGAGATTAGGAAAAAGCGCGGCCGCGCCCTGGCCAGGGCATGCACCGCCGCCAGCACCTGCCCCAAGGGCGCCGCCTCCAGCTCATCCCAGCGGCTCCCAGCCGCCTGGATGTCCCAGAGCACCTGCCAGCCGGAGCCCGGCTCCACGGCCAAGCCACCCGCCGCAGACCAGCCTCCCTCGCTGCGGTAGCGCCCGCCCTCGAGGCGGACCACGGTGGTGGCGCGCAGATCGCCCTTGCCGTCCCACAGCAGTCCCAGGCCGGCATCCCGCGCCTGGGCTGAGCCCAAGCGGGCGGAACCATCGAAGATCTCCACCCCGCCGTTGGGGGGCGGCTCGAGCCGGAACACGGACAGCGGTGGCCGACCGTCCTCGCCACCCTCCCCCAGGCGGCCCAAACGAATTCCCCACACCTCCCGCCCCGCCGCGTCGAAGCGCCGCCGCTCGCCGTCCGGCCCGTCATCGTTCCAGACCATCGCCAGCTCGGGCCCGATCACCAGCCCCTGGGCCGGCCCCGTGGGGGGGCGCCCCTCCACCGGCGCAGACAGTTCGCTGCCGGTCAGGGTCGAAGGCGCCACCACGGCTTCCAGGGAATTCTCCAGGCGAAGCCGCAGCCGGTCTCCCGCCACGGTGCGCAGGGTCAGTTCCGCCTGGGGCCAGCTCATCGATTCGGGGAGCGGCAAACGGGTTCCCGGGCCCACCGCCACGCTGCGGCTCGGCTCCGAGGGCCCAGCGATCTCCAGCCAGAGGGGGGAGGTACTGGGGACAGACAACCGGTGGAAGGCATTGGTGACGGGCCCCGGGGGATGCAGCCAGAGCTCGAGGGTGTCATCCGCGAACTGGCGCAGCTCCAGGCCCAGCTCGGTCCGCCCGGCCGCCCCTTGGCCGACCAGCCAGGCCGCCTCCATCGGCAGCGCCGGCGCCCCTTCCGCCGGGGCACTCAGCCAACGGCTCGCCGGCAGCCGCAGGGCCGCGGCGTAGGCGAACTGCCGGGCCGCCTCGCTCTCCCGCAACGCCGGGGAAAAACGGCCCCAGGCGTGGGCCGCCCACATGGCGAGATCATCGGCACCCGGCTCCTCGTCCACCAAGGTCTTCAGGGCCGGGCGCAGGGCCTCCTCCACCGCAAGACCCCCCAACCGACCTTGCAACTCCAGGCCGATCAGGGTCTCCTCCAGACGCTGGGGGGCCGACTCGGCGGCGTGGGCCGTCGCCACCAATGCGATGGCGGCGTCCCGCAAGGTAGGCGGATCGCCAGCCAGTTCGCGGCGCAAGTCCGCGAGGATCGTGGAGTCCAGGACAATCCCTGCATCCCCCCGGGAGGCCACCAGGGGCGAGAACCATAGCGCCGCCTCCAGCCCCGGATCCCGCCGCGGCAGGAAGCGATGCCGGGCCTCCCGCAGCAGCCAGGGATCGATGCGCACCGCCGGGCTAAGAACGCGGGCCAGGCGCAGGACGTCGGCCTCATCGGCCTCGCCGCCATCCGGGCTGACCAGGGGCGCCCGCCGGCTGAACAAGCAGGCCGCGTCCCGCACCGTGGTGCGTTCGCTCCACGGTAGCCAGCCGATGCCCGCCGGCGCGGTCCACCCCGGTGCGGCGATGGGCTGGAGCAGCACGGCGGAACGACCGGCTTTGGCCATCGTCCGGGCGAAGCGCCGCCACTGGGCAAGGTCCGGCGGCGGGGTTCCCAGGCTGCGATAGCCTGCCCCGAGATCGGTCAGGGCGAGCACCGGCGCCTGGGGATCGGGCCGCGGGCCCCGGGCGGCCAGCCGGCGGGGCCGGGTATCGACGGGGCTGGCAAGGCAACGGCGGCGGCTCAGGCGGTCCGAAGGCATCAGGGTGCGCAGGTAGGCCACCAGATCCCGCTGATCGGCTTGAAACGGCTCCAGCCAGGGGGCCCGGTCCATCAGCACCTCAACCCCAAAGCGCAGGGTCCGGCGGGAACGCCGGGGCAGGCTGAGGAGGGGCAGGCCATGGCTGAGGGTGCGCAGCACCGGACGCAGGTCGAGCCCCCCCTCGGGCACCCGCACCGCCAGGGCCGAGGCCAGGATGGCCCGCCGCTGCAGGCGCGGGAGCAGAGGCCGCGGTGGACGAGGCGGCGGCCCCGGCGCCACGGCCAAGGGGGTGACGGAGGAAAACCAGGCCGGCGGCTGTGCCGCGGTGGGGTCGGCCGGCTCCCGCACCGGCTCCGAATACACTCGCCAGGAGTCTTCCCTCCGGGCGCCCTCGGCCGCGGCCTCCAGCGCCTCGGCATCTTCGATGGGCAGGGGTTCGGCCGCCTCGGCGAAGCGCTCGGGAGGCGGCGGAGGGATCGGTGCCCAAGGCGTGACGACCGCCACCGCGTCCACCTGGAGCAGGCGACCGATTTCCGCCAGGGTATCGGCGTCGGGGGTCAGGTCTGCGGCGGCGCGGAACAGGTCCGCCAGCCAGATGGAGGCGCGTTGGGCCATGACGACTTCAGCCAGCCAACCCGCCTTCGCGGCTCACCGCCTTTTCAAAGACGCAGCGCTCCACGACCCGCCAGGCCTCGCCCTCCACCGCCAGCCCCAGTTCCTCCAGGGCCGAGAGGGCATCCAGGTATTCAGCGGTCCCAGGAAGGCGCAGGCCCGCCCGCTCGGCCCGGGCGCGGGCGTCCATCAGCCGCTCGGCCACGGCACGCTGGCGGGCCGGGTCTCCGGCCGGGAACCATCGCCGGGCGACCTCGACGAACCAGCCGGCATCGGCCTCGGGGAAGCGATAGGTCACGCAGCGGCGTAGGAACGCCCCCGGCAGCTCCCGCTCACCGTTGGTGGTGAGCACCACCAGGGTCCGGTCCCGGGTCGCCCGGATCGGCTGGTCCTTGATCCGGAAACTGCGGGTGTCGAGGATCTCGAGGAGGTCGTTGGGCACGTCGGGTTCCGCCTTGTCGATCTCGTCGATGAGAATCACCGCCCGGTCTTCCTGGCCGGGTTCCCCCGGGTCGACCAGATGGTGGGCGGCGTCGATACCGGCCCAACCCCGCACCCGGGCGGTCTGGGGCGCCAGGGCCCACCACAGGGCGCCGGGCTCCACGTAGCAGGGCTCGGGAAGGATGTCCCGGTCCCGCACGTAGGCATCGTTCAGACGGCGCAGGGCGTCGAACTCCCATAGCAATTCCGACGCCTGGGTGCGGGAACTCACGGTCTGCTGGTAATACCACCAGTCCAGCACCTTGGCGATGTTGCGGGCCAGGGAACTCTTGCCGCAGCCCGGCTCCCCGGCCAGCAACAGGGGTCGCCGGGTGGCAAGGGCCACGTTGATGGCAAGAATCAGCGGCTCGTCATAGACGTAGAGGGAAGTTCCGTTGGGTCCGCCCTCGAAGCGGCAGGCGACCCGGTTACCCGGCAGGGCGTCGCCGCGGCGGGCGGGATCGAAATGGCGACGTTCAAATTGCATCATGGCGCTCCAATGTCATGGGGGCTCAGCCGGTGAGCTGGCTGGCCTGGGTAAATTCGCCGATGCGGCGCAGTTCATCCTGGGGCGGCAGGCTGGGCACCGCCTGCCGGCAGTCTTTCCATTCGCTGTCCAACGCCTCGGCCTTCAGCACTGGGGCGATGAACACCAGGGAGGGAAAGCGCTGGGCGAGCTTCAGGGCCAGGGAGGCAAATTCCAGATGGGGCAGGACGACGAACACCCGCCGGGCCACAGCCGCCGCCGGCTGTTTGGCGAGGGTCGCCTCGTCCTCAGCGAGGAGGTCGAAGAGTTCGTCGTCGTCCATTTCATCCGGCTCGAACCCGGCCCGGTCCTTGAGACGGCGCAGGAGTTGGGCCTCCAGGTCGGCGTAGGTCTCGTTGCCGCCGGCAAGGGCGATCACTTCCGGCGCCACCCGGTAGGGTGCGTAGATGCGCTCCAGCAGGCGGTAGGGAAGAAAATCCTGCTTGCGTGCCCGCAGAGCCAGGATCCGCGGGGGCGGTGCCTCGCAGGCCATGGGCAGGCTGGAGGCCACCGCCGGCGACACCCAGTAGGGAGCGAGGACCCTCAGGAGGCTGGCCAGCAGCGACGCCTCCCCCACCGGCTTGAAGGCGGCCAGCAACTCCCGCAGGTCGGCATAGGTGCCCAGGTCCCCCTGGCAGAGGCGATGGGCAATACGCTCCATCAAGGTCTCGTCCCCGCCGGTGATGGCCACCCACTCGGCGTCGTCGATCTGCAGGCGCTCGGACACCTCGGCTACGGTGTGGTGGGCCTTGTCCCCCAGGTTGCGCAGGATGTCCTCCAGCAGCCCGGCGAGGCGCTCGAAGAAGCTCTTGCCGCCCCCGGCGGCCGATTCGGCCAGGGCCTTTGCCACTTCCTTGGCAATCGCCGCCGCATCCAGGGTCTGCAGGCCCTGGATCTCGTCCAGGGCCAGGGGCTCGAAGAGCTTCCAGCGCTCCGGGTACTCCTGGCGCAGGGTGGCCGGGGCGGCAACGAAGACGCGGAAACCCGGCTCGAGCATCTTGCGGGCATGGAGCACCGTGGCTTCCTGGAGGACCCAGTTGGATTCGATGCCATTGGGGGTGAGGAGGATCAGCGCCGCCTGGCAACGCGCCATCCAGCGGAAGAGCTGGGGCCGCCATTCCTGGCCGCCCGCCAGATCATAGACGTCGAAGACCGTCTTGACCTCGCCGGCCTCGATCTTGGCCACGACCTCCCGGGCGAGGTCGTTGTCCTTCGACGAGTGACTCACAAACAGCACGGGCCTCATGGTCGGGGTGTCCGGGAGTACGCTTCATTGCATGATAGCGCCATCCCGCCCCCCCTGCCCGCCCCGGCGGATCAAGCCACGCGATAGACCCGCGCCTCGAAGGGCGCCAGGGTGAACGTCCCGACCGGGGGATGGGGCGGTACAGGCCGGGTGGCCAGCAGCAGATCATCCCGGCCCAGACGACCGTCGCCGTGGCGATAGCGGGTCGCCGTGCCGCTCAGATTGGCGATGACGAGGATGCGGCCCGCCGGGGTCTCTCGGGTATAAGCGAAAAGTTGGCGATGGCGGCCAAGGCGGGGCCGATAGGCGCCCATCGTCAGCGCCGGTTCCCGGCTGCGCAGGGCCAGGAGGCGCCGGTAGTAATTGAGAACGGAGTCTGGATCCGCCTCCTCGGCGGCAACATTCGCGCCGGGGTCGGCTGGCGCGGCCCACAACCAGGGCTGGCCCTCGCTGAAACCGCCCCAGGGGCCATCGTCCCAAGGCATGGGGGTGCGGGCATTGTCGCGCCCGCTCGCCTGGAGTTCAGCCAGGATGGCCTCCTCCGATTCGCCCCGCGCCCGACCTTCATCGATGCGGCGCCGAGCGACGACGTCGCGAAATTCATCGAGGCGCCGAAAGCGCGGGTTGGCCAGACCCAGTTCCTGCCCCTGGTAGAGGAAAGGGGTGCCCGGCAGGAGATACATTGCGGTGGCCAGGGCCGCAGCACTTTCCCGGGGAAAGCGCTGGGGATCGCCCCAGCGGGACACGACCCGGGCCAGCTCGGTGTTTTCCAGGTAGAGGGCATTCCAGCCCCGGCCGGCCAGGGCCCGCTGCCAGCGCCCGACGCTGCGCTTCAGCGCCACCACATTCAGCGGCGCGGCCGGGTCGCCGGTGTCCAGGTGCCAGTGTTCGAAGTGCATGACCAGCGACAAGCGGTGATGGCGCGGCCCCACCCAGGCTTCGGACTGGCGAGGGGAGATGCCGTTGCCCTCCCCCACCAGGAGCAGGTCGCGGCCAGCGAAAGCGGCCTGGCACAAGCGATCCACCGCCCCCAACACCCCCGGCGCATTGAGAAAGCGGGGGTAGGCCGGGACCGCGGCCAGACCCTCGGGATTGGGCATGTCGGGCAGACCCGCGGCTTTTTTGAGGCAAGTGATGGCGTCGATGCGAAAGCCATCCACGCCCCGCGCCAGCCACCAACGCGCCGCTTCGCCCACCGCTTCGGCGACGGCGGGATGGTCCCAATTCAGGTCCGGCTGCTGGGGGGTGAAGAGGTGAAGGTAATACTGGCCGGTTGCCGCGTCCCGGGTCCACGCCGGCCCGCCGAAGATGCTGGCCCAGTTGTTGGGCGGGCCGCCATCGTGGCCATCCCGCCAGACGTACCAGTCGCGCTTGGGGTTGTCCCGCGAAGCCCGGGAGGCCTGGAACCACGGGTGCTGGTCGCTGGTGTGGTTGGGCACGAGATCGAGGATGAGCCGCATGCCCCGGGCGTGGAGCCCCGCCACGAGGCGGTCGAAGTCCGCCAGGGTGCCGAAGACCGGGTCGATGGCGCAATAGTCGGCGACGTCGTAGCCGTTATCCACCCCAGGGGAAGCGAAGATCGGGCACAGCCAGACCACCTCCACCCCCAGGTCCTGGAGATAGTCCAGGCGCCGCAGGATGCCGGGCAGATCGCCCACCCCATCCCCGTCGCTGTCCTGGAAGCTGCGGGGATAAAGCTGATAGACCACCGCCGACTGCCACCACTTCGCGTCCATGCCGGCCTTTGCGCGGGGATTCCTTGGCCCAATTTTAGGCCCGATCGATAATGAAACCATCCACCACCGGAGGAGAGCGAACATGGATGCGACGAGTCCGAAGCTGCGCGGGGTGAATCTGGGGAGCTGGCTGCTCCTGGAAAAATGGATGG
>JAEUNY010000174.1 GCA_016791005.1 Zoogloeaceae bacterium
CGTCGGCGGCATCGTCTTCCGGGCCCTCGTCAATCTGATCGTCAAGGCCGTCACCGCGCCCTTCAGCCTGCTGGGGTCACTCTTCGCTGGCGGGGCGGACCTGTCCTACATTCAGTTCGACCCCGGGGTGACGGTGCTCACACCCATGGCCCTGGACAAACTCCAGGCCATGGCCAAGGCCTTGGCGGATCGCCCGGCCTTGAAGGTGGAATTCGCCGGGCGTGTGGATCCCGCGACCGACGTGGAAGGCCTCAAGCGGGAAGCCATCCGCCAGCGCATGGCGGCGCTGAAGATCAAGGGTCTGGTGAAGAAAGGCGAGTCTGCACCGTCTCTGGACGAGGTGACCATCGCCCCCGGGGAATACTCCGCGCTCCTCAAGCGGGTCTACAAGGACGGCGACTTCAAGAAGCCGCGTAACCTCATTGGTCTCGCCAAGGACCTGCCGGACGCGGACATGGAGACCCTGCTGATGCAGAACACTGCAATCGGCAACGAGGATCTGCGCAGTCTCGGCCAGCGCCGAGCCCAGCGAGTGGAGGATTGGCTGCTCGGCGAGGGCAAGGTTCCCCCGGAAAGGCTCTTCGTCCTCGCCCCCCGGATGGAGGCCGACGGTAAGGACCCGGCGGTCAAATCCAGCCGGGTGGATTTCGCCATCAAATGACCGGAGGACCGACCATGTCCCGCGCCAAACTTACCCCCGACGAACGCGCCGCCGCCCTGGCGGGCTTGCCCGGCTGGACGATGGTGGACGGCCGCGACGCGATCACCAAGACCTTCCGCTTTCCCGACTTCAACGCCGCCTTCGCCTTCATGACCCGGGTGGCGCTCAAGGCGGAAAAAATGGACCACCATCCCGAGTGGTTCAATGTTTATAACCGGGTGGAGATCACCCTCTCAACGCATGATGCGGGGGGCGTGACCGGATTGGATTTGATATTGGCGCGATTCGCGGAGAATGCGAACGGTGAGTGAGAGCCTGGGAGGCTGGTGATTATCAAGCGAGCCAAATCACGAAAGCCGCCAAGGCTATCAAAGTGGCGGAGTCTTCGAAAAGCTTATTGCTGTTTTGACTCTACCCCCGAATTCTGACCGGTTCTGAGACGGGTTCAGGGTCAGCCCAAATCACCTTTAGCGACCTTTAATAGTTGGTGCTGGTTCATAAAGACTGTTGGAGTTGGATGCCTTGCGGCTTATGGCAGTATGCTCAGATGAAGAAAGAAGAAGGTTTGGGGAATTAGGGTGCTGGACTGGGTGAGGCGACGCTTCGAACTTGCGCGCGGGGGCGGGGGCCACAATGTCCTGCCGATGGAGGGCTTGCGTGGGTTCGCCGTCTTTCTCGTTTTCCTGGTGCATTACGTGACACTGGTTGAACCGTGGATCTCTAAGCATTCCGGCCTGTTGGCCCTTGCTGGCGCATTGCACACCATCGGGAACACTGGCGTGGATTTGTTCTTCGTACTCAGCGGCTACCTCATTTACGGTTCACTGATCCCTCGCCGGCAGAATTTCTTTCGCTTTATGACTAGGCGTGTTGAGCGGATTTACCCCGCATTTTTGGCGGTTTTTGGCGTCTACTTATTGCTTTCTTTTGTTTTTCCAAATGAAAGCAAGATTCCTGGGCCTAGCCAAGAAGCGATAATTTACTTGTTGCAAAACTTCTTTCTCCTTCCGGGGCTTTTCCCTATTCAACCCATGATTACCGTGGCTTGGTCCCTGAGCTACGAGATGTTCTATTACCTTGCCATTCCCTTGGTAATCGTGGTGTTCAGGCTAAGGGCCAGGACCGCTGCTTGGCGCACGGGCTTCTTTTGCACCGTGGCCGTCGCTATCCTCGGCAGCGCTGTCTTGTTCGAAGGGCCTGTGAGGCTAGTCATGTTTATATCTGGAATCCTGCTTTGCGAAGCCATGGGCAGGACCCAGGTTCCGATTCCAAATGGCATGCTGGCGTGCCTTACGCTTGTGCTAGGCTTCCTGGCTACCCTCCTGCCATTGCCGGGCCAAAGCGGTTTCGCGCTCAAGATTCTTTTCCTGTCTTTGGTGTTCTTTGTCCTTTGCTTTGCCTGTTTCCGGGAGCCTTCTGGCTGGCTCCCACGAAGCTTCTCGTGGACACCTCTGCGCTGGCTGGGAAACATGAGCTACTCCTACTATCTCCTGCATGGCCTCGCCTTGAAAGCAGCCTTCTTTGGACTCCCCATTCTGATGCCACCCGGCCAGAACGGCCCATGGATTTTCTGGGGTTTGTTGCCCCTAATGTTCATCGTGACTCTTGGTGCGTCCGCGGTACTTTTCATTGCCGTTGAACGCCCATTTTCCCTTGCGCCGCGCCGTGCGACTGGTAATGAGGCGGTAGAGCTGGGCGAGCAGCGTGCGTAGGGCCGAAGACCGCTAAGATTCTCCCGTCCTACAAACTTCGTTCCCACTTGCTGTGGTTTTATGCCGCTAATTCGCCCAGCAATCGATTCACACCGCCGCCAACGCCTGCTCCAGATCCGCCAGGATGTCATCGATGTGCTCGATGCCGATGGACAGGCGCACCATGTCCACCGAAACGCCGGCTTTGGCAAGTTCGTCGGGGCCGAGTTGGCGGTGGGTGGTGGACGCGGGGTGGCAGGCCAGGGATTTGGCGTCGCCGATGTTCACCAGGCGGGTGACGAGCTGGAGGGCATCCTGGAAGCGGGTCCCGCCCTCCAGTCCACCAGCCACGCCGAAGGAGAGGATCCCCGAGGCGCGGCCGCCCATGTACTTTTCCACCAGTCCAAAGTCCTTGTGCTCCGGTAGGCCGGCGTAATTCACCCAATTGACTTTGGCGTGGCCTTGCAGGTACTCGGCCACCTTGACCGCATTGCTGCAGATGCGGTCCATCCGGAGGGTCACCGTCTCGATGCCCTGCAGGATCAGGAAGGCGTTGAAGGGGCTGATGGCGGCGCCCATATTGCGTAGGGGGACCACGCGGGCGCGCCCGATGTAGGCGGCGGGGCCGAGGGCCTCGGTGTAGACCACGCCGTGGTAGGACACGTCGGGCTCATTGAGGCGGCGGAAACGGGCTTTGTGGTGGGCCCAAGGGAATTTGCCGCTATCGACGATGATGCCGCCGATGCTGTTGCCGTGGCCGCCGAGGTATTTGGTGAGGGAATGCACCACGATGTCCGCCCCGTGCTCGATGGGCCGGCACAGGTAAGGGGTGGGCACCGTGTTGTCGACGATGAGGGGGATGCCGTGGCGGTGGGCGATGTCGGCGAGTTTTTCGAAATCAGTGATGTTGCCCAGCGGGTTGCCCACGGATTCGCAGTAGAGGGCCTTGGTGCGCTCGTCGATCAGGGGTTCGAAACTGGCCGGGTCACGATGGTCGGCAAACCGGACCTGGAGCCCCATCTGGGGAAAGGTGTGGGCAAAGAGATTGTAAGTGCCGCCGTAGAGTGTCGAGGCGGAGACGATGTTGTCACCGGCTTCGGCAATGGTCTGGATCGAATAGGTGATGGCGGCCTGGCCCGATGCCAGGGCTAGCCCGGCGATGCCGCCTTCCATGGCCGCGACGCGCTTTTCGAGCACGTCCTGGGTGGGATTCATGATCCGGGTGTAGATGTTGCCCTGGACCTTGAGGTCAAACAGGTCGGCCCCGTGCTGGGTGCTGTCGAAGGCGTAG
>JAEUNY010000051.1 GCA_016791005.1 Zoogloeaceae bacterium
TTGGATCAATTGGCATACTCCTTATCACCTCCACTTCTTTTCTCGTCGCTCAATTCGTGTTCTGGCGGAAAAGGCCGGCCTGCGTGTTGAAATGGAAAGGACGCTCACTCACTCAGACTGGCTCCGGTACCAGTGGCTGCATCTCATCAATTATCCGCGCGAAGGAGAGCCGTCTGCATTCTGGAAACCCCAGCCCGGTTCCCCGTCAGAACGATCAATCTGGTGGGCACGGGTGGTTCGCGCTGCACACCAGATGGGTCTAAATTCCTTGCTGACTCGACTCTTCGACGCTATCGGCCGAGGGGACAACCGAATTGTGGTGATGCGGCATCGATGAATCGGGTTTTTGTCCTTCTTCCGGTACACAATCGCGCGGTTACGACCTCCCGATTCGCGGAAATGCTGCGGGAGCAATCCCACCAAGCGTTCCAACTGGTTCTGCTAGATGACGGGTCGCGGGATGGGACTGCAGAGGCGGTTGCGCGAATCTTGGTCGGCGACCAATTGCATGTCATCTCTGGTCAAGGGGACTGGTGGTGGGCCGGAGCACTGCAGGCGGGCCTGGATTGGCTGCGGGCGGTTCCGCTAAACCAAGGGGATGTCGTCCTGATCATTAACGACGACGTCGAAATTGCACCTGAATTTCTTGAGTCCGGAGTTCGGGTGTTGATGGCACATCCAGATTCCGTGGTGCTAGCCCGTTTGCGGGATCCGAGGTCGGGAGCGGTATCCGAATCGGGTGTTCATGTGGACTTCAGTCGTTGGGTCATTGCGACGGCGCAGGAGGGGGAGCCGGTCAACTGCGGATCCACACGGGGTTTGTTCCTTAAGCGTACGGATCTTGGCCGGATAGGAGGATTTCGCCCGCGCTGGCTTCCCCACTATTTGTCGGACTATGAATTCACGATGCGGGCCCACCGGCGGGGATTGAATATCGTGACGGTGCCCGAAGTGGCGCTGATTCCCGACTACGAGACCACTGGGCTTAGGGCGATTCCTTCGGACCTGAGTTGGTCGGCGGCGCTGCACGAGTTGTTTTCCAAAAGATCATCGGGTAATCCCGTCTATTGGACTAACTTTATCCTCCTGACTTGCCCCTGGCGTTACCTGTTCAAGAATCTGCTGCGTGTTTGGTGGGGCGCGGTGCTGAGTCTTCATCGGAGGCGGGCAGCGTAATGGCGCTGCTGCCCGACCAATCCGCCGTTTTTCAGGCTGAATTGGCCCCCATTGTGCTCTTCGTCCATGGGCGACCCGAGCACACTCGCCGCACCTTGGCCGCACTGGCGGCAAATCCTCTGGCCGCGAGAAGTGATCTGACCATCTTTGCTGATGGAGCAAAGGGGGCCGAGGATGCGGCGGCGGTGGCTGAGGTGCGGGCACTGGTCAAGGACGCGGGGGGCTTTGCCCGGGTCCGAGTCGTTGAGCGCCCTGGGAATTTCGGACTCGCCCGCAACATCATCGAAGGCGTTACGGAGGTGGTTGCCGCGCGGGGCAAGGTCATCGTGCTGGAAGACGACCTCGTGACCAGTCCATCCTTCCTCACCTTCATGAACCAAGCGCTTGCTTGTTATGAGGGCGATTTGAGCGTCTGGCACATCAGCGGGTGGAACTACCCCATCGATCCGGCGGGCCTTGGTGGGGCGTTTTTCTGGCGGGCAATGAATTGCTGGGGCTGGGCTACTTGGGCGGATCGATGGCAGCATTTCGAGCGCGATCCCGGGCGCCTCATTGCGCATTGGGACCAGCAGATGATCCGACGTTTCAATATCGATGGAGCCTATGATTTCTGGGCGCAGGTCAAGGCTAACCATGAGGGGCGTAAGAAGACCTGGGCTATTTTCTGGTATGCCACCATCTTCGAACATGGGGGTCTTTGCCTGAATCCCAGCGTGTCGTTTGTACGGAATATCGGCCACGACGGTAGTGGCAGCAATTGCGGTGCCGACAGCAGCTTTGCCGCCCAAGCGGTTTTCGAGGGTGAACTGCGCTTTCCCGCCGAAGTGCGGGAGTCTCCTTTGGCTGTGGCGAGAATTCGGCGGTGGACGGGGGGCCCGCGCCGTCGCATCCGGGCCTGGGCGGGTGGACTGGCACGCCGCCTTGGGCTGCTGCAGTCCTAAGGACGCCAACAAGCCAGGACTGCGTGATCATTGGATGCGAACAATTAACGTGAATGAACCGATATGGCTGGTTTGAAGGTCTGGGGCTTCGATCTCCCCGACGTCGAGTTGGGGGCAGACGTCAGGGCTTATCTTGGCGCGCTCCCTGTCGCAAGGCCGACCGTCGAGTGGGTGTGGGCGGAAATGGATCGGATCTGGCGTGACTTCGGGTTGGACAACCGTAACTTCCTTTCCAAACAGCCCATTGCCGCTTATTACAGCCACCCAGTGTGGACGATGAATGGCATATTTACCGCGACGGATCCAGTCTCGGTGGGCCACCGTACCGCCATCGCCAGCCACTTGGTGGCTTTGCACCCGGCGCGCGTCGCCGACTATGGCGGCGGATTCGGTGAGTTGGCTCTGGCCATTGCGGTACGGCGACCGGAAACCCGGGTGGATATTGTCGAGCCGTTCCCGTCGCCGATGGGGGTGGCCCGGGTGGCGCATCTTCCCCAGGTGGGATTTGTTCGCGACACGGGCGAAGGGGGCTACGATGCCATGATTGCCCAAGATGTCCTGGAGCATGTGGAGGATCCGATCGGACTTGCGGCTCAGCTTGCGGAGAGCGTCCGCCCCGGGGGATGGTTGATCTTCGCCAACTGCTTTTTCCCGGTGATCGAATGCCATTTGCCCCGGACCTTCTTCCTGCGCCACACCTTTCGGTGGGTGATGGAGGCGATGGGCCTGCGCTTTCTCGGTGTTGTCCGGGGGGCCGAGCATGCGTTGGTATTCGAGCGGCGGGGTGAACTCGACCCTACGGCGGCGCGCCGGGCGGAAGGAAGGGCCCGCCTGATTGGCCCATTTCTCAACTTTCCCCCCCTCAATCTCGTCCTGCGCGGGTTTAAGAAGTTGCTGCGCGGATGAGGGTCGCGGTGGTCAGCGCAACCGACATCACCGGTGGTGCCGGACGGGCCAGCTATCGCATTCATCATGCGCTGTTGCAGGCCGGAGTTGCATCGACGATGCACGTTACTCGTGCGTCTGCTGGGGATTGGACCGTCGAGGGCCCGAGGGGCTATGTTCCGCAAGCTCTCGTCTGGGTTCGACATGCCGCGGGCGCGGCCCTTGCCAAGGTGCTGCGTACTGAGAATCCGGTCCTCCACTCGCCAGCGGTTTTGCCCTCCGCGTGGCCAGGGCGGCTGACCGCCGACGCTTGCGAAGTGGTAAATCTCCATTGGGTCAATGCGGAGATGATGTCCGTTGAGGATATCGGCCGCATTCGCAAACCGGTCGTTTGGACCCTCCATGACATGTGGGCCTTTTGCGGAGCCGAGCATTACACCACCGACGGCCGTTGGCGCGGCGGCTATTCGGCCGCTAACCGTCCGGCGTTTGAGGGCGGGCTTGATTTGAATCGCTGGGTTTGGCGGCGCAAGGGCCGGGCCTGGCGGCGACCGTTCCAGATAGTTACGCCCAGCCAGTGGCTGGCCGATTGCGTCCGCGACAGCGCCTTGATGCGGGACTGGCCGGTGACCGTAATCCCCAATGCCATCGATACCGACACCTGGCAGCCGGTGGACTCGGCTCTGGCGCGGACACTTCTGGGGCTCCCCCAGGGAGTTCCCATCGCATTGTTCGGCGCGATCGGTGGCGCCCGGGATCCTCGAAAGGGATTTGACCTGCTTAAAGGAGCCCTGAAGGCCTTGGCGGGGCAGATTCCCGATCTCGTCCTTGCGGTTTTTGGACAACTTGCGCCCCGTGAAGACCCGGAACTCGGATTTCCGGTTCGGTTCCTTGGCCATCTGCACGATGACGTAAGCCTGCGCCTTCTATACAGCGCGGCGGATCTACTGGTGATTCCCTCGCGCCAGGACAATCTCCCCAATACGGGAGTGGAGGCTTTGGCCTGCGGAACTCCGGTGGTCGCCTTTGATGCCTGTGGGCTCCCGAGTCTGGTGACTCACGAGCGAACTGGCTTCCTGGCCAAGGCCTACGATCCAGAGGACATGGCCGCGGGCATCGAATGGGTCCTCGCCCGCCGAAGCAGTCCGGAGGGCGCAGCCTTGCGAGCTGCTGCCCGGCAGGATGCCCTCGATCGCTTCTCTCCCAGGGTCGTGGCGGCGCAGTACCAAGCCGTGTTTCAGCAGGCGATGGCACGCCATGGTTGATGGGCTCCACGCCGCTCTCTCCGCAGAGTCGGACGGCGAGCGATTGCCGATCCGCCGAGGTGAGGATAGGCGGACGGTGAAAAGGCCGAGGGTCGCCGTGTTGCTTGCTGTCTACAACCGCGTGGCGACGACTCTTCGCTGCCTGTATGAGGTGGAGTCCCTGCGGGGCACGGGCCAATCCGTGGAAATCTTTTTGGTGGATGATGGATCCTCGGACGGAACTGGGCGGGAAGTGGCAATGCAGTTCCCGGCGGTCCATCTGTCCCACGGTGACGGCACCCTATTTTGGGGCGGTGGTATGCATCGGGTATTTGGCGAAGCGCTTGCCGGGGAATTCGATTACTACCTGCTCCTCAATGACGACACGCGTCTCGATCCTGCTGCGCTGGAGGTCTTGCTGGCGACTGAGAAGGAGGCGATGGCTGCGTTGCAGCGTCCAGCGATCGTCGTGGGCAGCGTGGCTGACCCCAGCACGGGTGAATTCAGCTACGGAGGCTGGACTGCGCGACGGGGAGGCGTGTGGCCCTTCTCCTGGCCCTCCTGGCAGAAAACACCCCCGGATCCGGTTCGCTGGAAGGAATGCGCCACCATGAACGGGAATTGTGTCCTGATCCCGCATCGTATCGCTACCCAGGTCGGTAACCTTGATCCAGCATTTCGCCACGTTGGGGGTGATCTCGATTACGGGCTGCGAGCCCGGCAGGCCGGGTATCCCGTAGTGATTGCCCCAGGATTCATCGGGGTCTGTGAGCTGAATCGGGCGCAGCCCCCTTGGCTGGATCGTTCGCGCAGCTTGGGGCAGCGTTGGGCGGCACTGCGGGGGCCTAAGGGATTCCCGCCCTCGGGCTGGGGTCGGTTCGTGCGGCGACACAAGGGTGCGCTGTGGCTGCTCCCGTGGCTACTCCCCTATGCCAGGTTTTGGCTGGGGGAATTGCGCGCCTTGCTGCCGGGGCGATCATGAAAGTTTCCATCATCACCGTCTGTTTCAATGCCGCGAAGACTCTTGGGGACACCCTCGATTCGGTGGCCAGTCAGGATCATCCGGCCATCGAGCACATCGTCGTCGACGGCGGGTCACGGGATGGCACGGCTGAAGTGGTGCGCAGCCGTGGCCGGCATTTGGCCGCCTTTGTGTCGGAGCGGGATCGGGGCATCTACGACGCCATGAACAAGGGCTTGGCCCTGGCCAGCGGGGATGTCGTCGGCTTCCTCAATGCCGACGACGTTTTCACCCATGGCGGGGTGGTGGGGCGGATTGCGGAGACCCTGGCGGATCCGGATCTGGATGCCTGTTACGCCAATCTGTATTTCGTCGATCCCGAGCGCAGTGACGTGATTCGACGGGTCTGGCGTTCGCGGGACTACGAGCCGGGGCTGTGCGCCCGGCGGGGCTGGATGCCGGCCCACCCGACCTTCTATGCCCGGCGGGAGGTGTATCAGCGCTACGGCGGCTTCAATCTCGATTACTCGTTGCAGGCGGACTTCGACATGGCCCTGCGCCTGCTCGACATTCACCGCATCCGCACCCGATTCGTGCCTGAATTCTGGGTCAGGATGCGTATGGGGGGGGCGAGCAATGCCAGTCTCGGCAATGTCGTGCGGGGGAATCTCGAAGCATGGCGGGCCTGCCGGAGCAACGGGATTGCCGTCCCGCCCTGGTTCATCCTGGTGAAGTTAGCGAGTCGCCTGGGTCAGTTCGCCGATCGTTCCCTGGAGACGAAGGGTTGAGAATTCTGGTGACCGGGGCGTCCGGGTTCGTCGGGAGTGCCTTGGTGGCAGCGTTGCCGGCCCGGTGCGGCGCCGATGTGCTCGCCGCCTCCCGATCCGGAGGCCGAACCCTGACGGGGGACGCCACGGCACCGGAACTTTCGGCCGAGGCAGATTGGCGCCCGTTCCTCGCGGGCTGTGACGTGGTGGTCCACGCGGCCGCGCGGGTCCATGTGATGCGCGAAACTGACCCGGATCCCCTGGCGGCCTTTCGGGCGGTCAATGTGGCTGGAACGGCCCGTCTCGTGGAGCAAGCGGCCTCCATCGGGGTGCGACGCTTCGTGTTGCTGAGTTCCATCAAGGCCCAGGGGGAGGCTAGCCCGCCCGGGCAGCCCCTCCGAGCGGATGATCCACTCCATCCCCAAGACCCCTACGGCCAATCCAAGGCCGAAGCTGAAGCCAGCCTTGCCGACGTGGCGGGCGCGGCGGGCATGGAGTGGGTGGTGATTCGTCCGCCCCTGGTATATGGCCCCGGGGTGAAAGGGAACTTCCGCTCGATGATGGCGTGGTTGCGGCGGGGTATTCCACTGCCGCTGGCGGCGGTGGACAATCGGCGCTCTCTCGTGGCGTTGCCCAATCTGGTGGATTTCATCGCCACCTGCGTCGCCCATCCCGATGCGGCCAATCAGCGCTTCCTGGTGTCGGACGGCGACGATCTCTCGACGCCCGAACTCTTGCGCCGTCTTGGCGAGGCCTTGCGTGCGCCGCCGCGCCTGTTTCCCCTGCCTCCGGTCCTGCTGCAAGGGTTGGCGCGGACGTTTGGCCAGGGGGCAGCGGTCGCCCGCTTGCTGGGAACGCTGCAGGTCGACATCGGGAAGGCGCGTGAGCGGTTGGGCTGGCGGCCGCCGGTCGCGGTAGAAGCGGCCCTGGCCCGTACGGCCCAAGCCTGGCTGGCGAAGCCGTCGTGATGACGATGGCCGTTTTGGGGCTGGTGGTGGCCTGGGTGGCTTGGGCGATGACAGGCTGGGTGCGGGCCTACGCCCTGCGGGGCGAACGGTTGATCGATCGGCCCAATAGCCGCAGTTCCCATACCCGGCCCACCCCGCGGGGTGGGGGCGTGGCCATCGTGTTGTCGGCGTTGGGCGGGCTGGTCTGGCTGGTGGCCGTGGGGCGGATGACGGTGGCCGAAGGCGCGGCTCTGGGAGGCGGTGGGTTGGCTGTGGCCGCGATCGGTTTCCTTGACGACCACGGCCACGTGGCGGCCCGCTGGCGCCTGGCGGTGCATTTCCTTGCCGCCGGGTGGATGATGGTCTGGCTGGGCGGTCCTCCACCCCTCGGCGGCTTGCCCGGCTGGGCGGGTTGGCTGGTCGGACTCCCGGCCTTGGTCTGGCTCCTGAATCTCTACAATTTCATGGACGGCATCGACGGTATCGCCGGCGGTGAGGCGGTCTGCGCTGGGGTATCCGGGGTCGCGCTGCTGGCGATGGTCGGAGCGCCGGAGCGGGCGGATGCGGCGTGGGTGATCGCGGCGGCGGCGGCGGGATTTCTGGTGTGGAACGCGCCGCCCGCCAGGATCTTCATGGGCGACGCCGGCAGCGGATTTCTCGGCCTGATCCTGGGGGGGGTGGCCCTTCAGGCGGCTCTGCTTGATGATCGACTGCTGTGGGCCTGGCTGATCCTGCTCGGCGCTTTCATTACCGATGCGTCCTTCACCTTGCTACACCGCCTCCTGCGGGGCGAGCGCATTTACGAAGCCCATCGTTCCCATGCCTACCAATGGGCGGCGCGCCGGCATGGGCACCGTCCCGTAACCCTGGCCGTGGTGGGGATCAATCTGCTTTGGTTGCTGCCCTGGGCCCTGGCGGTGGCGGGGGGGGTAGTCACGCCCGCCCTGGCAATTCTCATTGCATACCTGCCCCTCGTGGCGTTAGTCTGGCGGTGGAAGGCTGGAAGCGCCGAGTCCTGATTCCGGGTTGGGAGCCTGAATGTCCGCTCGTTCCGTTGTCGTATTCCTCTTCGATGCCCTGGCGATGCTCATCGCCTGGGTGGGGGGCTTCCTGCTCCGTTTCAATTTCGACGTACCCCCCTCCTTCGCCCAGATCATGTACGTCGGGGCAGCGGTGCTGCTGCCGGTCCACGCGATGGTGTGCCTCTGGGCTGGCCTCTATCGGGGGCTATGGGTCTTTGCCAGTCTGCCCGATCTGAAGCGGGTCCTGCGGGCGGTGGCCGTCACCTCGGCGGTGATGATCGTCTTCATGGCCTTGTATCGCCCCAGCGGCCAGATCGTGCCCCGCTCGATGATTGCGCTGTTTCCAATTCTGCTGGCCGGGGTCATGGGTGGCGGGCGTGCTTTTTATCGCATGTGGAAGGAGCATCACCTCTACGGCGGGCTGATCGCCCAGGGCAAGCCGGTGATCATCGTAGGCGCCGGACGTGGTGGTGATCTCCTGGTGCGGGAACTGGCCCGCAGTCCCGATTGGCGCGTGGTGGGATTGCTGGACGACGATCCTGCCAAGAGCGGCAGCGATCTCAATGGCCATCCGGTACTTGGAACGGTGTCCGCACTTCCCGAGGTGCTGGCCGTCCATCGGGCGCGGCACGTCATCCTTTCCATGCCGTCGGCGGCCATCGAGGCCCGTCGCCACGCTGCGGAACTGGCGGTGGCGGCGGGGGCCCAGGTGCTGACCGTGCCGGGGCTGGAAGACGTGATGACCGGGCGGGTATCGATCTCGAGCCTGCGGCGGGTGGAGATCGAAGATCTGCTGGGGCGGGAACCGGTGTCGATCGACACCCCCCACGTGGCGGCCTTGCTTGCCAAGAAGGTGGTGATGGTGACCGGCGCCGGGGGCTCCATTGGCAGCGAGCTGTGTCGTCAGATCGCCCATTTCGGCCCGACTCGTCTGGTGTTCTACGAACAGAATGAATTCGCCCTCTACACCCTCGAGCAATGGTTTGCGGACCACATGCCGGGGGTGCAGGTGGTGCCCCTGGCGGGGGATGTCAAGGATGCCACCCGTCTCGCCGAGGTGCTGGAGACCCACCGCCCCGAGGTGGTGTTCCATGCGGCGGCCTACAAGCATGTGCCGTTGATGGAAGTGGGCAATGCCTGGCAAGCAGTGCGCAACAATGTCCTGGGAACGCTGCGGGTGGCGGAAGCTGCCTGCGCCCACGGCGTGAGCCGGTTTGTCCTCATTTCCACCGACAAGGCGGTCAATCCGACCAATGTCATGGGTGCCACCAAGCGCGTGGCGGAAATGGTGTGCCAGATTTTCCAGGAGCGAGGAGGTACTCGGTTCGAGATCGTGCGTTTTGGTAACGTGCTGGCCAGCGCCGGCAGCGTGATCCCCAAGTTTCAGGAGCAGATCGCGCGGGGTGGGCCGGTAACCGTCACCCACGAGGAGATCACCCGCTACTTCATGTCTATCCCCGAGGCGTCGCAACTCGTCCTCCAAGCTGCGGCCATGGGGCGGGGCGGTGAGATCTTCGTGCTGGACATGGGGCAGCCCGTGCGCATCGTCGAGCTTGCCCGCAAGATGATTCGCCTTTCCGGCTATGAGGATGATGAGATCCGGATCGAATTCACCGGTCTGCGGCCGGGGGAGAAGCTCTACGAGGAGCTACTCGCCGACAGTGAAAAGACCCGCGCCACCCCCCACCCCAAGCTACGCGTCGCGCAGTCCCGCGGCTTGCCGGACGATTTCTTTCGCCAGCTGACAGGGTGGATCAGCCAGGACGCCGCCGTGAGCGACGGGGCCGTGCGGCGCAAGCTGATGCAGTGGGTGCCGGAATACCAGCCGGCGGAGCGGCCGCCTCTGAAGCTCGTCGCCCCCGGGCAGCGGGCGGGGGGCGACGCCTAAGCCGTCTCGTCCGGGAGGCCGAGATGGTTGAGAATGGCGGCCCGGCAGGCGTTGGACAACGCGCGGCGTCCGGTTTCCGCGGATGCCGCGTGGCTTGGCAGCACCTGGATTCGCACCTCGAGCCGGCGTTCCGCGAGGATCGCGGCCAGGCATTCGCCAAAACTCGTCTCGCCCACATAGGCCGTTGCGGTGGTTCGCTGCCCCGTGGCGTCATGGTAGGACAGCGCGAGGGGTTGAACCGGGTGAGCGGCGTCCAGCGCCGGCTGAAGCAACGCGCCGTGGAAATGCAGAACCTGACTTCCGTCGGTGGTGGTGCCTTCCGGGAAGACCGCCACATGCCCGCCTGTTTCCAGAATCGACGCAATTTCTCCGTTCACGGTCTTGGCGTGGCCGCGGCTGCCCCGGCGCAGGAAGACGGTCTCGTTATGGCCAGCCAACCAGCCGGCCAACGGCCAGGCGCGGACCTCAGCTTTGGATACGAAAGCGGACGGGGCCAGGGCGTGAATGGCGAAGATGTCGAGCCAGGAGATGTGGTTGGCCACCAGCAGGCTGCCGGGCGCGACGGGGGCGCCGTCGACACGCAGGTGCACCCCCAGCAGGGCGAGGAGCCGATGCGACCAGGCTTTGCGCAGGCCGCGCCGGCCCTGGGCGGATCGAAGTGGGAAGAACAACAGAACGGTGAGGATGCCCTCGACGAGGTGAAGACCAAGGCGCGTGGCGCGCCAGGCGCGGAGCAAGGGGGGCGTCGGTCTGGGCGGAGTCACCGCCGCAATTGTCGCAGAACCCCCCGCCGGCAGGGAGAGCGGGGCGGGTGCCGTGTCCAGAGGGGCTAGGGCGCCGTCCGCTGCGGCACCCCTCACGCGGCTTCCCGGGTCAGGAAATGGCGGGCGTACTTGCCGTCGACCCGGTTCATGGGCATCAGGATGGGAAGGTCCGCGGTGTTGAAGTCGGGGTCCCAGGCCGGCTCGCCGCAGATCCAGGCGCCCGCCCGGAGGTAGCCTTTGATGAGCGGGGGCGGTACGGCGGGCAGGTCCGTGCGCAGGCGGGCCATGGGGAGCGGGCAGCGCGGAAAGACGCTGTACTCCAGGGGGGCCGAGTGCTCTTCCTTGAGGCGGTGGTAAAGGCTGGCCGCCACGTGGCCGCCGTCCGCCATGCTGACCGAGGCGCAGCCGATCAGGAAGTCGTGGCCGCGCTCCTGCATGTAGCGGGCGAGGCCTGACCAGAGGAGGGCGATCACCGCGCCGCTGCGGTATTCAGCGTCGATGCAGGAGCGGCCGATCTCCACGATCCGACTGCGCAGATGCTGCAGGCGGGTGAGGTCGAATTCATTTTCCGAGTAGTAGCCACCGATCTGGCGGGCCGCTTCCGGGGCGAGGATGCGGTAGGTGCCGACGATGCGCCCGGCGTCCTCATCCCGTACGATGAGGTGGTCGCAGTAGGGGTCGTAGATGTCCCGATCTACGCCGGGGATGCGGCACTTCAGGCGGGCGCCGAGTTCGACGGCGAAGACCTGGTAGCGCAGGCGCTGGGCTTCGAGCACTTCGGTTTCACAGGTGGCCAGGCCGACATGAAGATTGCGGCCCAGGCGAGAGGCGGGGAGTTTCTGCTTCTGCAGCATGGCAGTGTCCTAGAATGGTCTGCATCGCACTCTAGGCATGGCCGGTTGCCGCATCGTGACGGCAGGATGACGCCTATGTGACGGCGGGGCGGGTTTCGGGCCAGCGACGATGCGATAATCGCGGCTTTTCATCCGGAAGCTCACTGCCATGTCCGTGCTGATCTGCGGGTCCCTCGCCTTTGATTCCATCATGGTTTTCCATGACCGGTTCAAGAATCACATCCTCCCCGAGCAGATCCATATCCTGAATGTGGCCTTCCTCGTGCCGGATCTGCGGCGGGAGTTCGGCGGCTGCGCCGGTAACATCGCCTACAACCTCGGCCTGCTCGGGGGAGCGCCCAAGATCATGGCCACGGTGGGCGATGACGCCGGCCCCTACCGGGCGCGCCTCGAGGCCCTGGGCCTGGATCAGACCCATGTGCGCACCGTCGCCGGCTCCTACACCGCCCAGGCGTTCATCACCACCGATCTCGACGACAACCAGATTACCGCCTTCCATCCTGGGGCCATGTCCCAGTCCCACCTCAACCGGGTGGGGGACGCGGCGGAGATCCGGCTGGGGATCGTGGCCCCCGATGGCCGCGACGGAATGCTTGAACATGCGCGCCAGTTTTCTGAGGCAGGCATTCCGTTCATTTTTGATCCGGGCCAGGGGCTGCCCATGTTCTCCGGCGAGGAGCTGCTGACCTGCCTGGAACTCGCCACCTACTGCTCGGTGAATGATTACGAAGCGCGCCTGCTGAGTGAAAAGACCGGCCTTTCCCTCGAAGCCCTGGCTGGCCGGGTGGAGGCGCTGGTGGTGACCCTCGGTGGGCACGGCTCGCAGATCTACGCGGCCGGCGGTGTGATTGAGGTGCCCTGTGCTCCGGCCGAGGAGCTGGTAGATCCCACCGGCTGTGGTGACGCCTACCGCGCGGGGTTGCTCTACGGCATCCTGCAGGAATGGCCCTGGGAAAAGACGGGGCGCCTCGCGTCCCTGATGGGGGCCATCAAGATGGCCTCCCGGGGGGGGCAGAATCACGCGCCCTCGCGGGAGGAGATCGGCCGCCGCTTCGCAGCCGCCTTTGGCACGGCGCTTTGGTGAGGCCCGCTCCCGTCGCCGCGGGCGTCAGGGATAGAACACGTACACTCGATAGCCCAGTGCGGCGACCCCTGGGGCGCTGAACGCGAGCCGGGCCTCCGCCGCCGCGCCGCCCGGGAAGGGGGCGTCCTCCGCGGTGCCGGCCGGGAGCCATTCCTGCGGTGGGAACACGCGCCGCACCACGGGTTTGTCCGCCGCGTCGGTAAGGCTTAATTCCACATGCGGGTAGGCTTGGGCGAAGTCGGCCCGGTTGCGCAGCGTGGCGTGGAAAACGAACTCGGCGTTGGGCCCGGGTTCGGGATGGAGATCCGAGGTTTCGATGCCGATGGCCCCCGCTTCCTGGGGCAGGGGCATGGCGCAACCGACCTGCGTGCAGAGGGCTACGAACGCCGGGCGCAGGAACGGGAAGGCCTCCGCGACCTGGCTGCGAAACAGAAAGCTGGCCTGGGCCGCGAGGAGCATGGCCAGACACCCGAGGGCGATGCCCCATTGGCGTCGCGCCTGGCCCGCTTCGCCCTCGGGCGGGCTGGCCGGCACGCGCAGGGGCATGACCGAAGGCGGGGGAGCCAGGGTGGCGGGATTGTCGTCGGCATCCTGGTGGGCCAGGGCGAGGGCCGGTACGGGCGTGCTGAGCGTCGCAGTCGTTGGCGTCGGGGTGCCGCCGTCGCTCTCGTCGATCCGCGAGGCTTCCCGCGGCCAAAGCGCGGGCGCTTCTGGGGCTGGAAGGTCGGGCTGAGGGGCGTCGGGCGGAAGCGGCGGTGGCGGGGGCGATTCTGGTTGGGAGGTGGGCGCAGCTTCGGCTTGATCTTCGACATCCGGATCCGCCTCGCGGGGGGCGCGGTGACGCGCTCGGAGGACGGCGGGCATCTCGTCCGTACCCGGTACATCATCGTCAGCAGAGGAATCAGCTTCCTCCGGCAGCGCGGTCGGGGGAAGGTCGGGCGGCGTGAGATCGGAAGCAACGTTCTGAACAGCGAGGATGTCGCCGACAGCCCCGGGATCCGACGGTGCGCGTTCCGGAGGGAGGGGTGGGGCGGTGAGGTCCTGTGGGGGCGCCTCTTCCGCTGGGGGTTCGGGGATCGGTAGGGCGTTGGCGATGGCGTCGAAGGCGTTGAGGCAATGCCCGCAGCGCACCCTTCCGGCACGGGCCGCCAGTTGATCCGGCGCCACCTTGAACGCGGTCTGGCAGGCCGGACAGCGGGTCAGCATGGCGGCGCTTCGCCTTCGAGCCGGACCCAGCCATCCCGCGTGGCACCTACCCGAAGGATCAGATACGGCGCATAGGCCTCGGCGACCTGGGCGGCCTGGCTCTCCAGCACACCGGACAGGGCCAACTGGCCGCCGGGCGCGACCGTAGCGGCAATCGCCGGGGCCAGGACGCAGAGCGGGTTGGTGAGGATATTGGCCACAACCCGATCGAAGCGGGTGACGAGGGGCGCTTCGGCGGGCTGGAGGCGGAGCGTGACCTGATTGCGCGCGGCATTGTCCTGGGCGGCGTCGAGGGCCTTGGGGTCGATGTCCACCCCGAGTACGTCAGCGGCACCCATGCGGGCGGCGGCAATGCCGAGGATGCCGGACCCGCAGCCATAGTCGAGGACCGACTGGCCGGGGCCGACGTGGCGGGTGATCCAGTCCAGGCAGAGGTGGGTTGTCGGGTGGGAGCCGGTGCCGAAGGCCATGCCCGGGTCGAGGGCGATATTGATGGCGGTGGGGTCAGGCGCTTCATGCCAGGAAGGTACGATCCACAGGCGCTCGTTGATCTGGATCGGATCGAACTGGCTTTGGGTCAGCGCCACCCAGTTTTGCTCGGCCACGGCCTCGGTGGTGTAAGGCGGCAGGGTCAGAATCCCAGCCGCCTGACAGGCGGCGCCGATCAGGGCCGGAAGGTCGGCGCCGCGTTCGACCAGCGCCACCATCCGGCTGTGGGACCACAGGCTGGACGGCAGATGGCCGGGTTCGCCGAACTGGGGCACTTCGCGGTCGGTGCCGGCGTCGGCGTCCTCGATGCTTACCGACAGGGCCCCCGCGTCCAGCAAGGCTTCAGACAGTGCTTCGGCCTGGCTGGCTTCCGCTTCGAGAACGACCGACCACCACATGCCGCGAAACTAGCCTTTCTTGACCTCGTTGCGATCGGCGAGCTTGGTCTCGAGGTAGTGGATGCTGGTGCCGCCCTTCATGAACAGGGCGTCCAGCATCAACTCCTGGTGCAGCGGCACATTGGTCTTGATGCCCTCCACCACCATTTCGGAGAGCGCGATGCGCATGCGCCGGATGGCCTGCTCCCGCGTGTCGCCATAAGCGATGAGCTTGCCGATCATCGAATCGTAGTGCTGGGGCACGGTGTAGCCGTTGTAAGCGTGGGAATCCACGCGAATGCCCGGGCCACCGGGCATGTGCCAGTTGATGATCTTGCCCGGGCAGGGGGTGAACTTGAACGGGTCTTCGGCGTTGATCCGGCACTCGATGGCATGGCCGCGGAACACGATGTCCTTCTGCCGATAACGGAGCTTGAGATTGGCGGCGACCCGGATCTGCTCCTGAACGATGTCCACGCCAGTGATCAGCTCGGTCACTGGATGTTCGACCTGGACCCGGGTGTTCATCTCGATGAAGTAGAACTCGCCGTTTTCGTACAGGAATTCGAAGGTGCCGGCGCCGCGATAGCCGATCTTGCGGCAGGCTTCGGCGCAGCGCTCGCCAATCCGCACGATATGGCGCCGCTCAATCCCGGGGGCGGGGGCCTCCTCGATGACCTTCTGGTGGCGGCGCTGCATGGAGCAGTCCCGCTCGCCCAGGTAGATGGCGTTGCCGTGCTCGTCGGCCAGCACCTGGATTTCCACGTGGCGCGGGTTCTCCAGGTACTTTTCCAAGTAGACGTTGGAATTGCCGAAGAACGAGCCTGCTTCGGTTCGGGTTGTCGTCACGGCGTTGAGCAGGGCGGCCTCGGTGTGTACCACCCGCATGCCCCGCCCGCCGCCGCCGCCGGCGGCCTTGATGATCACCGGATAACCAACGGTCCGGGCAATCTTGACGATCTCCTTGGGATCATCGGGCAGGGCGCCGTCGGAGCCCGGCACGCAGGGGACGCCGGCGGCCTTCATGGCATCCTTGGCGGAAACCTTGTCGCCCATCATGCGGATGGTTTCACCCCGCGGGCCGATGAACACGAAGCCGGACTGTTCCACCCGGTCGGCGAAGTCGGCGTTTTCCGAAAGGAAGCCGTAGCCGGGGTGGATGGCTTGGGCATCGGTGACCTCGGCGGCGGAGATGATGGCCGGGACGTTGAGATAGCTCATGGTGGACGGGGCTGGGCCAATGCACACCGACTCGTCCGCCAGCTTGACGTACTTGGCTTCGGCATCCGGCTCCGAATGGACCGCGACCGTGCGGATGCCGAGTTCCCGGCACGCCCGCAGGATCCGCAGCGCGATCTCGCCCCGGTTGGCGATGAGGACTTTCTCGAACATGGCCATGCGGATCAGCCGATCACAAAGAGGGGCTGACCATATTCCACCGGCTGCCCATTCTCGACCAGGATCGCCTTCACCGTACCCGAGGCGTCGGATTCAATCTCGTTCATCAGTTTCATGGCTTCGATGATGCAGAGGGTCTGGCCCTCGCTCACCGCATCGCCCAGTTCGGCAAAGGCCTTGGAACCCGGCGCCGAAGACCGGTAGAAGGTGCCGACCATGGGCGACTTGACGATGTGGCCTTCCGGGAGGGTGCTGGCGGGATCCGCCGGGGCGGCAGCCGGGGCGGCCGCTGCTGGGGCGGGGGCAGCCGCCATCGGGGCCGCGATGGCGGCTGCGGGGGCCAGGACGGTCTGCGCCGCGGTGGAATGCTTGGCGATGCGCACCTTTTCCTCGCCTTCGGTCACCTCCAGTTCCGAAATTCCGGACTCCTGAACGAGGTCGATTAGTTTCTTGAGCTTGCGCAGATCCATGAAAATCTCCAGCGAACGGGTCTTGAATTTCTGGGACAGACCCTGGGGGGCTTAGGGGGAATTCAATCGAGCGAGGGCAAATTCGAGCGCGGCCATGTATCCTTGACCGCCGAGCCCGCAAATCACGCCGACGGCTTTGTCGGAAAAATAGGAGTGGGTGCGGAAAGGTTCCCGAGCGTGGATGTTGGACAGATGCACCTCCACGAAGGGAATCGCCACCGCCGCCAACGCGTCCCGCAGGGCCACCGAGGTGTGGGTGTATCCGGCGGGATTGATGATGATGAATCCCACCCCTTCGGCCGCTGCTGCCTGAACGCGGTCGATGAGTTGCCCTTCGTGGTTGCTCTGGAAGGATTCGACCACCACGCCCTGGGCTTTGGCACGGCTTTCCATGGCGCCGTGGATGTCGGCCAGGGTGATGCGGCCGTAGATGTCCGGTTCCCGGGCGCCGAGGAGGTTCAGGTTCGGGCCATGAAGCACCAGGAGCCGCGCCGGCATGGGCCCAGACTGGTTTTTGGTGTCTTTTGACCGCTTCATCCCTGCAAGTTTGCCGCAATTGACTGCAACTTGTCCAGTCGCTTGTTAGCTGGCAGGCTTCAGCAAAGCTTCGATTTTTGCGGTGAGATCGGCCTCGGTCAAGGTGCCGAGGCGAAGATCCCGAATTCGACCGTCGCGGTCGAGAATGAGCGTGAAGGGCAATGCCTGGGCGGGATTGCCGAGGTCCGCCGCGAGTTGCAAGGTCTGGGCGGAGCCGATCAGGAGCGGGTAGGGGATCTGGTGTTCGGCCTGAAAGCGTTGAACTGCCTCCGCCTGATCGATACTGATGCCGACGAATTGCACGCCCTTGTCGGCGTAGCGTCGGCTGACCTGGGCAAATTCCGGCAGCTCTTTCAGGCAGGGAGGGCACCAGGTCGCCCAAAAATTGGCCACGAGGATCTGCCCCCGCCACTGATCCAAGGCCTGCAGGGTGCCGCTGGCGTCCGGGAGTTTGGTGGCCAGGAGAAGGGGGCCCTTGTCCGCCACTTCGGACACCGAGGCCCGGGGCACGATCCCCGGCCCCTGGCGGGCCCACATGCCGGCCAAACCCGCGCCGATGGAAACGGCCAGAATGAGTCCGATCCGAGAGCCTCGATTCATTCTTGGGGTTCCGGCCGCGTGTCGCGCACCAGCGCCTCGACCGCGGCTAGACGCGCGCGCTCCTGCATGCGGGGACCCCGTCGGGCGTTGTGCTCCGCCTGGGTCGAGAACACGGCCGCCTGGATGGGCGTATCTTCCCATTCAAAGCTGAGATAAGCCTCGGGCGCTTCGGGCCCGCTGCGACGCGGTTCCCGCAGTTCGTAGCGAATGTCCCGATTGAGAAAGAAAATTTCCACGTCCTTGGCACTGTCGGGGAAGAGGTCGAGTTCCACTTCGGCGTAACGTCCCGCCGTCCCGTCCAGGACCGCACCGGTGAGATAGGGGCGGAAAGGCGCCAGGAGGTGCATCGCCGAAATGGCCGCCTGGCGCAATTCGTACAGACGTTCTGCATGCTCCTCGTCCTGAAACAGGGCTTGATAGGCCCGCAAGGCTTCTTCGATTTCCGCGTTGTTGGGGAGGAACTCGGTGTCGGTGGCGCCCAGCTGCTTGGCAGCTTTGCGTTTGGCGAATCCAAAGTCGCTGATGCCATCCTCGGCCATCATGCGGGCTGCCAGGGCGGCGATTTCCCGGCGCATATGACCCGTGCGCAGGCTCTGGGGGCGGGGGGGCGGGCGGGGTGGCATGGCGTCGGGGTCGCTGGCGCCTTCGGTTAGAATGCGCCCCATTCTACACGCGGCGCGCGGGGCAGGTTGGCGCGCTGCCCTCTCCCGGAGTTTCGATGCACATCCACATCTTGGGCATATGCGGCACCTTCATGGGCGGGGTGGCCCTGCTGGCCCGTGCCGCGGGCCATACCGTCACCGGCTGCGACGCCAATGTCTATCCGCCCATGAGCACTCAGCTCATCGAGCAGGGAATCGGCCTCACCGAGGGTTACGGCGCCGAGCAAATCGGTCTGGCCCCGGACCTGTTCGTGGTTGGAAATGCGATTTCCCGCGGCAATCCGCTCCTGGAGGCCATCCTCGACCAGGGCCTGCCGTATGTCTCCGGTCCGCAGTGGCTGGCCGAGCATGTTCTGGCGGGGCGTTGGGTGCTGGCGGTCGCGGGTACGCATGGCAAGACGACGACCACCTCGCTGCTGGCGTGGATTCTGGAACGCGCAGGGCTAAATCCCGGCTTCCTGGTTGGGGGGGTGCCGCAGAATTTCGGCCTGTCGGCCCGGCTGACGGATTCGCCCTTTTTCGTCATCGAGGCGGACGAGTACGACACCGCGTTTTGCGACAAGCGCTCCAAGTTCATCCATTACCGCCCGCGTACGGTCATCCTCAACAATCTCGAATTCGACCACGCTGACATCTTTGCGGACTTGGCCGCCATCGAAACCCAGTTCCACCACCTCGTCCGGACCCTGCCGGGCCAGGGGCGGATCATCGCCAATGGGGGCGAGGAGAGCCTGCGGCGCGTCATTTACAGGGGTTGCTGGTCGGAGCTGGAATGGTTCAACGACGCCGCTGGCTGGACGGTGGCGACAGGGGCCGACGACTACGAAGCGGTCTTTTCCCTCGCCGGCGAAGAACTCGGCCGGGGGCCGTTCCCCCTGGCGGGCCATCACAATCGACTCAATGCCCTGGCCGCGGTGGCGGCTGCCCGCCATGCGGGAGTCGCTCCGGGCGTGGCCATTGAAGCCCTGGCGGAGTTTCAGGGCATCAAGCGCCGCCTGGAAGTGCGGGGGGTCGTAGGGGGTATCACGGTCTACGACGACTTCGCCCACCATCCGACCGCCATCGCGATGACCGTGGAGGGGCTGCGGCGTCGCGAGCCGGCCGGGCGCATCCTGGCCGTGCTGGAGCCCCGCTCGAACACCATGAAGCTGGGGGTCATGAAGTCCCAGCTCCCCGCCAGCCTGGCAGGGGCTGACCATGTATTCTGCTACGCGGAGCATCTGGGCTGGGACGCGGCGGGGGCGCTGGCGCCCCTAGGCGCCCGGGCGGAGGTCCATCAAGGTCTGACCGGCTTGGTGGAAGCGGTGGCCGCCCAGGCCCGGGCGGGCGACCACGTCCTGGTGATGAGCAACGGCGGCTTCGGCGGCGTGCACGACAAGATTCTCGCCGCGCTGGCCGCCTGAGCGGTGGCGCTTGCGCGCCGTCGACCTTACTGGGGCGGCGCGACCGGACGTCCTTCCGCCGCGGCGGCGTCCATGTTTTTTGCCTCGCCCTCGCCCAGATATTCGAAGACCTTGACCACCCGGGTCACGCCGCTGGTGGTGCGGGCGATTTCGGTGGCGGCCTCCCCTTCCTTCCGCGTCACCAGTCCCATGAGGAACACCGTGCCGGCTTCGGTAAATACCTTCACATGGGCGACGCCAAAGGTGGCGAGATCCACGAAGCGCGCCTTCACCTTGGAGGTGATCACCGCGTCGTTGCCCCGGGAGCCCACCGAGCTGATGGGGCCCACCGCCACCTCATTGACTACGCTGCGCACCCCCGCGTTGCCGCTGGCGATGCGGGAGAGTTCCTCGCGGGTGGTGACGTCGGGGGCCTGGCCGGTCAGGAGCACCACGCGATTGAATGACACCACGCTGATATTGACCCGGTCCTCGAAGCGGGAATTGACTTGGTGCTTGACCTTCCATTCCAGGGCCTCGTCATCCACGTAGGCGCCGGACGTGCGGCGGTCGTTGGCAATCATGGCTCCGGCTCCGGCGCCAGCGACGACCACCGGCACACAGCCCTGGAGGGCGCTCACCACGGCGGCACCCAAGGTGATGGAGAGCAAGGCGGACTGCATTCTGCGTTTCATTCTTCAACTCCCAAAAGCAAACAATCGATCCCGTCGCACAGGCAATGAAGGGTCAGGAGGTGAACCTCCTGGATGCGGGCGGTGCGACTCGCCGGGACGCATAAGTGAATGTCGGTCTCCCGCAGGACTCCGGCAAGACGCCCGCCGTCCTTGCCGGTGAGGGCGATCACCCGCAACTCCCGCTCCTGGGCGGTTCGTACCGCCTCGAGGACGTTGGGGGAATTGCCGCTGGTGGAAATGGCGAGCAGGACGTCGCCGGGCTGCCCCAGGGCCTGCACCTGCTTCTGGAAGACCTGGTCGTAGTGATAGTCGTTTGCGATGGACGTGAGGGTCGAGGTGTCGGTGGTCAGCGCAATGGCCGCCAGGGGCGGGCGCTCCATCTCGAACCGGTTCACGAGTTCCGCCGCGAAGTGCTGGGCGTCGGCGGCCGAGCCGCCATTGCCACAGGCGAGGATCTTGCCATTGCCGAGCAGGCAGGTGGTCATGACCTCTACCGCTGCGGCGATGGGGGCGGCTAGCAGTTCCAGGGCCGCCCGTTTGGTGGCCACGCTGTCCTCGAATTGCTGGGTGATCCGGGCAATCAAATCCATGATGTCCTCCGGCCTCCGTGGGCTTGGTGGGGCGGCAGTCTAGCATGAGGCCTGGGCCCGGCCGCGCCGCCTAGCGCGCGACCTGCGGCGGAGCGGCGAAGACGTCGATTCGCACCCGTCGCCAGGGGTTGGGATGGGGCTGCAGGCGGCCGATGCGGCCCCAGACCCGCCATCCCTGGTCCATCGCCTCCGCCACCGGGGCGTTGTCGCTGCGGGGGAGGTGGCCCAGGGCGACGCCGCGCCACAGCACCTTCACCGCCCTTGCGTCGTGAGCATTGTCCGGTTCCCGCACCAACTCCAGGGGGTCGCCCTCGGCGAGTTGCTCCCACACGATCTTGCCGGCGTGAAACTGGAATCCGGCCAGCGGCACCTGCTGAATGCGTACCGCGATCGACGGTTCCGCCAGGGTGCTCCCGCTGGCCGCGAGCCAAGCAGTCAGAAGCATGCCCCAGGCCCGGGCGGGGCGGTAGGTGGGCTTACATACGATTACCATCCGGGCCATGTCGTCTTGATCAGGGCGTGTCGCTAAAGGCGCCCTGGAGCCACTCGACCGCATCGGGGGCGAGGTCGGAGAGGAGAATGGCGTCCAATCGGCAGGGCGCGTCCTGCCAGCGCCGGCCCTCAGTGGCCAGCCAATGGCGCGCGGCGAGGATCACCCGGGCCTGCTTGGCCGGGCCGATGGTGGCGGCTGCGCCGCCGAAGTCGCGATTGCGGCGAAGCCGCACTTCCACGAAAACCAGCACGTCGCCGTCCCGCGCGATGAGGTCCACCTCGCCGCCACGGCAGCGCACGTTACGGGCGAGCACCTTCAGGCCTTGGCGGGTGAGAAAGGCGGCGGCGAGGTCCTCTGCCTGCGCACCCGGCTTCCGAGCGCCTTGCGCTGCCTTCAGGCGGGCACCGACAATGTGTTGTCGAAGCTGCGCGAGCCAGTTCCCCATGTCTCAATCCGATGCCCGCGAGGCCTCCCTTTCTAAGACGCCGTCATTGTATGTGGTGGCGACCCCCCTGGGGAACCTCCAGGACATCACCCTGCGGGCCCGTTCGGTGCTTGCCGTCGTGGACGTGATCGCGGCGGAAGATACCCGCCACAGCCAGCGCCTTCTGGATGCCCTGGGGCTGCGCACCCGCCTGGTCGCGCTGCACGAGCACAACGAGCAGGCCGCCGCTGCAGGCCTGATTCGCCTGCTGGAGGCGGGTCAGCAGGTGGCGCTGATCACCGATGCGGGTACCCCGGCCATTTCGGACCCCGGCGCGCGGGCGGTCGCCCGGGTGCAGGAGGCGGGCTTCCCGGTGGTGCCAATCCCCGGGCCCAGCGCCGTGGTCGCTGCCCTCTCGGCCTCGGGCTTATCCGATCCGCACTTCTACTTCCACGGCTTTCTCCCCACCAAGTCTGCGGCCCGGCGGGCGGCTTTGAACGTATTGAAGCCTCTGGTGGCTACCCTGGTGTTCTACGAGGCGCCCCACCGGGTGGCGGAAACCGTGGCGGACCTGGCGGCGGTTCTGGAAGGTGGCCGGGAATTGGTGATTGCGAGGGAACTGACCAAGCTATTTGAAGAGATCGCGCGCCTGCCCCTGGCCGATGGGCCTGCCTGGCTCGCGGCCGACCCCAATCGGGGAAGGGGGGAGTTCGTGCTCCTGGTGTCGGCGCCGCCCGCCGTCGAGGGGCTCGACCCCGACGCGGAGCGGGTGCTGGCCCTGCTGCTCGCCGAATTGCCGGTCAAGACGGCGGCCCGCCTCGCTGCGGAGATCACCGGCGCGTCGAAGAACCGCCTCTACGGCCGGGCGCTGGCCCTCAAGGACAGTCCGGACGGGCCGGTATAATTGAATGCTTCCCAAGCTGAATCCTGACCCATGCAGACCCTCTCCCTGATTCGCCCCGACGACTGGCACCTTCATTTGCGGGACGGTCCCGCCCTGCGGGCGGTGGTGGCCGATACGGCTCTGCGTTTCGGGCGGGCGATCGTGATGCCAAACCTGCGGCCCCCCGTCGTGACGGTGGAAGACGCTCGCGCCTACCGGGAGCGGATCCTGGCGGCGTTACCGGTCGGCGCCCGGTTCGAGCCCCTCATGACCCTTTACCTCACCGACAACACGGCCCCGGAGGAGATCGACCGGGCCAAGGCGAGCGGTTTCGTTCACGCCGTGAAGCTCTACCCGGCCGGGGCGACGACCAACTCCGACGCCGGGGTGACCGCCATCGAAAAGGTCTATCCGGTTCTGGCGCGCATGGAAGAGCTCGGCGTGGTGCTCGGCGTGCATGGCGAGGTGACGGCGCCGGAGGTGGATGTCTTCGACCGCGAGCGGGTCTTCATCGACCAGGTGCTTTCGCCCCTGGTCGCACGCTTCCCCGCGCTGCGGGTCGTGTTCGAGCACATCACCACGGCCGACGCGGCCCGGTTCGTCGAGCAGGCGGGACCCCAGGTGGGCGCCACCCTCACTGCGCACCATCTGCTCCTCAATCGCAATGCAATCTTCGTCGGCGGAATCCGACCCCACCACTACTGCCTGCCGGTGTTGAAGCGTGAAACCCACCGCCAGGCGCTGATGGCTGCGGCGGTGTCTGGCAACCCGAAGTTTTTCCTGGGCACCGACTCGGCGCCCCATGCCCGCAGCACCAAGGAGGCGGCATGTGGCTGCGCCGGCTGCTATACCGCCCATGCCGCCATTGAACTCTATGCCGAGGCCTTCGAGGCCGCCGGGGCGCTCGACAAGCTGGAAGCCTTCGCCAGTCTGCACGGGCCGGCATTTTATGGTTTGCCCCCCAACCCGGATCGAATCATCCTGGTGAAGGAGCCCTGGCCGGTTCCAGAGGCCCTCAATTATCTCGACCAGGACCCGCTGGTTCCGCTGCGCGCCGGGGAAGCCGTGGCCTGGCGTCTGGCCTGAGGAGTCACCATGCACGTTCGTTTGCTCGCTCTGCTTGGCGCGTTGCCGCTTCTGGCGGCCTGCGAAAATTCGGCGGTGCCGTTTGCGATCGACGCCAATCGCGAGGCGCTCATCCTGGTGCGGGAGCAGCCCTACTTCTGGAGCGACCGATTGGAGCAGGCGGTGGTGGCCAGTCGCATGCCCCAGTGTCAGCGCCGAGTGACCATCAAGCCGGGCAGCAAAGCGAGCCTGAAAATGGAGGTCTTCGAGGCGGGCAGCCAGCTTTGGGCGCTGCACCAGGGGAATAACTGGTACCTGGCCAGCACCGAGAAATGCCTGGTGCAGGACTGGGCCGCCCCCGCGCAGCCGCCCGGCCCCTTGGTCGGCACCTTCACCCTCAAGGATGGCGTGCCGGCGTTCGTCCCTGTCCAGGCTGCGCCATCGAAACCTTGATTGCTGGGCCGGCGGCGCTAGCCGGACGACAGCTTTTTGAGCCTCTCGCGCCCTGGCTCGGGCTGCTCCCGAACGACCGTCTGCCCACCTGCGACGAGTTGAATCTCCTTCTCGCTCGCGAGCCGTCGTGCCGCTTGGCGGATGGTCGGCCGATGCGCTGTCTCCTGCCGGAGCGGGCTGGCCCTGGTGGGTACGAGGCAGGAATTCGCGCTGGCGGGGGCATCCCGACTCGCCCTGGCGACTGGCACGATTGCTTCAATGCTTTGGTCTGGCGGGCCTTCCCGGCGAGCAAGGAGGCGATCAACCAACGCCACTGCGGGGAAATTGCCCGCTGCCCCGGCGCGCCCGCGCGAGGTCCCGTCCGCGATGCCCTCACTCAATTTGACGAATGCGGCGTGCTCGTGGTGAGCCACGACCCGGCGCTGTGCGCAGGCTTGGCCGAGCGCCGTTGGGAGGCCGTATTCCACGGCCGTCGGGAGGACGTGGTGGCGGGCATGGCTTTCATCGTCTTCGGTCACGCCACCTACGACCAACTACGGGCGCCCTTTCAGGGGCTCTGCGCCAAGGCGGTGTATCGTCAGGTCGCACCGCAATGGTTCGATCTGGCACCGGAGGCGCGGTGGCGAGAGGCGGACGGCTGGCTGTCCGGGTGGATTCGCGAGGGCTTGATGCGTCCGAAAGACCTTTCGCCATTGCCGCTCCTCGGGGTGCCGGGGCTAACCCAGGAAAGCGAGGCGGCAACCTACTACCAGGACACCGGTCAATTTCGCCCTCTGCCGGCGGGGCGGACGCCTGCGCCGTGCTGGGGGACGGTATAATTCTTGGCGGGAAGTTCGCCAGGCAATCGCTGTGCGCTCGTCGCATGGAGGAAAGTCCGGGCCCCGCAGAGCAGGATGCCGGCTAACGGCCGGGCGCCATAGCCGCGAGGTGAAAGCGACGGAAAGTGCCGCCCGAAGGGGCGGCTCCAGGGTGGGTGACGGTCCGGGTCGGGCAATCGGCGGAGCAATCCTCATCACCGCCTGGGGCAACAGAAATTAAACCGCCGACGGTGCCGGGCACCGGGCAAGGGTGAAAGGGTGGGGTAAGAGCCCACCGCGGCCCTGGCAACAGGGATGGCATGGCAAACCCCATCCGGGGCAAGGCCAAATAGGGGGGCGTAGACGCGGCTCGCCGAGCCCCCGGGTAGGCTGCTAGAGCGCATCGGTAACGGTGCGCCCAGAGGAATGATTGCCCGTCGGCGTCGCCGCAAGGCGCCTCCGACCGACAGAACCCGGCTTATCGGCGGACTTCCCAATTTCCCTGTGTTTTTTTGGTCCGAAATCCCACTTTTCGGTGGGATTTTCCATTTGTCTCCACTTCTTCCCACGCGGGCGGCGCGGGGAGTGTTTTGAAGGTCTTTTTTAAGCTTTTCACGCTATCCCCATTGATTTTTCTGGCTTTCCTGTAATCGGGTGGCCGTCACGCTTTGTGGTGGCATAAGTCATTGTCAGAACAGAAGAAATTTCCGTTTTCGCGACCTTGACCCGTACCCCCCTTTGCACTAGAGTGGGAATAGGTGGAGAAAAGTGGGGGAAAGTGCAGAGCATTGGGGTCTGCGCTACCTCCTGACGGAGTGCCGGAAAGAGCCATGTTTGAAGGGGCGGCAGCGCTTAGCCTGGATACCAAGGGCCGCTTGGCGGTCCCGGCTCGCCATCGCGAAACGCTTGCTCCGGAGGGCGCCTCGGTGGTCATCACGGCGCACCAGGACCGGTGCCTGCTGGTGTACCCCGAAGTGGCCTGGGCGCCGATCCGGGATCAGATCCTGGCGGCCCCCAGCTTCGATGTTCGGGCTACGGCCATCAAGCGCCTCTTCATTGGCTATAGCCGGGTCGAAAAGTTGGACAGTGCGGGGCGGATTTTGGTGGCTCCGGAGCTGCGACGCTTCGCCGGGTTGGAAAAGGAAGTGTGGCTGGTGGGTCAAGGTTCTCACTTCGAGCTTTGGTCGGATTCGGCTTGGCAGCAGCAACAAGATGCGCTGCTCGCGATTCTCGGCAACGGGATGCCGGCGGGGCTGGAGAACCTGGCGCTGTGACGGAGGGCGGCGGGCACGTCACCGTCCTCTTGGCGGAGGCCGTGGAGGC
>JAEUNY010000058.1 GCA_016791005.1 Zoogloeaceae bacterium
GCAGCAGCTTTACGTGGCCACCACCACCAACCACAAGGTGTTCTCCATCGATCTGGAGACCAACGAGGTGAAGCTGTTTGCCAGCCGCAACACGATGGACATGGCGACCGGCCAGATCGCCGGCGCGGCCTTTACCAACCCCGACAACCTGGCCATCGACGCCAAGGGCAACATCTATATCGTCGAAGACCAGCCGGGTGGCGTGGAGGACATCTGGTTCGCTCAGGACAAGGACAACGACGGCGTGGCAGAGGCCATCGGCAAGTGGGCGAGCCTCTCCACCAAGGGCGCCGAGAGCACCGGGCTCTACTTCGACAAGTTTGAGCAGAACGTGGCCTACATCAACGTGCAGCACCCCGACAGCGGCGAGGATCGCACCATCATGCTTCGCGCCAACCAGGGCTTACACCTGGGTGACGGGGAGAAATAAGTCCCCACTGACTCGGCTGTTCTGAAGGGCCGAACCCCCCGCTACCTGGTGGCGGGGTTTTTTGCCCAGTGCCAAAGAGCGCCCAGGTCCCCCCTCCAGGAAGCAGCGAGGAAAGGTTTCCGCATCGGGTTGGGGGGGCTGGTTACATGATTTGGAAGAGGACCGGCTCTGACTGAGCAACTTGATTATCAGTCCCCACTCGCATACTCCCTCTCGTCGCCCCCCATGATCACCCCTGCGGGCGAATCTTGGCGCCCGCCTATTCAAAAACCGGCTGGCCCAAGTGTTGAGCTGACCCCGTCGGTAGCAGCAGGCCTGGGAGCTTGCGAGAGGTCCAGATGTGGATGGCGTCGGTCAAATCAGGGGGCTCGTCCAGCGACCCGCCCTTGATGCTAAGAGCGTCGGTTGAGCCTTGGCGTTGGTGCCACAGACGGGAGCCGCAGGTGGGGCAGAACGCGCACTCCAGCGTATGGCCGCTGTCTGTCGGGCGGCACCACCAGTGCGGCGCCCCCTGGGTCAGTCTGAACTGGCTTCGGTTGATAAAAACCGAGATCGCAAACGCGGAAGCCGATTGCTTTTGACATTCCCGGCAATAGCAAATGATGAGCCGCAATACCGGGCCGGTGAATGCGTAACGCACCCCGCCACATTGGCAGCCCCCAAGGCGCGGGGTATCCGAATCAGTCATGCCGTACTCCTTCTCAGTGGGCGGCCTGCGGTGGCGGCCTTAATGGACTTGGATGGGACTACGCGAGGCCATTTCCTTCCTGACGAAATTCGTCGCGAATCCAGGTTGCAAACTGTTCCACCACAGTCCGCCCGGCAGAGCGTTCCGCGATCACAAGGTGGAAACTGCCCAAAGCAGCGATCGAATTGGGGCCGAAAGGTGCGCAGAGATCACCGGACAGGAGATGGGCATTGAGGTGGGGCCGCTTGCCGATCGCGATCCCCATTCCAGCCAGCGCTGCTTCGATCACCTGATCATAGTGCGCAAACCGCTGGCGCCCCGCAGCGACGATGCTTTGTATCTTCATAGCCTGAAACCAAATGTCCCAGTCGAACCAAGGGCGTCCCTGAGTGGTCGTCTCGAACTCCAGGAGCACGTGCCGAGACAGGTCGGCGACCGTGTGCAGCGGTCTCTCCGGGTCATCGAGCAGTTTGGGGGCGCATACGGGAAAAGTGCTGTACGGAGCGAGCATCGTCTCCGTCTCGCCCAGCGCGGCATTGCGAAAATAGCGAATCGCGATATCGATGTTGGTCTGGCCGAGATCAACCACGTCATTGCTGCCCACAATTCTGACGTCGGTCATTGGATGGGTCTTGGCAAATCGGGCAAGGTGCGGAACCAGCCACAAGGAGGCAAGCGGTACGCTTGTCGTGACGGACAGTTCTTGGTGCTGCCCGGCAATCCGTTCTGCCGCGGCATCGATGACGGAAACCCCTTCTTCAACGGCTCGGTAGAGTTCAAGACCGGCATCCGTCAGCTCGAGTCCACGATTGATCCGCCGGAATAGCGGGCGACCAACCTGTGCCTCCAGCTTCTTGATTTCACGACTCACGGCGGACTGGGTCAGGCAGAGTTCTTCGGCCGCGCGGGTAAAACTCAGATGGCGGGCGGCGACCCAAAATCCGCGAATGAGCTGCAGTGAAATTCTCCGATGGGGGGCCATCAGCAGTATTCCGAAAAGGCATACGAATCATGACAAATGGTCGTTTGAGCCGGGGGGATAAAGCCGCTCAGAATCAGCCTGACCATCAATGCACAGATGGTCCCAGTCGTAAAATCTTCATTTACTCGACAGGAGACGATCATGACCACTCCTCTATGCCATGGTTATCGCTACATATCGCTCGCACTGGCAGCCGCCATGTTCATCATACTGCCGCAGGGCTGGGCGCAAGCGACCGAAGTCAACGGGGCATCTTCGCGGTCCTTCGTGCCGAATCGTCCAACAGACACCCGGACCATGGAGCAGTCCGCCCGCAAAGATAGATCCTCTGTGGCCAAAACCGGCGCGCACCGCAGTTCGGTATCGGGCGAATCGCAATCGGGCAACGCCCGTGGCAGCTCGCCGCCCTCTGGAAAGGATGCTGGTTACTTTGTCACCGATGCAACGGGGCAAAGTCAAATACCGTAATCGCCGTACGCTTAGGCGTCGAGTTCCAATAGGTTGTTCCCATTGAGTCGGAAAGCTGGGGGCTGGTAGGCCAAGACCGAATGAGGCCATCGGGGTTGTAGTAGGTGAGGAAGGCGGGCAACCCGGCGCTGCGCTCGTCGCTATGGGACCATACCGGCCCGTAGGCCCGTTCACGCAGGCAGGTCTGGATGAAGCGCTCGGCCTTGCCGTTGGTCTGGGGCCGATAGGGAACGGCGCACGGGCGCTCTGGGCTCTAACGCGTTGAGCCTGGTCAGACCCCTCGACGCCAGGAAACGGCGTGATGCACGCAAGGCTACGCCCGACCACGACGGCGATGCCCCGCAGGGGCATGCGGGCCCGGCGCAACGGCTCGATGCGCTGGGACAACTCGGCATCGATGCGGCTGCGTGTCTGGTGCGGGCGGGAGCTACGGTCAAGAAGCCCCGTGTCGCCGGCAACTCAAAGTGCTACCGCCACTTGCACGCTGTACCAAGACAGATCCCCGCAGCCGAGGCTGCGGGGATCTGCCCCATCAGCGCAATGATTTTTGTGGCTGCTCATCCGGAGGATTTCTCTGTGAACGCTGACGCGTGGCAACTCCAGTCCCCCAGACTCTTCCGGACGAACAACCTATTGGAACATCACACCTAGGCCCATCCGTTCCCACTCGTTGCCGAGGTGGAGACTTACTTGGCGATCTTCATCATCAGCAACTGGCCCATTTCCACCAGTTCCGGCTCGGTGGCGGCGATGTTCTTGTGTACCTGGGCGTCGAGAAGGAAGTAGCGGAAGCTTTCGGTATCGTAGCCTTCCACCCCGGCGAAGAGATGGGAAACCTCGGTGATGCCGGAGGATTCCTCGTCCTGGGTGATGAAACCGGGAGCGCCGGGGGTGAATTGCGCCGGGTCAAAGGCAGCAACCTGGTTAATTGCGCCGCTCACCGGGTTGTAGGACCAGATCTTGGCGATGTAGGACTGGTTGCCCGGATCTTCCTGCATGAGCACGTTGCCGGCGGCGTCCACCGTCATGTTGTCCAGCATCTTCTGGCCGGTCACGGCGCCATTCACCAGCACCTCGATGCTTCCGCCCAGTTCGGGCTGGGCGATGTCGGTGAAGGTCATGCGCCACAGGCGGGTGTTGCCGCTGAAGCTGTCGGTGGTGACGAAGTAGAAGCGGTTGGGGTTCTGGGTATCCCAGGCACCGTCTTCCACGCGGTTGAGGCCGGAGCCGGAACCGTCGGTGACCAAGCTGAAGCTGGCGTTTAGAGTGTTGGGGATGGCGACCGAACCGTTCACGCTGCCTTCGGTGGCGTACCCGGCGATCTTGACTTGATAGGAAGTGCCGTTGGTCAGCCCAGCCATTTCCACCGGGTTGCCCGTTTCCTGCTTGTCGCCCACGTAGAGATAGACCTTGCTGGCATTGGCGTTGCCGTCGTCCATGCCCGCGACGAGGGTCTTGTCCTGTTCGAAGGGGCTGGCCACCAGGTTTTCCCAGGAAGCCGTCATCAAGGCCGGAAGCTGGTAGCTGATGCCGTGCTGGCGACCGCTGGCCAAGTGGGCAAAGGCACGGCCAGTGGGGCCGGATTCCTCGCCACTCAGGAAGATACGGCCTTCGCTGAATCCCTTGCCGCTGTTGCTGTTGAAGTAGGCGGAAGGCGCGGCCAAGTCGGCGGAGCACAGCCGGTTGATGGTGGTGGTGCCGCTGGTTACCACGACTTCTTGGATCAGGTCTTCGCCGTTCAGAACCTTCAGGTCGCTCTTGCGAATCTGCCACTTGGACACAAAGGCGCCCTTGGCACCGTGGGCGCGAACGACGCCAACCGTGTCGCGCAGTTCGTGGTTCATGACCACCGTGATGGTGCCATCGCCGTTGTCGTAGGCCCCCAGGCCGTCGGGAATGCCCACCATGCGGTAGGTCTCGTTGCCTTTGTGTTTCTTCTTCACGCTGTCGCCCACGGTCAGGATGGAGGTGAACTCCACGCCGGCGGCGGCCGGGACAAGGTAGGGGGCGGTACTGGTGCTGGGGCCGGCTTGGGCGGTCAGGGAAAAGGCGGCGGTGATGGCCAGGAAGGAGATGGAAAGCTTCATGCACGACTCCGGAAGTGAGAGTGGGGGGGCTAACGCGGGGATTCCACGCAGCCCGGCACTCTTGCGGAGCCAGATTTCACGACCGTGACGGCAAGATGAATTTTGTTGATGAAGCGGCCGAACGCCACGACAGGGCGCCCTCAGCGGGGCGCCCAGCCCCCGCAGACCGGAAACACCTGGCCAACGAAGCAATTGGCCGCGTCGCTGCACAGATAGGCCGCGAATTGGGCATCTTCCCGAGCCGAGACCAAGCGGCCCAGCGGCACTTCCCATTTCAAACGCTCCTGGAAACGCGGATCGGCCTGGACTTCCGGCGGAAAGTAAGTGGGGTTCTCGACGAAGTTCTGGGCGATGGCGTTGACCTGAACATTGTGGGGCGCCATCTCGACCCCCAGCGCCTGGACGTAGGCAAGCTGGGCGCCCCGTGCGGCGCTGTAGGTGGTGCGGCGTTTCATGCCTCGCAGGGCGGAGGCGCTGCCCATTACCAGAATCTTTCCGGACCGCCGCGCCATCATGGCGGGCAATACCGCGCGGGAGAGGCGGGGGAGGGGATCCACCAGCGTGGCGAAGACGGACCGCCACTCGTCTTCCGTCACCTCGGGGGCCGCCGTTCCCGGCGCCGGCAGGGCAAGATTCGCCAGCAGGACGTCGATCTCTCCGGCTTCGGCGATGACCTGGGCTGCGGCTCCGGGATCGGTAAGGGAGACCGCGCTGGCGATGACGGTGGCCCCCTGCTCCGCCAGCACCTCGCAGAGCACGGGTCCCATGAAGGCATCGGCCTGGGTGACGAGAATGCGCTTTCCTTGCAGGGCGAGTGGGCTGGGCATGGTGGGCTCCGGGGGAAATGGGCGACGGATTCCATCTTAGACCGCCCCCTGGCCCGACGCGCGTCCGGCGATGAAATGGCGCGTTGGATTGACCCGCCCGGGCGAAGTCCCGATACTTTTTCTCAGAAGCGGGATTCGCTCCCGGGGAGGCCAGGTGGCGCAGAATCACCGGACAAAAATCACATGGGCATGACAGGTACCCAGCGCCTGCCGGCCCGGCTGGGCCGCTACCGGGTCAACGGCATCCTCGGTCAGGGGGCCATGGGGGTCGTCTATGACGGGACAGATCCGGTCCTCAATCGCCGGGTGGCCATCAAGACCATCCTGCACAGCGTCCTGGCGGATGCCGGTACGCTCACCGACGCCTCCGCGCGATTCGTCCGCGAAGCTCAGGCCGTGGCCCGGCTCAATCATCCCCACATCGTCACGGTGTTCGACTTCGGCGAGGAAGGGGACCTTAGCTACCTGGTGATGGAATTCGTCCAGGGCCGTGAACTCAAGGCCTGCTTCGACGAGGGCAGTCGCTTTGCGCCCGCCGAGGCGGTGCGGATCGTCCGCGAGCTCCTCGACGCCCTGGAGTTTGCCCATCGGCAGGGGGTGATCCATCGGGACGTGAAGCCCGCCAATGTCATGCTCGACGAGGCCGGCCGGGTCAAGCTCACGGATTTCGGCGTCGCCCGGCTGGCGGACGGCGGCAGCGACCGCACCATCGCCGGCACCATGGTCGGCACCCCCAGCCATATGTCGCCGGAGCAGATCCAGGGACTGCCGGTGGGGTCCCGCACCGACATTTTCGCCGCCGGCATCATTCTCTACGAATGCCTGACCACAGCCCGTCCGTTTGCCGGCACCGGGGTCTGGGCGGTGCAAAAACAGATCATCCACGACGACCCGGC
>JAEUNY010000077.1 GCA_016791005.1 Zoogloeaceae bacterium
CACGGCGGGCTGGCGACGGCCGGGTCCGGCGATGTCCTCACCGGCATCCTGATCAGCCTTCTTGCCCAGCACTGGCCACCCATGGAAGCCGCCCTGGCGGCGGTCCACCTCCACGGGCGCGCCGCCGATTGGCTCGCCCAGCACGAGATCGGCCCCATCGGCCTCACGGCGGGAGAACTGGTGGACGCCGCCCGCCTCGTTTTCAACTCCTGGATCCAGCAGGCCGGCACCCTCTGACCCCACCGCCTCGCCTTCCGCCATGAGCCCCGCTCCGCCAGGACGCCCGCTCCTCGGCATCGTCCTGATCGTCGTTGCCACCGCATTCTTCGCCGTCCTGGACGGAACCGCCAAGCTCCTGGCGGCCACCTGGCCGCCGGTCTGGGTCGCCTGGGCCCGCTACACCGCCCAGGGCGCCTTGATGCTCGCGATCCTGCTGCCGATCCGCGGCCCGCGCCTGTGGCACACCCGCCGCCCCGGGGGCCAGGCCCTGCGAGCCCTGTTCCTGCTGGCGACCACCGTTTGCATCGTCACCGCCCTGCGCCGCATGCCCCTGGCGGAGACCACGGCGGTGGTGTTCACCGCGCCGCTTTTCGTGGTGCTCCTGTCGCGGCCGATTCTTGGAGAGAGCGTGGGGAGGCTACGCTGGATCGCCACAGGGCTGGGCTTTGCCGGGGCGCTGATCGTCACCCGGCCGGGGGCGGGGCTGGCCGTCGATGGCATGCTGCTTGCCGCCGCGGGCGCCCTCACCTTGGCCCTCTATCAAATCATGACCCGCCAGATGAGCCCTCAGGAAGATCCTCTCGCCATGCTGTTCTGGAATGCTCTGGTGGGCAGCGTCGTACTCACCCCACTGCTTGCCTGGCAGGGAGAACTCGGGCCACTCGAGCTGCGGTCCGCTGGACTGGTTCTGACCATGGGGGTCGCCGCCGGCCTGGGCCACTTCCTGTTGATCCGGGCCTTCCGGGAGGCCCCGGCCTCCCTCCTCAGCCCGGTGAGCTACCTCCAGATCCTCATGGCGGCGGCGGTGGGTTGGCTGTTTTTTGAACAGTTCCCCGATCCGCTGAGCCTGGCCGGCATGGCCGTCATCATCCTCTCGGGCGCCCTTCTCGCTTGGCAAGCTCACCAGGCGGACTAGGCACGGGCTCGCTGCCCGCTTGCCGACAAGGGGTTAGCGCAGGGGGAAGCCCAGATTGCGGAGGGCCTCAACCAGGCGGTCCCGGCCGGAGAGCGAATCCGGGCCGGCAATCCGCTTGGCCGAGTGGACCGACCACGTGCCATGCACCTTCATGCCCTGGGCAGCATAGAAAGCAGTCATCGCGGCGTCGTAGGCGGGGACGCCGCCCATGGCCTGATCCGGCGAATAGGTTTCCCGATGGAGCACCACCGGTTGGGCGGGGCGGGGCTTGATGGACGCCGGCGAGGCGGGATCCGGGTGCCCCACGCACATGCCGAACACCGCAACCACCTTGGGCGGGAGGCCAAGGATCCGGGCGACATCCTCCGGACGGTTTCGCATGGCACCGATGTAGACCGTCCCCAGCCCCAGGGATTCTGCAGCCACCGCGGCATTCTGGGCCGCCAGGGCGGCATCGATCGCTGCGACGAGGAACATCTCCAGGAAATCGAGCGCGGCGCACGGACGGCCGACCTGGACCGCGATCTGTTCGAGCCGCACAAGATCCGCAAGCCAGACCAGTTGCAGAGGGGCCTGACGAATATGGGCTTGGCCTCCCGCCAATTCCGCTAGGGCCGACCGGCGATCCGCGTCCTGAACCGCCACCACGCTCCAGGCGTGGAGGTTGGATGAACTCGAGGCCGACTGGGCAGCGGCGATCATCGCCTCGAGCTGGCCCTCGGTCACCGGATCCGGGAGGAAAGCCCGCACCGAGCGGTGGCTCAGCATTTGCTCGATGATCGGATTCCAGTCCGGAGCCAAGGCCGTCTGGGCCGCTCCGTAACGTTCGGACAGCAGGATTTCACGTGCGCTCATGGTCGATGCAAGGGGGATCGGCAACAGGCTGGATTGTACGCCGACGACCGCATTGGAGCGGCAAACCGGCCAGATCGCATCCATCCCTTTCGGCAATGCAAAATCAATGGCACCATCGTCTCCGAACGCCCCCCAATCCCACCCACGCAGCGTAAACAGGCCCCTTCCCTGATGCGCAGGCTCCTTGCCCAGAATGTCCTGATCGCCGCCGGCTATACCCTTACCGGGTGGCTCGCCCTCATGGTCGCTGTGCCACCCGGGTATGCCGCGCCAATCTTTCCGCCGGCGGGCATCGCCCTGGCCGCCCTGCTCACCTTCGGTCGGGGCATCCTGCCCGCCATCTTCGTTGGTTCGTTCCTGGTCAATCTTCTCGCCGGTCAGAACGTTGGATCCGAGAACGTCGCGATGACGTTTCTTCCGGCCTTGCTGGCGGCAGCGGGTTCGCCCCTCCAGGCCTTGATTGCGACCGAATGCCTGCGCCGCCTTGCCCCGCCCGAGCAAACCTTCGAAAGCGCCCGCAATGTACTCGTCGCGTATTGCCTGATCGCCCCCCTCACCTGCCTGATCGCCCCCAGTCTGGCCGTACCGCAGTTGGCCCATGCGGAGGTGATTCCGTCGGGGGACGCCTTGTTTTCCTGGTGGAACTGGTGGATCGGCGACACCCTGGGGGTCATCACCACCACGCCCTTGGCCCTGGCCTTGTTCGGCCAGCCGCGAAGCATCTGGGCCCCCCGCCTGGCCAACGTGGCGCTCCCCCTGGTCGCCGCTTTGCTTTTGGTTTCTGGGGTATTCGTCCAGGTTCGCAGTTGGGAGGAGCGGCGCCTCGACACCCAGTTCAATCGAGATGCAGAAAGCATTTTCAGCCTGATTCAGCGGCGCCTCGAGGTCCAGGTGGAAATCCTGCTCGCCCTCGAACGCTTTGTGCGGGCCAGCGAGAGTGTCACCAAACCCGAATGGCATGAGTTCGCAAGTCTATGGCTCAATCGTTACCCTGGAACCCTCAACCTGGCTTGGGCGCCCCACGTCAGTATCAGTGAGCGGGCCCACTTCGAAGCGGCGCTGGGCAAAAGCTTGGGCCGGCCTCAGCGAATCATGGACCGCACGGCGGCGGGGGCCTTGTTCCCCGCCCACTCCGCAGCAGAGTATCTGCCCTACGAATTTGTCGAGCCGGAGCCGGGCAACGAAGCCGTCGTGGGCCTCAATCCCCTTTCCCTGCCCGAAGCCCGGGCGGCGATCCTGCGGGCGCGGGAGACAGGGGTTCCCATCGCCACCCCGGCCGTGCCCCTGGTCCAGGATGGCGGTGCCGCCTCGGGGGTGCTGGTCTATCACGCCGTTTTCCGACCCGCGACCGGTGGGGCGCCCCCCCAACTTCGGGGGCTCGTTTCCACCGCCCTTCGGCTTAACGAAGCCGTTTCCGGCGCCCTGGCGGATTCTGTCCTCGACTCCCTGGAGGTCTGCCTGATCGACCGAAGCGACGACGCCCGCTTCGTACGGCTGGCGGGGCCCTCCTCCTGCGCCGAGGACAACTGGCTCAAAGGCCATCAAAGCCTCACCCGCAACCTGCTCTTCGGAGGCCGCCCCTGGCAGATCCAGGTGCGCGCCACGGAGGCCTACCGCGTCGCCAACCGAAGCTGGGCGGTCTGGGTGACCTTGGCGGTCGGGCTGTCCTGCGTTGGCATGCTCGGCGCCTTCCTCCTGATCAATTCCAGCCGCACCCGCCGCACCCACGAGCTGGTGGCCGCGCGTACCGCGGAACTCGCTGCCGCGACCCAGCGCCTGCGTCACCAGCGGGCCGCCCTGGCCGAAGCACAGCGTATGGCCCGGATGGGAAGCTGGATGCTCTCCGACGACCATACCCAGGTGGAGTGCTCCGGCGAACTGCTCCGAATGCTGGCCTTGCCCACCAGCGAGCCGGTGGCGCTGGCACGCTTCCTACAACCGCTCCCGCCGGAGGATCGGGAGCGCCTGGCCCAGCTCATCACCGATGCCCAGCATCAACCCTCGAAGGATGCGGTCGACTGCACGGTCCCGGCGGCCGACGGCACTCCGGAGGTCCTTCATTTCCAGATCGAAAGTGGCTACATCGACCAGGTTCTACGGGTCCGCGGCACCGTTCAGAATGTCACGGCGGCCCGGCAGGCCGAGGCACACATCCATTTCCTCGCCCGCTACGACGCCCTCACCGGCCTGCCCAATCGCACCCACTGGCTGGAACACGCCCGGACGGTTCTGGGCGACGCCCAGCGCCACGCCGATCCGGTGGCGGTGCTGTTCCTCGACCTCGACAACTTCAAGACCGTCAACGACTCCCTCGGGCACCCGGTCGGCGATCGGCTGCTGACTGCCGTGGTGGCGCGCTTCGCCTCCTGTCTGCGATCGACGGATCTCCTGGCCCGCCTCGGGGGCGACGAATTCGTGGTCCTCATCTCCCGCTTCCATCAGCGGGAAGACGTGGCGCGGGTGGCAGCAAAGCTAATCGAGTCCCTGCGGCGCCCGATCACCCTCGACATGCACGAGCTCTCCGTCGGCGTGAGTATCGGCATCGCCCTGTATCCCGAGGATGGCAGCGACGTGGACACGCTGCTGAAGCACGCCGACGTCGCCATGTACGGCGCCAAGCAAGCGGGGCGAAATGCCTACCACTTCTTCGAAGTCCACATGAATGACGTGGCCCTGGAGCGCCTGCAGATCGATCACGCCCTGCGCCGGGCCCTGGAACGCGAGGAACTCGTCCTGCATTACCAGCCCAAGCTGGATCTCGCCACCGGGAAACCGTCCGGATGCGAGGCCCTGGTTCGCTGGCAGCATCCGGAGCGGGGCATGATCCCACCCGCCCACTTCATCCCCATCGCCGAGGATACCGGCCTCATTCTCCCCATCGGCGAATGGGTCATGACCGAGGCCTGCCGGCAGCAGGCCGAGCTGGCCCGCCTGGGGGTCGATCTCACCATCGCCATCAACATTTCGGCACTGCAGTTCCGGCGGCCAGACTTCGCCGAGCGGGCCATGCGGATCCTCGCCCAAACTGGCGCCAATCCGCGGCGGATCGAGCTGGAGATCACCGAAAGCGCGCTGATGGAGCCGGACGAGGCCATGCTGGAACGGTTGGCCATCCTCCGCGACCAGGGCATCACCCTGGCTCTGGATGACTTCGGCACCGGCTATTCCAGCCTTGCCTACCTGCGCCGTCTGCCGATTCAATGCCTGAAGATCGATCGATCCTTTGTCCGCGATCTGCCGGGGGATCCGGAAGACGAGGCGATCGCCACGGCCTCGCTGTCCCTGGCCCGGGATCTGGGCCTCACCGTGGTGGCGGAAGGGGTCGAAACCATCGCCCAGCGGGAATATCTTGCGGCCCGGGGCTGTCACCTCATTCAAGGCTATCTCGTCGCTCGGCCGATGCCGATTGACGCCTTCCTGCACTGGCTCGCCGCGTTCCAGGACGACCCGGCAGCGAATTCAGGCCAGGTTGGCTGAGTCGCCCGCCTCCGCGTCCTGCTGCTCCGCCACCAGCATTGCGGCCCGGCTTTCCGGGGTTTCCAGGCTCAGCCGCCCAAGGGCACCACCGCGAAAATCCGTGAGCAGGATGATGGCGGCCTTCTCGAGATCCGGATGGGTGCCATAACGGGAGCGCCGCAAGCAACCCCGCTGGCGCGCGACGGCCTCCACGACCCCCGGCCCGTCCAATTCACCTTCATCGATGCGATAGCGCGCTGCCAGGGCGCCCGGGTAGCGGGCCATCAAGGTCGTGGCAAGAAAAGCTGCCACCTCCTCCTCCGCCACGGCATTGACCCCGACCGCATGACTCGCCGCCAACATGTAGCCGTCGGAATCATGCTCGATCTTTGGCCAGAGGAGCCCCGGGGTATCGGTGAGGCTCATTTCCGGACCCAGATCGAGACGCTGCTGATTCTTGGTCACCGCAGGTTCATCCCCCACGGCCGCCACCCGCCGCCGGGCCAAGGCGTTCATCAGGGTGGATTTCCCCACGTTCGGAATGCCCATGATCATCATCCGGAGGGGCTTGGTCCCATCATTGCGATGCGGAGCGAGCTTGCGACACAGGCCGGCGACCCGGGCCACGTCGCTCGGGCGCTTGCAGGACAAGGCCACGGCCAGAACGTCCGTCTCGCGGGCGAACCAGTCGAGCCAGGCCCGAGTGGCCACAGGGTCGGCCAGGTCCGCCTTGTTGAGGATTTTCAGGCAGGGACGCTGACGAAACGCCCGCAACTCCGCCACCATGGGGTTGGCACTGGCCGCGGGCAGGCGCGCATCCACCACCTCGATGACCACGTCGGTCTGGGCCATGGTCTCGGCGGCCTTCTTGCGCGCCGCGGCCATATGGCCAGGGAACCATTGGATCGTCATCAATCAGGCCCGCCCCGGTCAGCGGCCGGAGCGGACCGCCTTCACCAGATCGGCAGCGTCGGTATTACCATTGGCGGCGGCCCAGGCGTCGGCGGTAAATCCCTGATCATTGCGCAGCGTCGGGTCCGCCCCGGCCTTGAGGAGGACACGCACCGCGTCGAGATGGCCATTGCGGGCCGCCAGCATGAGCGGCGTCGCCTGATTGGGCGCCCGGGCGTCCACCTCTGCCCCCCGCGCCAAAAGCAGGGAAACGATATCGGCGTGCCCCTCGAAGGCCGCGTACATCAGGGGCGTCCACCCCGCCTGGTTGATGGGCGCTCCCGCATCGAGAAGCCGCGCCACCACGGCCCGCTCACCCTTCAAGACCGCCATCATCAGGGCAGAATCGCCAGCCGCATTGCGCGCGGTGACCTTGGCTCGGTGCTTGAGCAGCAACTCCACAGTGGACAAGTGTCCATCGCGGGCCGCCAGGATCAGCAAGGTATTGCCGCTGGCGTCGACGGTCTCGGGGTCCAGCCCCTTACGCAGCAGCGTGCTCAAATCGCCGTCCTGGCCTAGGGCCGCCGCCGATAGGGCGTCGTCGTAACTATCTGCCCAGACGGGCGCAGCCAGGGCCAGGAGGAGAAAGCCGCGAGCGGCGTGCTTAGTGACAAGCGTTTTGATCGGCATGTTGGAATAATCGGAAGAAATTCTCGGTGGTGGCCGCAGCCACGGTCTCGAGGGGCAGACCCCGCAGACGGGCCACCTCCTCGGCGACATGGACCACGAACGCCGGTTCGTTGGTTTTGCCCCGATGGGGCGCCGGGGCGAGGTAAGGCGCGTCCGTCTCGATGAGGAGGCGATCCAGCGGCACGAAACGCGCCACCTCCTTCACCTGGGCGGCATTGCGGAAGGTGACGATGCCGGATAGCGAGATGTAGAACCCAAGGTCCAGCGCGGCAGCGGCCACCTCCACCGATTCCGTGAAGCAATGCATCACGCCCCCCGCCCCCCCGGCGCCCTCCTCGTCCATGATGCGCAAGGTATCTTCCGAGGCGTCGCGGGTATGCACGATGAGAGGCTTGGCGCAGGCCCGAGCGGCTCGGATGTGGACGCGAAAGCGCTCCCGCTGCCACTCCGGGCGGTCCTTGTGCCAGTGGTAGTCCAGGCCGGTCTCGCCGATGGCCACCACCTTGGGGTGGTCAGCCAGCTGGCACAGCAATTCGACATCCGGCTCCCGTCCCTCGGAATGCTCCGGGTGAACCCCGACCGAGGCCCAGAGTGCCGGGGAGGATTCCGCGAGCGCCCGCACCCCGGGAAAACGTTCGATATCCACCGCGACACATAGCGCACCCGCGACGCCACGGTCCTTCATGTGGGCGAGCACCTCGCCCTGGCGCGACTGAAGATCCGGAAAATCCAGGTGACAATGAGAATCGATGAACATCAAGCTGCGATTGGGTGAGGAATCAGAGGGTGTGGGTGGGGCGGTTGGAGCCCAGGTGGCCGGCGAGGATCTGTTCGATACGGTGACGCACGCCTTTGCCGGCTTCGTCATCGGAGAAATGGACACCGACCCCTTGGGTCTTGTTCCCTTGCGCCCCCTGGGGCGTCACCCAGGCCACTGTGCCGGCGACCGGATGCTTGGTCGGATCTTCCAGCAGCTGCAGCAGCATGAAGACCTCATCGCCGATCTTGTATGCCCTGGGCGTCGGCACGAAGATACCGCCGTTCTTCAGGAAGGGCATGTAGGCTGCGTAGAGCGACGACTTCGACGAGATATTGAGGGACAGCACGCTGGGGCGGGCAACCTGTCCGGAACGATCGTTCATCACCCACCTCCTCCAAGCATGCGACCATAGCGTATCAGCATATCCTCCAGCATGAGCCGCGGGTTGAGCGGATGCTGGGCGACTCGCCGCAGGGCGATGAATTCATTGTAGCAGGCGAGCGCGTCGGCCACGCTCATGACGCCGGCCAGGGCCGCCAGGGGACGAGCCTGATCCGGAAAATACCGCGCGGAGCCCCCCAGTCGCACCGACGCCACGTCCGTCACCCAGCGCTGCACCCAGGCCACCAGAGTCGCCATGTCAAGCCCGGCCCCCTGGGCCTCCTTGCTGCGCAACCAGTTTTCCCACTGCCCGGCCAGACGCACCGGGTCGGCCGGAGGGCGTTGGCGCAGATCGGCGACCAGCCGTTCCCGCAGGGCCTGCCCCCCCTTCTCAGCGAGGGCTGCGGCGGTCAGGGGGGCTCCTCCGACGAGGTCGAGGAGTTCCGCGGGCGTCTGGGGATGATGCGCCCTCAACCAGGCCAGGACCGCATCAGCCTCCGGGAGCGGAAAATCCCAGCGCTGGCAGCGGCTGCGCAGGGTGGGCAGCAAGCGCATCGGCTGGGCGCTCACCAGCAGGAACACGACGCCCGCCGGCGGTTCCTCGAGCAGCTTGAGCAAGGCATTGGCCGTGAACGGATTCATCGCCTCGGCGGGATCCACGATGATCACCCGCCGGCCTCCCCGATGGGAGGACACCGCCAGGACCGGCGTCAGCGCCCGGACCTGGTCGATCCGGATCTGGTGCGACTTGGCCTTGCCCGCCTCCTTGCCTTCAGCCTCCTCGCTGCCCTCACTTTCCTGTTCCGGGACGAGGCGGAGGAGATCAGGATGGTTGTCCGCCCGCAGCCACTGGCAGCCGACACACTCTCCGCAGGCAAAGCGGCGGGGGCTGGGCGCCTCACAAAGCAGCCGCCAGGCCGCAGCCTCCGCGAATTGCCGCTTGCCCTGGCCGGCCGGGCCAGCGAGGAGCAGAGCGTGATGCAGGGTGGGCAGTCCCTGAGTGAGGCGCTCCCACGCCGCCTCCTGCCAGGGCAGAATCATCGGAACCATGTACCAACCTCGGCCTCAATGTCGGCCGCAATGGCCTCCCGGTTTCGATCGGCTCCAATGATACGAAAACGCTGACCATCGGCGGTTGCTCGCCGCAGGTAGGCGGCCCGCACCCGCTCGAAAAACTCCGCCTGCTCCCGTTCAAAGCGATCGGGCCGATCGGTGCCCTGAGCCACCCGGCCCGCCGCCACTTCGGCCGGCAAGTCGAACAGGAAGGTCACGTCCGGCTGAAATCCGGGGTGAACCCAGGCTTCCAGCGCACGAAACCTGTCTTCCGCCAGGCCCCGCCCTCCCACCTGGTAAGCGTATGTGGCATCGGTGAAGCGATCGGAAACGACCCATTGGCCAGCGGCCAGGGCTGGCAGGATCCGCTGGGCGAGGTGCTCCCGGCGCGCGGCAAACATCAGCAACGCCTCGGTCTCCAGATCCATCGCCTCATGGAGCACCAGGTCCCGAAGGCGCTCCCCCAGGGGCGTGCCGCCGGGCTCCCGGGTCTGGATGACGGAGCAGCCGCGCTCGACCAGCTGACGCACGAGGAACTCGATCTGGCTGCTCTTCCCCGCGCCATCGATGCCTTCAAAAGTAATGAACTTCGCGCCGCCGGCCCTCATCCTCGTCCCCGTTTCTGAAAGCGCGCCACGGCCCGGTTGTGCTCGTCCAGCGTGCGGGTGAATTCGCTGCTCCCGTCGCCCCGCGCCACGAAATAGTAATAGTCGCTGGGCGGCGCCTGAAGCACGGCGCGCAAGGCCTCCGCTCCCGGCATGGCGATGGGGGTGGGGGGAAGCCCCTGGCGCAGATAAGTGTTGTAGGGCCCGTCGGTGGTCAGGTGCCGGCGGGTCAGGTTGCCATCGAAGCTGGCCCCCAGGCCATAGATCACAGTGGGGTCCGTCTGCAGGCGCATGCCCGCCCGCAGGCGGTTGATGAACACCGAGGCGACGAGGGGCCGATCACCGGCCAGTCCGGTTTCCTTCTCGACGATGGAGGCAAGGATCAGCGCGTCATAGGCTTTACTGAAGGGCAGATCGGCCGCCCGCCCCGACCAGGCCGCCTCGAGCCGGCGACCCATGGCCTGGTACGCCCGCTCCATCACCCGCAGATCACTGCTCTGCTTGTCGAAGAGATAGGTGTCCGGAAAAAACAAGCCTTCCGGGGAGGTCTCGGCGGCGCCGATGCGAGCCAGCAACTCCCCATCGCCCAGCCCCGCGCTGTCGTGGCGCAGGTCCGGGTGCGCATCCAGAGCCGCCCGGAACTGACGGAAGGTCCATCCCTCCACCAGAGTGAGTTCGCCTTGGGACACATCCCCCCGCGTCACCTTGAGGAGGAGGAGCCAGGGGGTCAGTCCGGCGCTCACTTCATAACTCCCGGCCTTCACCTCCCGATCCAGACGCGCCAGCCGGGCAATCCATTCCAGCAACACCGGGTTCACCCCCACCCCGGCGGCCTCGATCCGACGGGCCGCGAGCTTCATCGGGGTCCCCAGGGGCAGGGTGAAATCCACCACCGGCCGGGCGAGGGTCAGGGGCTGCTGGGCATACCAGACCAGGCCGGCTGCCATG
>JAEUNY010000095.1 GCA_016791005.1 Zoogloeaceae bacterium
GCGGGCGGCGGCGTCCTCGATGGCTTGGCGCATTGCCGGATCGGCCTGGGGCAGGTCCGAGAGCCCCTCCCGCAGGGCCTTGAAATAGAGCATGGTGCCCCCGGCGAGGAGGGGGATGCGGCCGCGGCGGGTGATGGCCTCCATGGTTGCCAGGGCGTCCTCGCGAAAGCGGGCGGCGGAGTAGGATTCAGCGGGGCTCACGACGTCCAGGAGGTGATGGGGACAGGCGGCCCGCTCCGCCGCGGTCGGCTTGGCGGTGCCGATATCCATCTCGCGGAAGACCTGGGCGGAATCCACGCTGATGATTTCGATCGGCAGCGCTGCGGCGAGCGCCAGTGCGGAAGCGGTCTTGCCGCTGGCCGTGGGGCCGAGCAGGAGCAGGGCAGGGGGCAGGGGGGCCGGGTTCATGGCTGGGATTCTACCGTCCGGTGCGGGTTGCGCCCTTGGCCGGGCCAAGCCGGTGTGCGGGTGCATGCGGACGCCGGGGCCGTTTCCGCAGATCAGGCATGCTAGACTCCGCCGGTTTTTTTACAGTTGTGTGACACCATGTTCGGTCGCTTCATGCCCCGCGAAGGGCGCTTTTTCGAGTTGTTTGATGCCCACGCGGTGCAGTTGGTGGAGGGTGCCAAGGCCCTCAAGGCCTTGATGGAGGCGCTTGGGACCGACGGACAGCAGGTCAAGGCGATGGCTGAGGCGGTGTCGGTGGCAGAAACTCGGGCCGACCGGATCACCCACGAGACGGTGACCTTGCTCCACACGACTTTCATCACGCCCCTGGACCGCGACGAGATCCACGATCTCATCAATGGCCTGGATGACATTCTCGATCTCATGCAGGATGCCGCCCACTCCGTCAGCCTCTACGACCTGCGCCGCAGCACCCCAGAAGCCCGCCAACTGTGTGACCTCATCCTGGCCTGCGTGGAGCGGGTCAAGACTGCTGTGGCGCTCATCGACGACGCCGAGGCGGTCGCTGCCATGCGCAAGACTTGCGAGGAGATCGACGCCCTGGAGTCGGAAGCCGACCGGGTGATGCGTAACGCCATCGGGCGCTTGTTCCGCGACGAGCAGGACATGCGGGAGCTGTTCCGGCTCAAATCGATCTATGAACTCCTCGAAGCGGTGACCGATCGTTGCGAGGAGGTGGCCAAACGCCTCGAAGCCATTGCCCTGGAAAATTCCTGAGGCCGGCCATGACTGCTTTTGAAACCAGTCTGGGCGTGATCGTCCTGCTTGTCGCCTTGGCGCTTGCCTTCGATTTCATGAATGGCTTCCACGATGCGGCCAATTCCATCGCCACTATCGTGTCCACCGGTGTCCTCAAGCCACATCAGGCGGTGGCCTGGGCCGCGATGTTCAATGTGATCGCGATCTTCGTCTTTCAGCTCAAGGTCGCCAGCACCATCGGCAAGGGCACCATCGACCCCGGCGTGGTCGATCATCACCTGATTTTTGGCGCGCTGGTGGGGGCCATCACCTGGAACATCGTGACTTGGTTTTATGGCATCCCGTCTTCGTCCTCCCATGCTCTGATTGGCGGGCTGGTGGGGGCGGCGGTGGCCAAGGCAGGTTTTGGCGCTCTCATCATGGCGGGCCTGCTGAAGACCCTGGCCTTCATCGTCGTCTCGCCGGTGCTCGGGTTCCTGCTGGGCTCGCTGATGATGTTGGGGGTGTCCCACCTGTTCTTTCGCTCCATGCCGGGGCGGGTGGATCGCTGGTTCCGCCGCCTCCAACTTGTGTCGGCCGGGCTCTACAGCCTGGGCCACGGGGGAAATGACGCTCAGAAGACGATCGGCATCATCTGGATGCTCCTCCTGGCCTCTGGAATGGCGCAGGCCTCGGAGCCGGTTCCGGTTTGGGT
>JAEUNY010000103.1 GCA_016791005.1 Zoogloeaceae bacterium
CCCGCCGATCGAGGGCATCGGTGAGGTCATCCCGCCCATTTCCGATCAAGGTCTCCCGCGACCCGACGCCGTGGGTGATGGTGCGCTTGGAAAGCGTGGGGGCTAGCTGAACCAGCCGGGTCTTGACGTAATCGGCCCGCAGTTGGGACAGCCGCTCATTCACCGGCTCCGGTCCGCTCGGGCTGGAATGGCCCTTCACTTCCAGACACGCATCTCGCCGGGCAGCCCGGGTCGAGAGTTGCGAGAGCCAGAGCGGGTAGGCCTCGCTCAGACTGCGCTGGGACACAAAGGCAGTGGTCCCGGGACGGAAGAGGAATTTCACCCCCAGGCGCTGGTGCTCGAGGCCGAAATCCACCAGTTGCCCAAAGGCGCCGGCGGCCGATTCCCGGTGACCAAGTTTCCAGTTGGTGAGATACAAGCCGGAAAACACCCGGAACTGGTTGCCGAAGGGGACCCGCAGGGCGCTCTCGTACAAGGCCAGGGCATCGGCGTAGCGGCCGCCCTCGTAGGCGTCGATCGCCTCGCTGATCACCGAGGCCGCCAGGATGCGATCCACATAGAGCGGATTGATCGGATCGCCGGGCTTGGTGCCTTGGCAGGTCCGGATATACCCCAGGGTCGAGGGGTCCTCAGTCCAGGTCGGGCTGTCCTGGAAGAAGGCGGTAGGGGTGATGTCGACCCCCGCCGGCTTGGCGAAGGCCAGGCCCTTGCTCACCAGCTTGCCCGATTTGAGATCGGCGAGGGCGAGGCAGATCCGGAAGGCCTCCCGCGTGCCCGCCGTCTTGCGCTCCTGATTCACGCCAGTGAAGGTGCCCACCAGAACCAGGGGCGATTTGGCCACGTTGGCGGCGCTGAAGGGCAGGACTTCATATTGGGGATATTTCTCCTTGATGAGCGCGACGATGCGCTCGCCCATGGCCTGGGTCGCCTGGGACTGCGCACCGGTCATCCCGTCGATCAGGGGGTCGATCACCACAGGATAGCGCGCCGGGGACCCACCCTCGGGGGCCGGCAACTGAGCCTTGCCGAGGAGGTTGTTGGCCGCGCTGAGCACGGCATCGTCGTAAGGGAGGATGGGAGGCGGCACCGGGGGCGCGGCTGGGGCCGGCTGAGCAACGGGGGCCGGCGGCGGGGTGGCGGGCTGCGGAGCGGTGGCGCAGGCCGCCACCAGAAGGGCACCGACGGCACCCAGGACGCTGCGCATCAGGCGGGACGGCGGACGCCCCTCGGAAATCGCGATCATTTTTGACACTCCTTTCGCACGACGGCAAGCAACTCGGGGGACAGGCTTTCGCCCAACTGAACCCGCTGCATGAGAGCTTCGCAGCGGGCGGAGGACTGCGCTCCGGCTTGGGTGGCCGGAGCCGCCTCCCGGCGCACGGGCGGCCGGGAAGTCGATGGGGTCGCCACCGCCGACTTTGCGGCCGGCGGCGACCGCTTGGGCGACGGGGGCCAGGCCGGGGGTGTCGGCGTTTCCGCAGGGGGCTCAGGCGCCGGCGGAGGCAGGACCGCCGGCACTTCGGGCCGGGGGACCGGGATCGCCGTAGAAGGCGGTGGCGCGGGCTCCGCGACCGCTGCCGGGGGGGGGGTGACCTGGGGAACGGGTTGCACCGGCACGGGCGCTGGCCCGGCCGGACGGCCCATCCACCAAAGGGCAAAGGCCGCCACGATGCCGGCCCCGGCCACCGCCAACAGAACGCCCCGACGCCGCCCGCCGCGCGCGTCCTCGGGCATGGGCAGCGCATAGGCTTCTGTCCGCCCTTGAGGTTTTGCGGTGCGCAGGAAGGGGGGAGGCCGATTGTCCGGGACGGCCTGCGGAGGTGGTGGCGGCGGAAGAATCACCGTCGCATCGTCGCCTGCCTGCTCCACCGTGGGAGCAGGCACTGCAGCCTCCGCCTGCGTCTCCCCGCCCGCGCCC
>JAEUNY010000167.1 GCA_016791005.1 Zoogloeaceae bacterium
CCTCCAGCCCTTGCTGGCCCGCGCGGAGCGGATCAAAGATCTCGCCTCGGTGGCGGGGGTGCGCAGCAACCAGCTGGTGGGCTACGGCCTCGTGGTGGGCCTCGACGGCAGCGGCGACCAGACCACCCAGACCCCCTTCACCGTCCAGAGCATTGTGAACATGCTGGGCAACATGGGGGTGACCCTGCCGCCCGGCACCAACCTCCAGCTCAAGAACGTTGCAGCGGTGATGGTGACGGCGGAATTGCCCGCCTTTGCTCGCCCCGGTCAGCAAATCGACGTCACCGTGTCGTCCATGGGCAATGCCAAAAGCCTGCGGGGCGGCACCCTGATCCTCACCCCCCTCAAGGGGGCCGATGGCGGCATCTACGCCCTGGCCCAGGGGAATGTGGTGGTGGGGGGTACCGGGGCGTCCGGCGGGGGGGCTTCGAAGACCGTGAATCACCTGTCTGCCGGCCGGGTTCCCCTTGGGGCCTCGGTGGAGCGGAGCGTGCCCATGGAAATGGGCCAGGGGGAATTCGTCGTCCTCGAATTGCGGGACATGGATTTCTCCACCGCCCAGCGGGTCGTGGACGCCATTAACACTGCCACCCTGCCGGGGACGGCCCAGGCCGTGGACGGCCGCTCCATCCAGGTTCGCGCGCCTGTCGATCTCACTCAGCGGGTAGCCTTCCTGGGCCGGATCGAGAGCCTCTCCGTCCAGCCCGGCGTCCTGCCAGCCCGGGTGGTGGTCAATTCCCGCACTGGCTCGGTGGTGATGAACCAGTCAGTCACCCTGCAGAACTGCGCGGTGGCCCACGGCAATCTCTCCGTTTCGGTCAATACCGAGCAGACCGTGAGTCAGCCGAATCCACTCTCGGGGGGCCAGACCGTGGTGGGACGGCGGGGGAATGTGGATATCGACCAGTCGCCGGGCAGCCTGATCCAGGTCAAGACCGGGGCGAACCTCGCCGAGGTGGTGAAGGCCCTCAACGCCGTGGGGGCGAACCCGATGGATCTCATCTCCATCCTCCAGGCGATGAAGGCGGCCGGCGCCCTGCGGGCCGAGCTGGACGTCATCTGATATGGCCCGGTGCGCCTCAGGGCGGGTTCCTGTGCGGCGCCGTGACCCGCGCTGTTTCCTGGTCCGTCGAGGCTAGGCGATGCTCCCCACCGGGCAGGTCAACACCCTGGACCCCAATGCCTTGGCCGGCCTGCGACGGCTGGCCAAGGACGACTCCCCCGAGGCCCTCGCGGCGGCCGCCCGCCAGTTCGAAGCCCTCTTCCTCGGCATGGTCCTCAAGTCCATGCGGGATGCCACGCCCGGTAATGGGCTGACGGACAACGACCAGACCCGCATGTACCAATCCCTCCTGGACCAGCAGCTTGCTCAGAACCTCGCTCAGCAGGGTGGGGCGGGACTGGCGAATGCCCTCATCCGCCAACTTGGTGGAGCGCAGGGCATGGCGGTGCTGTCGGGGGACCGAGCGGCGACAGCATTGGCCGTGTCACCGGTGGGCGTGAGCCGGGCTCTGCCGGCAAGAACTGCCGCTTTGCCGCCGGCGGCGGAAAGCCTTGCCCCTCGGGCGCCCGCCGGAGCCCCGGCAACTGCCGACGAGGCGGGTTCGGAGAAGGCGGGGCCGGGGCCCCGGAGCTTCGTCGAGCGGCTCTGGCCCCACGCGGTGGAAGCCAGCCGGGCCACCGGCATTCCACCCCACTTCATGATCGCCCAGGCGGCGCTGGAAACAGGTTGGGGGAAGTCGGAGTTGCGCCAGGCCGATGGGCGGCCCAGCTTCAATCTCTTCAACATCAAGGCCGGCCGGTCCTGGGGTGGCGACTCGGTATCCGCGGAAACCACTGAATTCTCAGGGGGTGCGCCGGTGACGGAGAGCGCGCGCTTTCGGGCGTACCGGTCCTACGCCGAGGCGTTTCGGGATTACGCGCGCTTGCTCACCGAGAGCCCCCGTTACGCCGACGTGGTGGGGGCGAGCGATGCGCAGCGCTTCGCCCGGGGCCTGCAGCAGGCGGGCTACGCCACCGATCCCATGTACGCCGACAAACTCACCCGCATCATCAGCGGGGCCACACTGCGGGCGGCACTTTCTGGCTGAGTCTCGGTGCCGGCGCCCTGTGGCCTGGCAAAGGTTTTGCTATGGATGTCCGTAAAGGCATTCAAATCAGGAACCTAACATGGCGAGTCTGCTCAACATCGGTTTGACCGGGCTGAACGCGGCCCAGGCGGGATTGGCGACCACCAGCCACAACATCGCCAACGCCTCGACCCCCGGGTTCAGCCGCCAGGCCATCGTCCAGACCACCCAGCAGCCCCAGTTCAGCAGCGCCGGCTACTTTGGCCAGGGCACCCGGGTCGACACCGTCAAGCGGATCTACAGCGATTTCCTCACCCAGCAGGTTTTGAGCGCGGACACCCGGCGCTCCGAGTTCGATACCTATGCCCAGCAGATGTCGGCCATCGACAATTTGCTCGCCGACCCCAACGTCGGCTTGTCTCCGGCGATCCAGGACTTCTTCAAGGCGATCCAGGACACGAGCGCCAACCCGGCCAACATTCCCGCCCGCCAGTCGATGATCACCACGGCGGAGTCGCTGATCTCCCGCTTCCATTCCCTGGACCTGCGCCTGAATGAAATCCGAAACGGCGTGGAGTCGGAAATCGAGGCCACCGTGGGGGAGGTGAATTCCTACGCCCAGCAGATCGCCGACGTGAATCAGCGCATCGCGCTCACGCGGCTCAATGGTGTGGATCAGGCTGCCAATGATCTCCTCGATCAACGGGATCAACTCATCAACGAGCTCAACCAGTTGGTTCGGGTAACCACGCTCCCGGAAAGCGACGGATCCCTGTCGGTCTTCATCGGCAGTGGTCAGCCCCTGGTGATCGGGACCCACGCCAGCCAGTTTGAGGCGACACCCAGCACCACCGATCCCCAACGCCTGGGCGTGAGCCTGGTGGCCCCGGGGGGGACCCGCGTGGCGATACCGGAAGGTCTGCTCGACGGCGGCAAACTTGGCGGCCTGCTTGCCTTCCGCCGCGACTCTCTGGACAGCGCCCAGAATCAACTGGGCCTCGTGGCGCTGGGGCTGGCCGAGTCCTTCAATGCCCAGCACCGCCTGGGCCAGGATTTGAATGGTGATCTGGGCGGTGACTTTTTTGCCGCCCCAGAGCCCTTTGTTTATCCCGAGGGTGCGGCGACGGTGGACATCACCAGCGTGGCGTCTCTCACTGTGAGCGATTATTCCCTCACCAACGAGGGGGGCGGCAATTTCACCCTGACCCGGCTCTCTGACGGCCAGGTCTTGGTCAATAATGCCGCCTTGCCGGCCAGCGTTGATGGTCTGGCGATCACGGTGGGCACGCTGGCGGCCGGCGAGACCGCGATGATCCAGCCGACCCGCCACGCCGCCGGGGATATCGCCCTCGCTGGCGCCCTGTCGCGGGATCCCCGTCTGATTGCTGCGGCGGCACCGGTGCTAGGGGCCGCGGCCCTCACCAATGGGGGCACCGGCGAGCTGAGCGCCATCACCATCAACAGCACGACCGGGCTGCCCTTGGCCAGTCCGGTGACCCTGACCTTCGACTCGGCCACCAACACCTTCCTGGTGAATGGGGCGACGCCGGCGACGCTGTCCTTCAACCCGGCCACCCAATCGAACGGCGCCACCTTTACCCTCGGCACCTCGGTTGACCTCAGCTTCACCTTCACGGGCACGCCGATGAATGGCGACAGCTTTACCCTCGATGCCACGACCGGCGGCGTTTCGGACAACCGCAATGCCGTCCTGCTGGGCAACCTGCAGTTGGCAAAGACCATGCTCGGCGGCACGGCGAGTTACCAATCCACTTATTCGCAGCTGGTGAGCGACGTGGGCAACAAAACCCGGGAAGTGCAGGTCAATCGGGACGCCCAGGCGAGTCTCCTGACCCAGGCCTCAACCCTGCGGGATTCGGTCTCTTCGGTGAATCTCGATGAAGAGGCCGCCAATCTGATCCGTTACCAGCAGGCATACCAGGCGGCGGCCAAGGTGATGGCGATCGCTTCCAATCTCTTCGACGAAGTGCTCGCCCTCGGGCGATAGGAGCTTCAGATGTTGCGCGTAACCACCAGCATGATCTACGACCAGGGCGTGGCGTCGATCCAGAACCAGACCGCCCAGTTGCTCCACACCCAGCAGCAGGTGTCCACCGGGCGCCGTATTCTGACGCCCGCCGATGATCCGGTGGCCTCGGCGCGGGCGCTGGAGACCACCCAGTCCCAGAGCGTCAATGAGCAGTTCCAGATCAACCAGGGGGCCGCGCGGGACGCCCTGGCGCTCTACGAGAACAAGCTGTCGGCGGTCGAAGACTTGGTGACCTACGTCCGCACCCGGGCAGTGGAGGCCGGCAATGGCTCCTACAGCCGGCAGGAGTTGGGCTTTATCGCCAAGGACCTGCGCAGCCAGTTCGACGCCCTGGTGGCGCTGGCCAACAGCCAGGATGGCAATGGCGAATACATGTTTGCGGGCTTCAAGGGCGACACGGAGCCCTTCGCGGCGAGCGTCGGTGGCGCGGTGACCTATTCTGGGGATCAGGGGGAGCGGGCGATTCAGGTGTCCGCCTCGCGGATCATGCCGACAAGCAATTCCGGCGACGAAGTTTTCCTGCGCATTCAGGGCGCCTCCGACGACATGTTCACCATGATCTCGGATTTCATCGGGGCGCTGGAGGATCCGGCGTCCGACATCAGTTCGGCCGTAAGCAACACCATCGGCAACATGGATCATGCGCTGGACAATGTGTTGCGGATTCACGCGTCGGTGGGCTCCCGCATGGGTGAGCTGGACGCCCTGACCAACATCGGCAGCGATCTGAGCGTCCAGTACGCGCAAACCCTGTCCCGCCTGCAGGACGTGGATTACGCCCAGGCGGTGAGCGATCTCACCGAGCAGCAGACTTTTCTGCAGGCCGCCCAGCAGTCTTTCCTGCGGGTCACCCAGCTTTCCCTCTTCACCTACCTGGGCACCTAAGGGTGGGCGCCAAATGGTGGCTACTTTCCGTGGCCGCGCTGGCAGGCTGCGGATCCGTCCAGCAGGCGCCTTCGGCGGCGGTGGGGGCGGTCTCGGCGGGGATGCTTGCGCAGAAGGCGTCCTATCTGAAACCGGAGTATCTCGCCGCCGTCGGCGTGGCCTACGCCCTTTACGACCCTTGGGCCCCCAACTGGGAAGTGGACGTGGTGTCCCTGGGTGAGCAGCGAATCCGCTTCGAGTTGCGCCTGCGGGCCCTCCACACCGGCGGCGAAGGTGAGGCCCGCCAGGTCGTGCTGCGCAACGCCGAGCGGGTTTCGCGGGAACAGGGCTATTCCGGATTTGAGCTGTTGCGCTACGAAGAAGGGGTCGAATCCACCCGGCCCTTCGCCCGCCGCCAGGCCCTCGCGGAAGTCCGCCTCTACAAGTCCCGCACCTTTCCTGATTTCTGACGGCGGGCAGGGTGCTTACCCGGCCAGGGCGCGCAGCAGTTGATCGACGGCGCCGAAAGCGCCTTCGAAAAGGCTGCGCATCACCGGGCCGAAGGCGTTCATCGCCAGGATCAGGACCACGAATCCGGCCGTCAGGGTGATCGGGAATCCCACTGCGAAGAGATTCAGTTGGGGCGCGGCGCGGGTCAGCACCCCCATGGCGATGTTGGTGATGAGCAGGGCGGCGATGAGGGGCAGGGCGAGCAGAAACCCGGCACTGAACACGGTGATGCCATAGTGGGCGACGAACCCCCAGCCCTGCGCCAGCAGGGGCCCCTGGGCGACCGGTAGCCACTCGAAGCTGCGTACCGTGATGTCCACCAGCAAGAGGTGGCCGTCGAGGCCTAGGAAGATCAGGCTCGCCAGCAGGCCGATGAATTCCCCCAGTACGATGGTCTGGCCGCTGGATTCGGGGTCGAAGAAGGCGGCGAAGGAGAGCCCCATCTGCAGGCCGATGAGCTCGCCGGCCATGTCCACCGCGGCGAACACGAGGCGGACGGTGAACCCGATGGCGATGCCGATCAAGGCTTCCCGCGCCAGGGCGGTGAGCGCCAGCCAGGAGCCAGCGGGGATGGTCGGGGCCGGTGGCAGGGCGGGCGCCACGGCCATTGCGATGGCAAGGCCCAGAGCGAGCCGGATCCGCATCGGGATGCCGCGGCTGATGAAAAGCGGAGCAGCGGAGATGAGGCCCAGGATCCGGGCCAGGGGGAACATCGCCGAGGCGACCCAGATGGCCAGCTGGCTCGCCGTGAAGGTCAGCATCGCCGTGGGGTCAGCCGATCATGCCCGGGATGGCTTCATAGAGGCGGCGCATGAAGTCGGTGAGCTGGGTGAGCATCCACGGTCCGGCCATGACCAGGGTGAGGAAGATCGCAACCAGCTTCGGGACGAAGGAAAGTGTCATCTCGTTGATCTGGGTGGCGGCCTGGAAGACGCTCACGATGAGGCCGGTCACCAGGGCTGCGATGAACAGCGGGGCCGACACCATCAAGGTCACCTCCAGGGCCTGACGGCCCAGGTCGACGACGGCGGTGGGGTTCATGGGCGACGTCCTCTCATTGCGCAAAGCTCTGCACCAGGGAACCGATCAACAGATTCCAGCCATCCACCAGCACGAAGAGCATGATCTTGAAGGGCAGGGCGATGATGACCGGGCTCATCATCATCATCCCCATCGACATCAGCACCGAGGCCACCACCATGTCGATGATCAGGAACGGGATGAAGACGATGAAGCCGATCTGGAATGCGGTCTTGATCTCCGAAGTGGCAAAGGCCGGGATGATCACCCGCATCGGCAGGTCTTCTGCCTTGTCCACCCGGTCGGTTTTGGCGAGGCGGGTGAAGAGTGACAGGTCAGGCTCTCGGATCTGCTTGAGCATGAAGCCTTTTACCGGCACAGCGGCCCGATCCATGGCCTGCTCGAAGGTCAGGCGATTTTCGGAGAGCGGCAGGTAGGCATCGGAATAAACCTTCTCGGCCACCGGCGCCATGATGAAGAAAGTCAGGAAGAGGGCGAGGCCGACCAGCACCTGGTTGGGCGGCGACGACTGAGTGCCCAGCGCGCTGCGCAGCAGGGAAAAGACAATGATGATCCGCGTGAAGCTGGTCATCATCAGCACCATGGCGGGCAGGAAGGTCAGGCTGGTGAGCAGGACCAGGGTCTGGACCGGCAGGCTGTAGGCCGTGCCCCCGCCGGCGGTGGGGGTGGCGTTGATCGCCGGCAGGCCTTGGGCCTGGGCGGCCAGCGGCAGGGCGAGGAGCGCGATGGCGGCCATCGCGGCCCGAAGCGGCGGGGCGAAGGTGGTCATCGCCGCCGCTCCAGCAACTGGCGCAACTGGGCTTGGAAGGGCCCAACCGATGCGGGGTCGGCGGCCGGAGCGGAGGGTGGCAGGTCCGATGCCTCCATCTGATGGAGGGTGGCCACCCGGCCGGGGGCCACGCCGAGGACAAGGACCGTCTTGCCCACCTCGACGAGCACGACCTTTTCCCGCGGACCGACCGGGGCCGCGCCGAGAATCTTCAGGCCAGCCGCGGCGCCCCGTGGCGCCGCCACCCGCTTGAGCAGCCAAAGAGTCAGGAAGAGCAGGCCGATGACGACGACCAGGCCGAGGGCCATCTGGGCGGCGCTGGTGGCGACGCCGACGGCTTCTGCGGCGTGGGCGAGACAGGGTGCTACAAGGATTGGGACGGGAAGGAGGCGCACATCGGGGATCCGGATCGCAACGCCCCCAGAATAATCAGAGCCGTGCGACTCCGAGGCGGCAATAAGGCGCCGAAACCCCGGGCAATTCGCGCCAACCGGGGCGGCGCGGGGCCGCCCGGGCGTGCTAGGCGCGAATCTTTCGCATGCGCTCGGCGGGGGTAATGATGTCGGTCAGGCGGATGCCGAATTTTTCATTGACCACCACGACTTCACCCTGGGCAATGAGGGTGCCATTGACCAGGACGTCCATCGGTTCGCCGGCCAGGCCATCAAGTTCCACCACTGAGCCATGGGCGAGCTGGAGCAGATTGCGGATCGAGAGTTTGGTCCGGCCGAGTTCGACGGTGATCTGGACCGGGATGTCCAGAATCATGTCGAAGTCGTTCATTGCGCTGGCTCGCGTGCCCTCCGACGAGAAATCTGGAAAGAGGTGGCTGGCCGGCTTGGCTTGGTAGGGCGACTCGTCGGCCGCCACGGCCGCGAGCTCCGCGGCGACCCGGTCGGCTTCGGATTCGGCCGTGGCCTGCTCCTGCATGGCAGCGGCCCAGTCGTCGTCGCCGACTTGGTCGGCCAGATCATCATTGGTGGCCATGGGAGGCTCCTGGCGTGGGGGGAGGCTGAGGGGCGTCGGTGTCTTCCGGTCCGAGCAGGCGCTCCACCCTCAGGGCATAGTGCCCGGCATGGGTGCCGCAGTGTCCTTCGAGGACCGGAATCTCATCGACGGTGGCCTGGATCAGCTCCGGAATGTTGAGGGGAATTACATCCCCAGGCTTGAGGCGCACGATGTCACCCAGGGTCACCTCGGCCGTACCCAACTGGACCTTTAGTTTGACCTCGGCGCCTTGCAGCTGGCGGGAAAGGGTATTGATCCAGCGGCGGTCCTGGGTGATGTGATCGCTCTGCATCGTCGAATAGAGCAGATCGCGGATCGGCTCCAGCATCGAATAGGGGAAGCAGAAGTGCATTTCCGCCTGGGAACCCCCCAGTTCCAGGGTGTAAGTCGTGGTGACAACGACCTCGGAAGGCGTGGCGATGTTGGCGAACTGGGAGTTCATCTCGGACCGCACGTACTCAAACTTCATGGCGTAAACAGGCGCCCAGGCCTTCTCGTATTCCGTGAAGACCGTGTTGAGCATGCCCTGGATGATGCGTTGTTCGGTGGGGGTGAAGTCCCGTCCTTCCACGCGGGTGTGAAAGCGCCCGTCGCCCCCGAACATGTTGTCGACCACCAGGAACACCAGATTGGGGTCGAAGACCATCAAGCCGGTGCCGCGCAGTGGTTTGGCGAGGATCAGATTTAGGTTGGTGGGCACCACCAGATTGCGGACAAACTCCGAATACTTCTGCACCTTGATCGGCCCCACCGAAACCTCGGCGTTGCGGTGCATGTAATTGAACAGGCCGATGCGCAGGTAACGGGCGAAGCGCTCGTTGATGAGTTCCATCGTGGGCATCCGCCCACGGACGATGCGTTCCTGGGTGCCCAGGTTGTAGGCGCGGACACCCCCTGGTGCCTCGTCCTCCTCCGCCGGGGCGTCGGCTTCCCCCGTGACACCCCGAAGGAGGGCATCGACTTCATCCTGGGAGAGAAAATCCGACATGGCGCAAGGACCGGTTATTGGATGATGAAGGTGCTGAAGAGGACCGCCAGCACCGGCCCCGAGGGCTCGGCGGCGCGACCTTTCCGATTGCGGGCGGGGGGCGGATAGCCGAGGACGTCGTTGGTTTCCTCCATCAGTTCCTCCGCCAGCTCTTCCCGCCCCTGAATGACCGAGATCTCGGACGGCTTGCGGCTGGACAGGATGAGATTCATGCGATGGCGGATCTCCGGCATGAAGACCTTCAGCTCTTCGCCAATCTTCGCGTCGGCGACCCGCAGCACCATGGATGTCTGGAGGAAGTGGTCGCCGTTTTCGGCGGTCAGGTTCACCGTGAAGGGGTCCAAGGGCACGAAGACCGGCGGGTGACTCTTATCCACCACCACCTTGGGTTTGGCTTCCTCGTGGTGATCGGCGGAGGCCTCGTCACCACTGTGCTTGTTCTTCGACAACAGCAACATCACCACGCCTCCTGCTGCCGCGAGGAGCAGCACAACGAGGATGATCAGAATCATCAGGAGCTTCTTGCTCCCTCCCTTGGGCGCGGGAGCGCCTTCGGCTTCCGGCTTGGCGGGGGCTTTGGACATGTCTCAGTTCTCCATTCCTAACGCCCCATTATCGGTGCGGGGAGCCGGACTCTTGAGCTGGAATAGACCGATCAGGGGCCCTCAATTCCTCAGGCAAAGGTGTCTACAAGTCCCTCACCACGCCGTAACCAGGCCGGCGGGGTGCTGCGCAAGTCAGTGACCGGGAGCCCATGGGCTTGCTGGCGGCGGGGGGCCTGTTCGCGGCCGTCGGCACTGGCCCCCCTCTGATCGGAGGTACTCACCTGGGCATCGGCAAGCATGATGCCCGCCTCGGCCAGCACCTCCCGCAAGCGCGGCAGGGCTTGTTCCAGGACGTCCCGCGCGGCCGGCGTTGCGGCGACGAACTGGGCCGTGGTGAGATCTCCGCTCACCGTGACGCTGACCTCCACCCGCCCAAGCTGCGGCGGGGTGAGGACCAGGTCGGCGCTGCCTTCATTCTGGCCCACCATCCAGGTGACCCGATTACCCACGGCTTCCGCCCACTGGGGGTGGCCCGGCGGCGGCGTGATGGTGAGTTGCAAAGCCGGCGCCTCGTGGCGTGAGTGGGCGTGGGCCGCCTGGGACAGGACGGATGCGGCGTTCGCGGGGAGGGACTCCAGCGACGGGGACTGTGAAACCGGCGTCTTCTCGCCGGGCCCGGATTCCGTCGCGCGCGGCGCCACCTCGGCCACCGGGGCCGCAGTCGGCGTGGAAATTTTGGCGGTGGCGGCGTCCACCTCGGTAGGTGCGGTCGCAGCCGGGAGGGATTCAGGCAACTCGGCCTCTGCCAGAGCCCCGCGGAAGCCGCTGTCGGTCGCGCTGGAGGCCGACGGATCGGCCGCAGTGTCGGCGATCGGCTCCGGCGTGGCGGGCCGTCCGGGATCCTTGCCTTCGGCCGCCCGGGCTAGGGCGGCCAGGGCAATGGCCAATCCGGGAGCGGCCGTTCCGGTTGCGGGCGTTCCCGGCATTGCCGCATTGGGATCAGGTGATTTTTGAGGGGCGGAGGATGTCTGGGCGGCGGCGACGGCGGCAAGGACCAGGGCGGCAACCGCTGCCGGGTCGCCGGCAAGGCTTGCCTTGCTGGCATCCTCGGCGGCCGGGTCGGTACTTGGGCGCGTGTCGGCGGATTCCTTGGCGGGGGTCTGGGATTCCGACTTCGCCGGGGCCTTGGCCTCGGCCTTGTGGGGTTCCGCTGCCGGGGCGGAGGCCTTCATTTCCTTGCGTTGTTCAAGGGTTTGGGCGAATCCGGGGCCCTGGGTTTCGGAGTCGGCGTTCTTGGGGCCGGTATCGCCCTGGCGGGGCGCGACCGGAGCGGCAAGAATCTGGGGCAGGCCGGCGGGGAGCGGAGTCGCCATGGCGGGGGTCCTCGATGGAATCCTGATGGCCCGGGTTCAGCAAGGGCCATGCCATGGGCTCAATCGGCCTCGGGCGGCCGGTCGCGGAAGGTCTTGGCGGCGTGCTCGTCGCTTTGGCGCTGTTCGTCCCGCTGCTCGCGGCGAACCTGGGCGGTGTGCTGGCGCTGATTGAGGGTATCGAAGGCCTTGACCTTATTGCGCTGGGCCACCCAGGCCTCCTGCCCTCCCACGATGGCTTGACGGGACTGATCCAGGGCCTGGCGCTGAATCGCGATGGCGTCGTCGATACGGCCGATGAACACGGAAAAATTACGCCAGGCGTCCGGCCCGATGCCGTTGCGGGCGGCCTCGAGGAAGCGTTCCTGGTACTCGGTCCGGTAGTCCTCCAGGAGTTGCAGTTTCTTCTGGCATTCGTGCTCCCCGGCAATCAGTTCTCCGAGGCGGCGGGTGGCATCGTCCAGGCGGTTCTGGGCCAGATCCAGGAGGGTCTTGATTGGGGAGGGCTCGGTCATGGCAGCAGGGCGGCGCAGCGGGTCATGGTCGGAGGCGGATCAGGCTATGACATGCGATTCATTATGGTTCGATGGCGCTCACGCTGCAAAGAGTTGGTGCAACTTGGCCACGGCGTCGTCGTAGTCCTCCTGCTCGTCGATGCGTTGCTGCAGAAAGGCTTCGAGGCGCGGATACATGGCGACCGCCTGGTCCAGGAGGGGGTCGGAGCCGGCCTGATAGGCGCCCACCGCAATGAGGTCTCGGGAGCGCTGGTAGCGCGAAAAGAGTTGCTTGAAGCGGCGCACCACGTCGAAATGCTGGGGCTTGACCAGATTGTGCATGGCCCGGGAAATGGATTGCTCGATGTCCAGGGCCGGGTAGTGGCCCTGGTCGGCCAGGGCCCGGGTGAGGACGAAGTGGCCGTCCAGGATGGCCCGGGCGGAGTCGGCGATGGGGTCCTGCTGGTCGTCGCCTTCCGCCAGGACGGTATAGAAAGCGGTGATCGAGCCGCCCCCATCGGGCCCATTTCCGGCGCGTTCCACCAGGGCCGGGAGGCGGGCGAACACGCTCGGCGGGTACCCCCGGGTAACTGGTGGCTCACCGATGGCCAGCGCGATTTCCCGTTGGGCCATGGCGTAGCGGGTGAGGGAGTCCATGATGAGCAGCACCTGCTTGCCCTGATCGCGAAAGTATTCGGCAATGGTGGTCGCGTAGGCGGCGCCCTGGAGCCGCATCAGCGGGCTGGTGTCGGCAGGGGCCGCCACCACTACCGAGCGGGCAAGCCCCTCCGGCCCGAGATTGTGTTCGATGAACTCCTTGACCTCGCGCCCCCGCTCGCCGATCAACCCGACGACGATCACCTCGGCAGCGGTATAGCGGGCCATCATTCCGATGAGGACCGACTTGCCCACCCCAGAACCGGCAAAGAGGCCCAGGCGCTGACCCCGACCCACAGTGAGGAGCGCGTTGATGGCCCGGATTCCCACGTCGAGGGATTGCTCGATGGGCGCGCGCTGGAGGGGATTGACCGGTCTCGCCTGGAGGGAGCGGGTGTGGGTTGATCCTAGGGCGCCCTTGGCGTCGAGCGGGCGCCCGGCGCCATCGACCACCCGCCCGAGCATTGCCTCGCCCACCGGGAGGTGCTTGGCGCGGTCAGAGGCGCGACGGCGGGGCTCGATGCGCTCGCCTGGCACCAGGCGCGGCTGGACAGGCTCCACCGGGAGCACCATGGCCCCCGGCGCCAGCCCGAAGACGTCATCGGTGGGCATCATGTAAAGCTTGTCGCCATTGAATCCCACCACCTCGGCTTCCACCGCGCCGCCGCCGGGGACCACGATCCGGCATCCTGACCCGAGTGGCAGCTTGAGACCCGCCGCCTCCATGACCAGGCCATTGATGCGGGTGAGCCGGCCGGCGAGCTGGAACGGGCCGGTGGCTCCGGCGAGCTTCACGCCTCCGGCGAGGAACTGCTGCCAGGAAGCGGTGTGGGGATTCATGGGGCGGAATCCACGTCCCAGGCCGTGTCGCCCCGGCCGAGGTTTTCCATGATGCGGCGCCAGCGAGTCTGCATGGTGGCGTCGATCTGGCTGCCGGCGGCTTCGATGCGGCAGCCGCCCTGGGCAATTCGCTCGTCTTCGATGATGCGGTTGCCCACATGGGCCAGCTGCTCGCCGAGATAGCTGCGCACCAGGGTGGCATCCTCCGGATGGAGGTGGATCATGGCGTGGTTCTGGGGGAGTTGCTGCAAGGCTTCGCGGACGATATCGACGACGCTGCCCGGCTTGTCGCGGAACTCCCGGCGCACCATCTGGCGGGCGATTTCGATGGCTAGGGTGAGCAGTTCTTCGGCAACCTCGCCATCCAGGCCGGTGAGGGCGGTATCCATATTTTCCACGAGGGTGTTGAGCCGCAGGGCCTCCATGCGGCCGCGGGCGGTGCCCTCCTCGTAACCGGCGGCATAGCCCTCCTTGTGGGCCTCATCGTGGATGCGCTCGACCTCCTCGACCGTGGGGAGATGCACGGCGGGGAAGGGGGGCGGCGGGGTTTCCACCGGAGCAGGGGCCGGGGCCTCGACGGCCTCGGGCTCCGCCGGTCGCGGCGGGGCAGGTTCCTCGCGGGGCGCGGGGGCCGGGTCCGCCGCGGGCGCTGGCGCTGCGTCGAAGCGCGGCGGCTCCCAGCGGCGAAAGGCGCCTGCGGCCTGGTGGCGGGTGACTGTCATGGGGTAGCCACGGGCTTAGACAAAAGAATCGTCGCCGCCCTTGCCGCCGAGCTGGATCTGGCCCTCTTCGGCGAGGCGGCGGACCACTTTGAGGATCTCCTTCTGCTCGGCCTCCACTTCCGAGAGCCGGACCGGGCCTTTCGACTCCAGGTCTTCCCGCAGCATTTCCGCCGCCCGCTGGGACATGTTCTTGAAGATCTTCTCCCGCAATTCCGGGGCCGCGCCCTTGAGGGCGATGACCAGGGAATCGGACTGCACTTCCCGCAGGATGGTCTGGATGCCCCGGTCGTCGATGTCGAGCACGTTCTCGAAGACGAACATCTCGTCGAGGATCTGCTGGGCGAGCTCCGGATCGTAGTCCCGCACGTTGTCGATGACCGCGGTTTCCGCCGCGGAGCCGACGAAGTTGAGGATCTCGGCCGCGTGGCGGACGCCGCCCATGGCGGCCTTCTTGACCGTCGAGGCGCCGGACAACATGCGGGTGAGGGCGTCGTTGAGCTCCTTCAGGGCAATGGGCTGGACGCCGTCCAGGGTTGCGATGCGCAGGATGACGTCGTTACGCAGGCGCTCGGTGAAATGCTTGAGGATCTCGCCGGCCTGGTCGAATTCCAGGTGCACCAGGATCGTGGCGATGATCTGCGGGTGCTCGTTCTTGATGAGGTCGGCAGCGGTGGCCGGGTCCATCCACTTGAGGCTTTCAATCCCAGCGGTGTCCGAACCTTGCAGCACGCGGGAAAGCAGGTGGGCGGCACGGTCGTCCCCGAGGGCCTTGGTGAGCATGTCGCGGATCTTTTCCTCGTCCGCATGGATCGACGCGCCCTTGCCGAAGTGGGCCTCCACCTCGTCCAGCAGGGGCTCGACCTTGCTGCGGGGCTGGGGCTGCATCTTGGCCATCGCCAGGCCTAGGCGCTGGACTTCCCGGGGGCCGAGGTGCTTGAGGACTTCCGCCGCTTCGTCGCTGCCCAGGGTTAGGAGGAGCAGGGCGGCTTTTTCGAGGCCTTCCTCGGCGGAGCTCATTTCTTGCCGTCTCCAGCGGTGCCGATCCATTCCTTGATCAGGCCGGCCATGGCCCGTGGGTCGGCATGGGCCATTTCCTTGATCTTGGTGAGTCGGGTTTCGTAGTCGCTCGCGGCCAGGGCTTCAGCAGAGATCGTCGCTTCCCCTTCCTCGCCGGCCTCGGCTTCCACCGCCTCGCCCTCGGCGGCCTCCGGTTCCGGCGGGGGCGGCATGACGGTCTTGAGGAGGGGCCGGATGATGCCAAAGGCGATGAAGGCGAGGACTCCCAGAATGATCAGGTATTTGAGGGCCTCCTTGGCCATGTCCTGGACATCCGGGTCCTTCCACACCGGGGCTTCCGGCGGGGCTTCGCGGGTCACCGCGGCGAAGGGACTACTGGCGACGTTCAGGCTGTCTCCGCGCTGGGCGTTGAAGCCCATGGCCTCCCGGACCAGGTCGGTGATCTGCTTGATCTCGGCGTCAGAGAGCGGGGTGGTCTTGGTCTTGCCCGCCGGATCGGTCTCCGAACGATGGTTGAGCACCACGGCGACCGAGAGACGCTTGATGGCGCCGAGGGCGACCCGGGTGTGCTGAATGGTGCGGTCCACCTCGTAATTGATGGTGGAGCTGCGATTGCTGGACAGCGGAGGCGCCGCGGCCTGGGTGCCACCGGCCCCGGCGGGGGTGCCCGGCGCGGGGGGCGTGGTAATGGGCGCCGTGGCGGGCACCGGCGGTTGGTTCGAGAGGGCGCCGGGCACGCCCTGCGGACCGGGCTCGCGAGTGGTGCTTTCGTTGGATTGCTGGCTGCGGATGGCTTGCTGGTCGGGGGGCGGATTCGGTTTGAAGGTTTCCGCGGTCTGCTCGGTCTGATTGAAATCCACATCGGCGGTGACCTGGGCCTTGAAGTTGCCATCGCCAATCACCGGGGTCAGGATCGCCTCGATCCGCTTGATGTAGCTGTCCTCCAACTCCTGCACATATTTGAGCTGGGTCGGGTCGAGCCCCGCCGCGCGCAAGGGGTCCTGCTTCACGGTGAGGAGATTGCCGTTCTGATCGACGACGCTGACGGCGTCGTTGGCGAGGTGAGGCACGCTGGAGGCGACCAGATGGACGATGCCCGCCACCTGGGTGGGCTCCAGCCGGCGGCCCGAGTGGAGATTCACCAGCACCGAAGCCGTGGGTTTTTGCTCGTCCCGCAGGAAGGCGGTCTGTTTGGGGATGGCCAGATGGACCCGCGCCGAGGCCACGGCGGCCACAGCCTGGATGGTGCGGGCCAGTTCGCCTTCCAGGGCGCGCTGGAAGTTCACCTGCTCATGGAATTGGGAGACGCCAAGCTTTTGGTTCTCCATCAATTCGAAGCCGACCATCCCACCCCGCGGCAGCCCCTGGGCAGCGAGCTTGAGGCGCACGTCATGGACTTGATTGGCCGGCACCAGGATCGCGCCGCCGCTGGGCGAGAAACGGTAGGGAATGTTCTGCTGGGTCAGGGCATTGACGATGGCGCCGCCGTCCCGCTCCTCCAGGTTGGAGAACAGCACCGCGTAATCCGGCTGCCGGCTCCACAGGAAGACGCCCATCAGCAAGGCCAGCGCAACGGCCAGCGCCGCCCCCATGGCCAGCTTCTGGCGCTGGCTGAGGGCCGCGATGTTCTGGGCCATCGTCTGGAAGGGCGAAGGCGGGGCGGCGAGGGTGTCGGCGGTGGCCATGATCGAGGTTCGATGGGCATCCCATTGACGGATGGCGGCATTGTGCGGGGGGCTGGGCCACCACCGTGAAGGAATAAGCGGCAGTTTTTGCCGCCTATTTGCCGGGCGCTGGGAAGCCGAGTGGCATAGTCTGACGTCCCATGAATCAATCCGTCCGCCCATGAGCCCGCCGACCGTGCCGGCCACCGCGCCAAATCCCCAGGATGGGCCCCTCGACATCGCCCAGCTGGCCGAGGCGTTTGCCCTGTTCAGCAAGGCCTCACAGGAGTTGTCCGAGGCGTATGCGGCCTTGCAGGGCGAAGTGGCGGGACTGACAGAGCGGATGACGGTCCTCATGGCGGCCTTGCCGGCCGGGGTGGTGGTGCTGGACCGCAGCGGGCGCGTCGTGCAATGCAACCGCGCAGCGCTGGCCCTCTTTGGCGCCGACGTCGATGGCCGGTCCTGGGGGGAAACCGCGGCCCGCCTCCAGGCGGCCGAGACCCCGGGCGAATGGACGCTGGCGGGCGCGGCAGGGCCGCGGCGCGTGAATCTGGCGGAGACCGAGCTGGAATCCGGCGAAGGGCGGATTGTCCTGATCCACGACGTCACGGACCGCCATCGCCTGCGCCTCGCGGCAGAACGCAACGAGCGGCTCGCGGCCATGGGGGAAATGGTGGCGGGACTTGCCCACCAGCTGCGGACCCCCTTGGCGGCGGCGCTCCTCTACACCGGCAACCTCCGGCAGCCGACCCTCAGCCCCGCCGACCGGGCGCGCGTGGCGGATCGGGCGGTGGAGCGGCTCCATCACCTGGAGCGGCTCATCGCGGACATGCTGCTGTTTGCCCGGGGCGAGCGTCTTGAGCCGGAGCGGTTCGCCGTGGCCGATCTGGTCGGCGAGTTGCACCACACGCTGGAACCGGTGGCCCGGGCCAAAGGGATTGCCATGACGGCGGAGGGCGCGGCACCTGGGGTCATGATCGAAGGGGACCGGAAGGGCTTGGGCGGCGCACTGACCAATCTCCTGGAAAATGCCTTCGAGGCGACGCCCTCGGGGGGCGATGTGACGCTTCAAGTGGCGGTCGAGGGCGATCTGGCCCGATTCGCCGTCAAGGACTCTGGCCGGGGAATCGACCCCGCGCTTCAGGGTCGACTGTTCGAGCCGTTCTTTACCACGCGGGCGGAGGGCACCGGATTGGGGCTGGCCATCGCCCAGGGCGTCGCTCGGGCCCATGGGGGCGATATCGAGCTTCACTCGGCGCCGGGAGCCGGCTCTACCTTCATACTTTCCCTGCCCCTGAGCGGCGAGGGATCCCGGAGCCGCGAGAAGGACATTCCATGATCGAGAACCTGAACATCCTGGTGGTCGAAGATGACGCCGCGCTGCGGGATGCGGTGTCCCTCACCCTGGAGATGGCGGGGCATCGGGTCATTGCGGTGGACGGGGGCCCAGGGGCCCTGGAGGTGGCGGCTGAGGGCGGCTTCCAGCTCGTGGTCACTGATTTGCGCATGCAGCCGATGGATGGCCTGGCGCTCCTCGATGCGCTGCGGGCACGCTGGCCGCAGCTTCCCGTGCTCATCATGACCGCCTATGGGGACGTGGGGTCAGCCGTCGCGGCCATGCGGGGCGGCGCCTGCGACTTCCTCATGAAGCCCTTTGAGCCCGATGCCCTCCTCGAGCGGGTGCGGCGCTATGCGGCGGTTCCTCCGGGGGATAGCGAACTGGTGGCGGCGGATGCGGCGACTGTCCAGACCCTCGCCCTCGCGGCCCGGGTGGCGGAGACCGATGCCACCGTGATGCTGGCCGGCGAGTCGGGGACCGGCAAGGAGGTCTTCGCCCGCTACATCCACAGCCATTCGCCGCGTAAGGCGGGCCCCTTCGTCGCCATCAACTGTGCGGCGATTCCGGAGAATCTTCTCGAGGCGACCTTGTTCGGCTACGAGCGGGGTGCCTTTACCGGTGCGCAAAACGCTCAGCCGGGCAAGTTCGAGCAGGCCCAGGGAGGAACGCTGCTCCTCGACGAGATTTCCGAGATGCCCCTTGGGTTGCAGGCCAAATTGCTGCGTGTCCTGCAGGAACGGGAAGTGGAGCGGGTGGGCGGAAAGAAGGCCATTCCTTTGGATATCCGGGTGCTGGCGACGAGCAACCGGGACATGCCGGCCGAAGTGGCCGCAGGGCGGTTCCGCGAGGACCTGTATTACCGCCTCAATGTGTTTCCCCTGGCGATCCCGTCGCTCCGCGAGCGGCGTGCTGACGTCGTGCCCCTGGCGAGGCATTTTCTTCAGCGCCACGGTGACCGAATGCGGCGCCATGCGCGATTTTCCCCCGAGGCCGAAGCCTGTTTGACGACCTACGGCTGGCCGGGAAATGTGCGGGAGCTGGAAAACACCGTCCAGCGCGCAATGATTCTGGCCAGTGGGGAGATCATCGCTCCGGCGATCCTGGCGCTTTGTCTTCCTGTTCCGGTGGTGCCGCCCGCGGCGTATGAGGTCAAGGCGGAAAATTTTGCCGCGCCGTCGTCGGCAGCGCCGGCGGCGATGCGGGATCTGGAGCGGGAACATATTCTCTCCACCCTGAAGGCGGTCGGGGGCTCGCGCCGGCGGGCGGTGGAAAAGCTCGGGATCTCTGAACGCACCTTGCGATACAAGCTTCAGCAGTACCGGAGCGAGGGATTCGAGGTCTGAGAGCGATGGGCTGCACGCTGGGGGGCGTTAATCCTTCGGGCACGGGGTTTGCTCTGCTACACTGAACCAATGGATTGGTAAACCGACGGCCAGGCTCGGACGGCGGCGACTTCGGGGGCATGTCATGGATAGTGCCGGAATCAATCAAGTCTTGAACGAAATGCGTTCGGTCGCCCAGGCGGCGGCCGCGAAGCCGGCCCAGGCCTCGGCCGAGGCGGGGGGCGTGGATTTTGGCCAGGCCCTGCAAAGCGCGCTGGAACAGGTGAGCGCTGCCCAGAAGGATGCTCAGCAGATGGCCCAGGGGTTTTCCAGCGGCGACCCGAACGCGAATCTCCAGGACGTCATGGTGAATTTGCAGAAGGCGAACCTGTCATTCCAGCAAATGGTCCAGGTCCGCAACAGGCTTGTATCGGCCTACCAGGACATCATGAACATGCAGGT
>JAEUNY010000177.1 GCA_016791005.1 Zoogloeaceae bacterium
AGGTGGAGGAGTGACGAGGACTGGAGGACCACGAAGAGGACCACCAGGGCCAGCAACTCTCCGCCGATGGCCTTGAGTTTGACCCAATAGCGTTCCTCCTCGCTCAGGCCGAGGGCCGAGAGGGTGTCGAGGATGAAGCCCGTCGATGGCGTCACCACCGCAAGGGCGAGGAGGGCGCCGACCTGCCAGGGGGTGGCGAAGTAGGCCTCGGCCACATAGCTCGCCGCCGTGATGGTGACCGAGCGCGCCGCCAGATGGCCCGCCAGGGGCCAACGCCCCCGCTTCAGGGATTCGAAGTCGATCTCCAGTCCCGCGAAGAGGAACAGGGACGAAATTCCCAGGGTCGCCATCAGCGCCAGGGTGTCGCGCTGGCCCTCCGCCGCGAAAAGGCTGGCGGCGAGCATGCCGAAGGCGAAGGCAGTCAGGGGGGCCGGAATGCGGAAGCGCTGGACGGCCCGGGGGATCACCATCAGACCGAAGATGAGAAGCAGGAAGACCACCTCGTTGGTGAGGGCGGGCATGGAAAAGGACTCCGAAGCGGCGGGCGGCGGGGCGACGGGTAAGCGCCCGGAATGGGGAAAAACGAATGCCGCGGATTATAGGTGGGGCGCGGGGCGACGTGGCGCGGTCGAATTTGGGACCCGTCAGGGCGGGGGAAGTTCGCCGGTCGTCCGCAACGGCCAGCCGGCGAGGTCTGCAGGGGTGTCGATGTCCTGCAGTACGCCGGGGTCATCGGTGACGACTCGAACAAGTTCCGTCCCCGCCGCGGCAAGCACGGCCCGTGCACCCTGGTCGCCCCGCAGGGCCTGGAGCGCTGCCCCCCAGCGGGCACCGAATCCGACGGGATGGCCGCGCTGCCCCCGGTACTCGGGGGCCACGGCACCGGCGCCGGAATCCATCTGCTGAGCCAGACTGGCCACGGTCCGGGCCTGGATCCCCGGCATGTCGGCCAGGATGAGGAGCCAGCCGGCGGCGCGGGCGGTCGCCGCCACCCCCGCGGCGATGCTATGCCCCAGGCCGAGGCGGGCCGACGGGGAGGGAAGCAGCCCGAAGCCCAGGGCGGCGAGTCGGCGGCCCAGTTCGGTCTGTTCGGGGCGGAGCACGGCGATCGGTCGCGGGCGCGGACCCAGCCCCTGGAGCAGATGACGGGCCGCCACCAGGGCGACCGCCTCCCCGCCGGGCAGGGGGGCCAGGAGCTTGTCGGCGCCGAAGCGGCGAGCCTGGCCGGCGGCCAGAAAGAGGGTCACCCAGGGGCCGGGCGGTGGCTCAGGGGTGTCCACACCGGGCCGGCTCGAGCGCCGCGCTCGGCGCGGCGAGGCCAACGCTGGCCCCGCGGCGCAGGGCGGTGAGATGGGCGAGGATGGCCACCGCGATCTCCGCCGGGGTGCGGCTGCCGATGGCGAGGCCGACGGGGCCGTGGAGGCGCCCCACCTCTTCCGCGCTGAGGTCGAAATGTTCCAGCAGGCGGGCGCGCCGGGCGGCATTGGTGCGGCGGGCACCCAGCGCCCCGACGTAGAAGGCCGGGGATTTGAGGGCCTCGAGGAGCGCGAGGTCGTCGAGCTTGGGGTCGTGGGTGAGGGTCACCACGGCGGCGTGGGGGTCCGGCGCGAAGGCGAGCACGGCGTCGTCCGGCATCTCGGTGGTGAGGACCACCCCGGGCACGTCCCACTGGCTGGTGTGTTCCACCCGGGGATCGCACACCGTCACCGCGTAGTCGAGGATCTGGGCCATGGGCGCGAGGCAGCGCGCGATCTGGTTGGCGCCCACCACGAAGAGCCGCCAGCGCGGGCCATGGACGGTGGAGAGCCGGCGGCCGTCCCAGGTCAGGGCGTCATCCCGGGTGGCATCCTCCACGGTGACAGTACCGGTGGCGAGATCGATGGTCCGGCGCGCGAGCTCGCCGGCGGCGATCCGTCGGGCGAGATCCGTCAAGCCTGCCGCGCTGGGCGCGGGTTCCAGAATGAGTTCGAGGGTGCCGCCGCAGGGCAGGCCGAAGCGGGCCGCCTCATCCCGGGTCACCCCGTAGGTGAGAAGGCGCGGCGGGCCACGGTCGAATTCCCCGGCCGCCAGCCGTCGGGCGAGGTCGTCCTCGACGCAGCCGCCCGACACCGAGCCGAGGGTGGCCCCGTCTTGCCGCAGGGCCAGCCAGGCGCCGGGCGGCCGGGGGGCCGATCCCCAGGTTCGCGCCACGGTGACCAGCACGAAGCCCTCGCCAGCATCGCTCCAGCGCTGAATGCCCTGCAGCACCTGGAGATCGGGGCTGTCCATCTCAGGTCTTGAGTTGGGCCGGGTCGAAGGGCAGGCTGCGCAGGCGCTTGCCCGTGGCAGCGGCGATGGCGTTGGCCACGGCCGGGGCGACCGGAGGCACACCCGGCTCGCCGATGCCGGTGGGGGCCTCCGGCGAGGGGACGATATGAACCTCCACGGCCGGCATCTGGTTGATGCGCAGCGGCGCATAGTCGTGGAAGTTGGACTGCTCGACCATGCCGTCCTTGAGGGTGATCGCTCCCTGCAGTGCGGCAGAGAGGGCGAAGGCCACGGAACCCTCCACCTGGGCTCGCACGTTGTCGGGGTTGATGGCGATGCCGCAATCGACGGCGGCGACGATGCGATCGACCTTGATGGCGCCGTCCGCGCCGATGCTCACTTCGGCGACCTGGGCGACAAAGGTGTTGAAGCTCTCGTGAACGGCGACGCCCCGTCCGCGCCGGGTGCCGGCGGGCCCGGCGGCCAGTGGCCTGCCCCAGCCAGCCTTCTCCGCAGCGAGCTTGAGCACCCCCACATGGCGGGGGTGGGCGTCGCCGAGGAGGGCCAGGCGGTAGGCGACCGGATCCTGGCCGGCCGCCTGGGCCAGTTCGTCCACAAAGGTCTCGGTCGAATAGGCAGTATGGGTGGAACCGACGGAGCGCCACCACAGCACCGGTACGCCGATGTCGTCCGGCGTGTGGAGTTCGACCTGCAGGTTGGGGACGGCGTAGGGCAGGTTTGCCGCGCCTTCGACGGAAACCGGGTCGATGCCGTCCTTGATCATGCCGGCGAAGGGCGAGCCCGCTATGATGGACTGGCCGACCAAGCGCTGATGCCACGCCACCGGCCTGCCCTGGGCATCAAGCCCGGCGGAGATGCGATGGTGGAACAGGGGGCGGAAATAGCCCGCCCGCATGTCATCCTCCCGCGTCCAGATAAGCTTGACCGGCGCCCCCTGGGTGCTCGCCTTGGCGATGGAGACGGCCTCGAGAACATAGTCGGAGGTCGTGCTGGCGCGGCGGCCGAAGCTGCCCCCGGCGTAGAGCATGTGAATCGTCACCTGCTCGGCCTGCAGGCCCAGGAGGCCCGCGACCTTCATCTGGTCGGCGGTGTGGAACTGCTCACCGTTCCAGATCTCGCACCCGTCGGCCTTGAGGTGCACCACGCAATTCATGGGCTCCATCGCGGCGTGAGCGAGGTAGGGGAAGTCGTAGGTCGCTTCGAGGACCTTGGCGGCCGAGTAGAGGGCCGGGGCCGTCGCTCCTTCGCTGCGGGCGGCCTTGCCCGGCTTGCGGGCGAGTTGCCGGTAGCGGGCGAGGATTTCCGCGCTGCCGAGGCGGAAGGCCTTCGATTCATCCCAATCGACCTTGAGGGCGTTGCGCCCCTGGATGGCGGACCAGGTGTCCCGCGCCAGCACCGCCACGCCAGAGGGAATGGCAACCACTTCCACCACCCCGGGCATGGCGAGGATCGGCGCAGGGTCGAAACCCTTCACCGTGGCGCCAAAGCGGGGCGGGTGGGCCACCACCGCCACCAACATGTTCGGCAACTGGACGTCCTGGGTGAATTGGGCACGGCCGGTAATCTTTGCCTGGGCGTCCTTGCGGGGCGCATGGCGGCCAATCAGTTTGAAATCCTTGGGGTCCTTGAGGGGGGCGTCGGCGGGCACGCTCTCCCGGGACGCTGCTTCGGCCAACTCGCCAAAGCTGGCCTTGCGCCGGCTCTCCGGGTGGCGGACCACGCCAGCCTCGACCACGAGGCTACCGGGCAACACGTTCCAGCGCCGCGCCGCCGCCGACACCAGCATCGCCCGGGCGCTGGCGCCGGCCTGACGCAGCTGCTGCCAGGAATTGGCTATCGCCGTGCTGCCGCCGGTGCTCTGGAAGGGACCAAAAAATAAGTTGTTGAAGCGCTTGGCATCCGCCGGTGCGCCTTCGACCCGCACCTGGCCCCAGGCGGCGTCGAGTTCTTCCGCCACGATGGTGGCCAGCCCGGTGTAGGTGCCCTGGCCCATTTCCAGGTGCTTGGAAATGACGGTGACGGTGTTGTCGCTGCCGATCCGCACGAAGGCGCTGGGCTCGAACTGGACGAGGGGCTTGGCGGCCTTGCGGGCCGCCTCGGCGGGGGCAAGGTAGATGGCGAGCGTGAGGCCTGCGCTGCCTTGCAGGAAGCGGCGGCGGCTTTCGTTGACGATGCGGGCAGTCATCTGGGCGCTCCTCAGGCCAGGGCCTTGGCGGCCTGGTGGATGGCGGCGCGAATGCGCACGTAGGTTCCGCAGCGGCACAGGTTGCCAGCGAGGGCAGCGTCGATGTCGGCGTCGGAAGGGGTCCGGTTGGCCTTGAGGAGCGCCGTGGCGGCGACGATCTGCCCGGACTGGCAGTAGCCGCATTGGGCGACGTCCAGGGCCAACCAGGCGGCCTGCACCGCCTTGCCCAC
>JAEUNY010000010.1 GCA_016791005.1 Zoogloeaceae bacterium
CAATACTGAGGTCCTCGCCGCAACCGATATTGACGAGGGGCGGCTCATCGGTGCGCATCAACGGGGCCAGGCCCTCGTCCGACAAGGTCATGATGTGGAGGCACGCATCGGCCATGTCGTCGCTGTGGAGAAATTCGCGGCGCGGCGTTCCGGTGCCCCAGACCGTCACGGATTCTGCGCCCTGCTGGCGCGCCTCGTACATTTTGCGGATGAGGGCGGGGAGGACGTGGGAGTTGGCGAGGTCGTAGTTGTCCCCCGGGCCATAAAGGTTCGTCGGCATTGCCGCGATGAAACGGGTACCGTATTGCCGGTTGTAGCTCCAGCACATTTCAATACCGGCAATCTTAGCCAGCGCGTAGGGCCGATTGGTTAGCTCGAGGGGCCCGGTGAGCAGATGCTCCTCCCGCATCGGCTGAGGCGCGAACTTCGGGTAGATGCAGCTCGAACCGAGGAACAGCAGACGCGTGACGTCGTGACGCCAGGCACTGTGGATGACGTTGGCCTGCAACACCAGGTTGTCGCGGATGAACTCGGCCGGATAGGTGTTGTTGGCTAGGATTCCACCCACCCGGGCGGCCGCCATAAAGACATATTCCGGCTGCTCCGCGGCAAAGAACGCCTCCGTCGCCACAGCGTCCGTCAGATCCAAATCCGCATGGGTACGGGTGAGAAGGTTTTGATAGCCTCGGGCCTGCAGGGCTCGCATGAGGGCTGAGCCCACCAAGCCCCGATGGCCGGCAACAAAGATTGGGGCATTCAGATCCATGACCGGTTCGGCTACTCGTGATAATCGTAGGCCTGATAGCCCGCCTGCTTGACCAGCGCGTCCCGCTGGGCGGCAGTGTAATCCGCCTCCACCATTTCACGGACGAGTTCCGGCAGCGTTGTCCGGGGACGCCAACCCAGTTGCCGGCTGGCCTTGGACGGGTCGCCGAGCAAGGTTTCCACCTCACTCGGACGGAAATAGCGCGGATCGACGCGCACGACCACCTGTCCGACCTCCACCCGAGGCGACGTCCCTGCGGCGGCGGGCCCAGGTGCGATGCTGTCGATGACTCCGATCTCTTCGACTCCAATCCCTTCAAAACGCAAGTGAATCCCCAACTCCGCCGCAGCGAACTCGACAAACTGGCGGACGCTGTACTGGACCCCGGTGGCGATCACGTAATCCTCGGCCTGCGTCTGCTGCAGCATCAGCCATTGCATTTCAACGTAGTCGCGGGCGTGGCCCCAGTCCCGCAGGGCGCTGAGATTGCCGAGGTAGAGGCAGTCCTGCAGGCCCAGGGCAATCCGCGCCATGGCGCGGGTGATCTTGCGGGTCACGAAGGTTTCACCACGAACCGGTGACTCATGGTTGAAGAGGATGCCATTACAAGCATACATCCCATAGGCTTCCCGGTAATTGACGGTGATCCAGTAAGCGTAGAGCTTTGCGCAGGCGTAGGGGCTGCGAGGGTAGAAGGGCGTCGTTTCCCGCTGGGGGATCTCCTGTACCAAGCCGTAAAGCTCCGAGGTGCTCGCCTGGTAAAAACGGGTTTTCTTTTCCAGGCCAAGTATGCGGATGGCCTCCAAGAGCCGTAGGGCGCCGATGCCGTCGGCGTTGGCGGTGTATTCCGGCTCCTCGAAGCTCACGGCGACATGGGATTGAGCGGCCAGGTTGTAGATCTCGTCGGGCTGGATCTTCTGGATCACCCGGACCAAGCTCGTCGAATCCGTCAGATCCCCGTAGTGCAGGATAAAACGACGGTCGGTGACATGCGGGTCCTGGTAGAGATGATCGATACGGTCTGTATTGAAGAGCGAGGTCCGCCGCTTGATCCCATGGACCTCGTAACCTTTGGCGAGCAGAAGCTCGGCGAGATAGGCCCCGTCCTGTCCGGTAACCCCTGTGATCAGGGCAACCGGAGCCGATTTGTTTGCCATTACGTCCTCTCTGGGCCGCGTCGAGACTGCCCGATCAGGCCGAATAGTATTGGCGGTACCACTCGACGAAGCGGGCCACCCCGGTTTCAATCGGCGTACCGGGATGAAAGCCCGTCCATTCGGCGAGTTCCGTTACGTCGGCATAGGTCGCTGGCACATCACCAGGCTGGAGCGGCAACAAGTTCTTTTCCGCCGTCCGCCCGAGGGCCTTTTCGATGGCTTCGATGAAGGCCATCAGTTCCACCGGCCCCTGATTTCCGATATTGAAGACCCGGTAGGGCGCATTGCTGCGGGCCGGGTCGGCGCCGGCGGGATCATAGGCCGGATCGGCCTCAGCGGCGCGGTCGAGAACGCGAATCACACCCTCGACGATGTCGTCGACGTAGGTGAAATCCCGCTGCATGCGGCCATGGTTGAACACGTCGATCGGACGGCCCTCCAGCATCGCCTTGGTAAACAGGAAGAGCGCCATGTCCGGCCGCCCCCAGGGGCCGTAGACTGTGAAGAAACGGAGCCCGGTCGTCGGCAGACGATAAAGATGGCTGTAGGTGTGGGCCATCAGTTCGTTGGCCTTTTTCGTGGCGGCGTAGATGCTGACGGGGTGGTCCACGCTGTGATGCTCGGAAAACGGCATCGTCGTATTGCCGCCATAGACGCTGGAACTGCTGGCATACACGAGATGACCCACCCTGTTGTGGCGGCAGCCCTCGAGAATGTTGATGAAGCCGACCAGGTTGCTCTCCACGTAGGCGTGGGGATTGACGAGCGAATAGCGCACTCCGGCCTGGGCCGCCAGGTGAATCACCCGATCAAATTTCTCTTCCGCAAACAGTGCCTCCATACCCGGCCGGTCGGCGACATCGAGTTTGACGAACTTGAACCCGGAGCGGGGGGTGAGGCGCGCCAGGCGGTCTTCCTTGAGCCGGACGTCGTAATAATCGTTCAGGTTATCGAGGCCGACGACTTCGTCGCCCCGGGCAAGCAACCGCTCGGAGGCATGCATGCCAATGAAACCGGCTGCGCCTGTCACAAGGACTTTCATGGACCCCACCCTCACTCGGTCAAGGGAAACTGGCTGCATTGCAGCAAAGGGGATGATTATATGCCAAGCTGCCCCCCTCCCCCTTTTTGCCCCCGCAGCACGCCCTGTCGCACCCATCGCAGGCCGGTATACTGGCTCGCCCTGATCCCCACGAGCGTCCATGTTCGCCCGCTTGCTCTACACCCTGCTCTGGTGCATCGCCCTGCCCGCGGTGCTCTTGCGCCTGCTGTGGCGCAGCCGCCGTCAGCCTGCCTACCTGGAGCATCTGGCCGAGCGATTTGGGTATGGCCCGTCCCTCACAATGCCCCTGCTCTGGGTGCATGCGGTCTCGGTGGGTGAGACGCGGGCCGCGGCCGGACTGATCCGTCAGATGCTCCAGCGTTACCCCGCCCACCACCTTCTCCTCACCCACATGACGCCCACCGGGCGCGCCACCGGAGCCGAGTTGTTCGGTGAGGAACCCCGAGTTATTCAGTGCTATCTACCCTACGACCTTCCCTGGGCCACGGCGCGTTTCCTGGCCCGCACCCGGCCCGTGCTGGGGCTAATCATGGAAACCGAGGTGTGGCCCAACCTCTTTGCCGCCTGCGCCAAAGCGCAGGTCCCGCTCGTCCTGGCCAACGCCCGCCTCTCGGCGCGCTCGGCCCAGGGTTATCAGCGCATTCGCGCCCTGGCAGTACCGGCTCTGGCCAGTTTGCGGTACGTCGGCGCCCAGACGCCCGACGATGGACGCCGCCTGGAGACCCTGGGCGCCCACCCCGTGCATCTGACCGGCAATGTGAAGTTCGACGCTGAGCCCCCTGCCGCACTCTGCATCCTGGGCGACCACTTTCGCCAAGGTGCCGGCGGGCGCCCCCTGCTCCTGGCCGCCAGCACCCGGGAAGGCGAGGAGAGCCTGATTCTGGACGCCTTTGCCGAGATGGCACCAGCCGAGGTAGTGCTTGCCCTGGTGCCCCGTCATCCGCAACGATTCGACGAGGTAGCAGCGCTCGCCCGGGATCGAGGTCTGGCCGTTCAGCGCCGCTCGGACGACCGGCCCATCGCCGGGGACAGCCGGGTGTGGCTTGGGGATTCCATGGGCGAGATGTTCGCCTACTACGGGGCCGCGCAGGTCGCGCTGATTGGCGGAAGTTGGCAGCCATTGGGCGGCCAGAACCTGATCGAAGCCTGTGCCATGGGTTGCCCGGTCGTGATCGGCCCCCACACCTTCAACTTCGCTCAGGTCACGGTGGAGGCCTGCGATCACGGCGCAGCCTGGCGAGCCCGCGACGTACGGGACGGCATGGCGGAAGCTTTGAAAATTCTGGCGGACCCGGATCGACAGGCCCGGATGGGCCAGTCAGGAAAGGCCTTCGTCAAAGCCCATCAGGGAGCCACGGCACGCACCCTGGCATTGATCGCCCCACTCGTCGGCGAGTCCCCGGGACTTCGTTGATCAGGGCGTGCCGAGCAGGGCGTTGAGGCTCGCCACGTCGTCCTCGCCAAGGGTACCGGCAGCCGCTTTGAGCCGGAGTTGGGCGACAAGCGTGTCGTAGCGCGCTTTGGCGAGTTGCCTGCGGGCATCGGCCAGTTGGGTCTGGGCATTGAGCACGTCGATGTTGATGCGGACCCCCACCTCATAACCCAGTTTGTTGGCTTCGAGGGAGGACAGGGACGACATTTCCGCCGCCTCCAACGCCTTGACCTGAGCCATTCCGCTCGTGACGCCCAGGTAAGCCTGGCGGGCCGCGAGATTGGCGGCACGACGGGCACCGTCGAGATCAGACAGGGCCTTTTGCCGCAAGGCGCTGGCTTCCCGTGCCCGGGAACTGATGCCCCCCCCCGCAAAAAGCGGCAGGTTAAGTTGCACACCAATGGTCGATCCGTCCGAACGTGCCACCCCGGAAGAGGCCGATGGAAAATCTTCCGACGTCGTCGATCGGCTCTTGGAATGCCCGTAGGAGGCCACCAGATCGACGGTCGGCAGGTGCCCCGCCCGCGCCCGCTCAACCTCACGCTCAGCGATTTCCAGCGCCAGTTGCTGGGCCTGAACGCCCAGGTTACCCCCTTCGGCCGACTGCACCCAATCCCCCACCGCGTCGGGCTGCGGGCGCGCCAATCCGACCCCTTTGCGCAGCGCTGCCAGCGCCCCCGGCTCCTTGCCGACGATGAGGGCCAGCGCTTGGTATTTCACATCCAGATCGCTCTGGGCGGCGATCTCTTGCGCCGTCGCCAGGTCGGACCGGGACTGGGCCTCATGGACGTCGGTAATGGTGACGGTGCCGACGTCGAAACTGCTCTTCGCCAGTTCCAGTTGCTGACCGGCCGCGACCCGCAGCGCGGTCAGCGCCGCCAGCGCATCCTGGGCATTGAGCACATCGAAATACGCCTGCGCGACCCGCAGGATGAGATCCTGCCGAGCCTGCTCGAAGCGCACCGCGCCCAAGCCGGTCTGCAGTTCACCCTGCTTGTACTGCACCCAGTTTTGCCAGCGGAAGAGGGGTTGGGACAATTGAACCGCATAGGCGTTGGTATTGCCGCGCCGGACGAGATCAAACCCCTGGGACTTGACGTCAAAATTGTTGTAGGTGGTATTGCCCGTCAACCCGAGGGTGGGCAGGAGCCCTGCCCGGCCCTGCGGCAGCTTCTCCTGGTCCGCATCAAACTGGGCTCTGGCGGCGGCGAACTGGGCATCATGGCTCGCGGCATCCCGGTAGGACTGCAACAAATCGCCCGCATGGGCGCTGCCCCCCGCGGAAGCCAGCGCGAGCGCGAGCACCAATTGCAGCCGCATCACTTTGCCAGTCACGGCGGTCAATACCGGGTCATGGACGGATCGACCTGGATAGCCCACCCGTCCACCCCGCCAGCAAGATTGATGACCCTTTCAAACCCCTGCCGCTCCAGGAACATGGCCACCTGCATGCTACGTCCGCCGTGATGACAAATCACCACCACCTCGCCCGCCGGATCCAATTCGCCAAGGCGGGCCGGAACAGTATTCATGGGCATCAAGGTCGAGCCTTCGATGCGGCAGATCGCGAATTCCGGCGGCTCCCGAACATCGAGGAGGAGCGGTTTGTCCCGCGCCGGATCCTGAAGCCAGGCGGAAAGCTGCGCCGAGGAGACCTGCTGCATGGGGTGCCTCAAAAAGTAAAAGATTCGTGCTTGACTGCGTTTTTCAGTGGGGGCGCCAGGGTTTCGAACAGGTCTTCGGTGCGAAGCTGCCCCTCCGCCACCTTAGTGACCCGCCGGGCCACCATCACCGGTGCTTCACCGACGAAGGCGAACAAGCGGCCGCCCACCTTGAGCTGGTCCGTCAGCGCGGGCGGCAGCATGGGCAGGCTTCCCGACACCACGATCACATCATAGGGCGCGTTCTTGGCCCAGCCCTGAGCCCCATCGCCGTCCTCGACAATGACGTTGTGCACGTCAGCGCCCGCCAGGTTGGCCGCGGCGAGGCGCACCAGTTCCGGCTCGATCTCAATGGTCCGGACCCAAGCCGCCTGGGCCGCCAACAACGCCGCGAAATAGCCGGAGCCCGCCCCGATCTCAAGGACCTGATCCTCCTTGCGCACTTGCACGGCCTGCAGCACCTTGCCCTCGATCACGGGGGGCAACATGCTCTGACCACAAGGCAGGGGGATTACCGCCTCGGAAAGGGCGATGGACCGATAGGCCTGGGGAACGAATTCCTCCCGCCGCACCCGCATCATCACATCCAGCACGGCAGGATCAAGCACATCCCAGGGGCGAACCTGCTGCTCGACCATGTTGAAGCGTGCGCGTTCGAAGTTCATTTTAGGGCTCCCTGACTCTGTATTAGTTTACGCTAATAAATGCTCGGTCGAAAATGGCTTTTATTCTAGCCGACTTGACTCGGACCTGGGCTGTCCTGGCAGGATCCGGCCCAACACGGCCCCTCACGACCGGCGCACGCGGTACCACGCAGCATACAGTGCGGGCAGAAACAGCAGGGTCAGGATGGTTGCCACCGTCAAGCCGCCCATGATCGCCACGGCCATCGGCCCAAAAAAGGCGCTTCGGGTCAGGGGAATCATCGCAAGGATTGCCGCCGCCGCGGTGAGCATGATGGGCCGGAAGCGGCGCACCGTCGATTCGACAATGGCTTCCCAGGCCGGACGCCCGGCTTCCCGATCTTGGCGGATCTGATCCACGAGAATTACCGAATTGCGCATGATCATCCCCGACAAGGCAATCGTGCCGAGCATCGCCACGAAGCCGAAGGGCTTGCCGAAAAGCAGGAGGAAGGCGGCCACGCCAATGAGGCCCAGGGGCGCCGTCAGGATGACCATTGCGGTGCGGGAAAAGCTCTGGAGCTGGCACATCAGGACGGTCAGGACCGTCAGGATGAAGAGGGGCATTCCGACAGCTACGGAGTCCGAACCCTTGGCGCTTTCCTCAACGGCGCCCCCCACCTCCAGCCGGTACCCGAGGGGCAAGCCCGCCTCCAGCTTTTTTAACGGCGGCGCCAAGGCGGCCACCACTTCCGCCGGCTGGGTGCTTCCGTAAAGATTTGCCCGCACGGTCACCGTGGGCAGGCGATTGCGTCGCCAGATCACTCCATCCTCAAAACCATACTCGATCGTTGCCACCTGGGAGAGAGGGACGCTGCGCCCACCGCGGACCGGCACCGCCAGATCCGGGACGAGGGCGAGTTGCGTTCGCTCCGCAGCCGCACCCCGCAGCACTACGTCGATGAGTTCGGTTCCCTCACGAAATTGGGAAAACACCAAGCCATTGACCGAAGTGTTGAGAAACGCCGCGATCTCCTGCGACGACAAGCCCAGCAGTCGAACCTTATCCTGGTCAATATGCAGACGCACGACCTTGGACGCCTCTTCCCAATCCAGTTGCACATTCGACAACGCCGGCATGTTGCGCAGGACGGTGGCCACCTCGTGGGCGATCTTGTGAATCATCGCGAAGTCTGGCCCGCTGACGCGATACTGGATCGGGAATCCCACTGGCGGCCCATTTTCCAGGCGTCCGATGGATACCCGCAGACCGGACGGATCCGCCGCAAACTCATCGATCAGACGCTGGCGCAGCGCTTCGCGCTCCGCCGGCCCCTTGGTGAGGATGACGAACTGGGCAAAATTGGTCTGATTGAGTTGCTGATCGAGGGGCAGGTAGAAACGCGGGCTACCGGCGCCGACATAAGCGACGAAATTCTCGATGCCGGGCTCTTGAGCAAGGCGACTCTCCAGCCGCTTAACCGCGGCCTCGGTGGCCGCGAAGGAAGACCCTTCGGCAAGGCGCAAATCCACGAGGAGTTCTGGCCGTGTCGAATCTGGAAAAAACTGCTGGGGCACCCGGGTGAAGGCAAACAGGGACGCAGCAAAAAGGATCAAGGTGATGAGAATCACGCCCCATCGATGGGCCACGCAGCCATCCACCACGGCGCGGAAGCGGCGATAGAAAGCCGTCTGATACAGCTCATTCTCGCCGTTCCCAGCCTCGCCCTCTGCAACTGGGCGGCCGAGCCTTTCCGCAAATCGGGGGAAAAGACGCACAAGCAGACGCTTTCCAGCCCCAGGGCGGGACGACGACCGAGCGAGATCGGGAAGCAGATGGAATCCAAGGTAGGGGACAAAAAGCACCGCCGCCCCCCAGGAAACGAGGAGCGCAATCACCGTCACCTGAAAGATCGACCGGGTGTACTCGCCGGTGCTCGAGGCGGCCGTGGCGATGGGCAGGAACCCGGCAGCCGTCACGAGGGTGCCGGAGAGCATGGGCATGGCCGTGGACGTGAAGGCAAACCCGGCCGCTCGGACCCGGTCCCAACCTTCCTCCATCTTGGTGGCCATCATCTCCACGGCGATGATCGCGTCATCCACGAGAAGGCCGAGGGCCAGCACCAGGGCGCCCAGGGAAATCTTGTGCAAGCCGATACCCAGAAGATGCATGAAAAGGAAGGTGATCGCCAGAACCACGGGAATGGTGACGGCCACGACGAAACCGGTGCGCAGCCCAAGAGAAAGCAGGCTCACGGCGAGGACGATCACCACGGCCTCGGCCAAAGTCCTGACGAATTCATTCACCGAGCGCTGCACCGCCCGAGGCTGATCAGCCACCCGTTCGAGGGCAAGGCCCACAGGCAATTGGGATTGAATCCGCGCCACGGCGTCGTCGAGATGCCCACCCAGGGCAATGATGTCGCCCCCGCCCCGCATGGAGACGCCGATGCCCAGTGCATCCCGCCCCATGAAACGCATGGTGTCCCGCGGCGGATCCACGTAACCCCTCCGAACCTCCGCAACGTCTCCAAGGCGAAAACTGCGGGCGCCGGCCCGAACTGGCGCGTTGCGGATGGCATCGAGATCGGAGAATTGACCATCCGGGCGCAAATAGATCCGCTCCGTGGGCGTATCGAAGAATCCCGACGCCGCCTCCATATTTTGGCGCCCGAGAGCCCCCACGACGTCATCGAGGGTCAGGCCAAAGGTCGCAAGCTTGGTGTTCGACAACTCGAGATAGACTTTCTGCGCCTGCTCGCCAAAAAAGCTGACTTTGGCCACATCCGGCACACGGAGGAGTTCGGCCCGGACGGCCTCGGCATAGCGCTTGAGCTCGGCATAGGGCACATCGCCCACCAGGGCGAATACGTTGCCGTAGGTATCGCCGAATTCATCATTGAAGCTTGGGCCAATCACTCCTGTGGGGAGGGTATGGCGAATATCGGCGACCTTTTTCCGAACCTGGTACCAGATGTCAGGGACCTCGTCTGCGGGGGTCGAGTCCTTGGCAAAAAACATCACCACCGACTCACCCGGACGAGAGAAGCTCCGCACGGAATCGATCTGGGCGATCTCCTGGAGCTTCTTCTCGATCCGGTCCGTGACCTGCTGCTCGACTTCCCGGGCGGTGGCACCGGGCCACTCCGTCCTGACCACCATGATCTTGAAGGTGAACGGGGGATCCTCGGACTGGCCGAGGTGGCGGTAGGAAATCAAACCGATCGCGGTTAGGACGATCATGAAGTAGAGAACCAGGGTCGCGTGCCGCAACCCCCATTCCGAGAGATTGAAGCGACTCATCGGGCGACGTCCAGGGTCACCGGCGCCCCCGCCTCCACCGGCCGAACCTTTTGCCCTGCGGTCAAGGTATGGGCCCCCGCGACCACCACGCGATCATTTGGACCGAGTCCCGCCGAAATGATCGCCACGTCTTGATGAAAAGCTGCCACCTCCACCGGGCGCGGCGCCACCGTCCCATCCGGCGCGACCACCCAGACCTTGGCGCCACCCTCCTGGCGAACGACGGCCGGCAAGGGGAGGCGGAATTGGCCTTGTTCGCCACCGCTGGCCAACACCACCGCAGTGGCCCCGAGGGGCAAGCTCTGATCGGCCTCTGGAACACTCACCCGGGCCGCGTAGGTCCGGGTGGTCGGGTCGGCCGCGGGCGAGAGCTCCCGAACCTGCCCGGCATAGTGCCGGTTTGGATCGGCCCACGGGCGAACCTCCACGGCGGTCCCCACCGCCATGGTCCGCAAGCGGCTTTCCGCCACATGGACGAGGACTTCCCGCTCGGAACCCCGTGCGAGGCGCAAGACCGGCGCCCCAGCCTCCAGCACCTGGCCCGGCTCGGCAAGAATGGCGGTCACCACGCCACCGGCATCCGCCCGCAGCGTGGCATAGGCAGCCTGATTATCCGCCACCCTCGCCTGGGCCTGGGCCTGGGCGGCCTTGGCCTCAGCGGCATCGAGCGCCGCGCGGCGGGCATCAAGAGCCGACGCGCTGATGTAATTCTTGGATCGGAGATCCTGCGCCCGGCGGTAGTCGGCCTGAGCCAGACCAAGCTCGGCAGCCGCCGCGCTCATGCCAGCCTGAGCGGCCGCCGCCCCCAATTGGACATCGCGAGGGTCCAGCCTCGCCAGAATTTGGCCGGGGCGCACTTCACTCCCGGCATCCACCCGGCGCTCCAGGAGTTTCCCGCCCACCCGGAAGCTCAGATCCGCCTCATGTCGGGCCCGAACCTCGCCGGTGATCACCTCGCGGCTGGTCTCCGGCGCCGATGCCGCGACAGCGGATTGGACGAGCACGGCCCTCAGGGACGGCTCACTGGGTGGCGGTTCGCCGCACGCTGCCAGTATCCCGAAAAAGCCTAAGCCGACCCACCGCACCTGCCCCTTCATGCCTTGCCCCCCTGCTGGACGCGCCGACCTGCCACGCCTATCCCGACCACTTGATCCTTTTGACTCGAGCAGCGGCCGCCTGCCCGCGACCCCGGCGGAATAGTACCCGGGAGGTGGGGAAATAGCCGCCCGCGACGACAAATTTGTGGCGACAGCCGGGAATGTGGTGACGCTGCGCGATGCCAAGCCGATCCAATGGCGGGCGCCAGAGGGCGGGGAATCAGGAAAAGATCCGATCGTCGTCCATGTCCAGTTGCTGGGCGCGCTCGAAGAGTTGCCGTTCTTCAAAACGGACGTGGGACACGAGAAGCTCAGCGAACTCAAGCAGCAGGCCCCCCAAAGACTCGGCCGCAGCGCCGGAGACCTCGCGCACGATCTGGCCGGCCAATTCGGTCAGTGCGCGATGCTCGGCCCGGGTGCGCTCGACCAGTTCCACCTCGCCCTGGGCCAGGAGAAACGGTAGGAGTTCAAACTCCTCCTTCGCGAAATGGGGAGCGAGTTCGGTCTGAAAGCGCAGCGAGACATCGTGGCCGATTTCGCGGATCTCGCCGGGATGGCCCAGTTTGAGTGCCTTCCTCACCTGGTGCGCCAGGGACAAGGCCAGGTGATGTTCTCGGGAAAGATCGAGCAAAAAGGCTGCGCGCTTCACTCCAACATCCCTCCCAGGCCAGAAACAGTCCGCTCTGGCCCTCTATTCTGCAGCCAAGCGTCCTCGGAGGCGCGACAAAAAAACAACAGGGCCGACCGCGCGCCCTGGCATCGAAGATTCCGCTCACGCATCCTCATCGCCGCCCCCCGGGCGTGCGGCCGCGGAGCGCCGCGGCGCACGGTGGGCCAGCGCCGCCCGCCCGCCGGATCGGAGGATGGGCGAATCGAGAAACACCACCCGCCGCCCCCTCACCCGGATGAGCCCGATCTCCGACAACTCTCGAAAGGCCCGCGACAGGGATTCCGCGGTGGTCCCCAGGCGAGAGGCGATGTGTCGCTTGCTGACCGCCAGTTCCAATTCACATTCCCCGTTCGCCCATCGCAGGTCCCCCGCCTGGGCGAGCAGATAATTCAAAAGCCGGCGGGTGACGGATTCGAAGTGAGAGGCGGCCAGATCGCGCTCGACCGAAGCATATTGGTCGGCAAGCGCCCTTAGGAGGCGGAGGGACAGCTCCCGGTCCGTGGCAACGGCCGACAACAGGGCGTCCTTGTCGATCTCGATGAGTTTCGTCGGTGCGACCGCCTCGGCGAAGGAGGCGTAGCTTGCCGCGCTGAAAAGATCGGCGAGGCCGAAGTGGCGGCCGGCGGACACGATGTCGATGACCTTTTCGTCGCCCTCGGGTGACGCAATGGCAAGCCGCACATGGCCGGAGGCCACGAAGTAAAGGGCATCGGGCTCGTCGCCCTGCCAATAGATGGTTTCGTTCGCGTCCGCGATACGGTGGCCCGCGGCGTTCGCAATTCCTCGGATCAGTTGAGGGCTCATGCCCGCGAAAAGCGGAATCCGGGTAACAGCGCCGATCATCGCGCACCTCCCCGAGCTTCGAACGACGTATTCATAGCTGACCCTTTTGGCGGCCTAGTCGGGGGCCTCCTCCGACGATCCCTGGTCGCCGTCCGCCCGATCCACCACATGCCAGGCGTACATCACCTGGGATTCCGAGAACACCCGGCCGGTCTCCATATCGAGCCAGGACACGCTGCCCCGCTCGTCGGCGCCAAGGAAGCGCCAACGTCGCAGCTCGCCGCTACACAGCTCCACCAAGTAGGCCTGGCCTAACTTCAGATCCATCCTACCGACCGGAGAACCGTCTATTTGGAATTAAAATAAATAGCGGCATCTAAAATACCTCTTTATAGTACTTCCTCGCTAAGCTATAAGCAATATGTTTCGTACCACTTTTATCGGCATGCGACTGAATACCTTCACCGATTACAGTTTGCGCGTCTTGATGTATTTGGGCACCCGCACGGGCCGCCTCGCCACGATCGGCGAGATCGCCGTGGCCCACGGAATCTCCGAGAACCACTTGATGAAGGTGGTCCAGGAACTGAGTCGCTGCGAATACGTCGAGACAGTGCGGGGGCGCAGCGGAGGGATGCGCCTGGCCAAGCAGCCAGAAGACATCGTAGTCGGTGACGTGGTCCGCCGCACCGAGGCCGATTTGGCGCTGGCCGAATGTTTCACCCCGACCTCCCTTTGCCGCATCCAGCCTGCCTGTCAGTTGAAAGGCATTCTTGAAGAAGCCCTCGCCGCGATGTTTCTGGTCCTCGACAGCTACACCCTGGCCGACCTCCTGATCCAGCCAGCGGCGTTTCCCTGGCTGGGGGGGGACTACCCGGTGCAACCCATGCGCCACGAACCCAAAGGATGATCCACACCGGTTGCGAGCGGACGACCGCCCAACTTCAAGGACGGTGGCGGGGATCCGCCTCCGCGACCATGGCATCCGCGTCGAACGATTGCAGCAGGGTCCGTGCCTCGGCCTCCGTCCGCGCTGTCAGCCACGCCTTGAAATCCCCTGGCTCGAGGACCACCACGCTGCGCTTTTCATCCCCGGGCTTGTGGAATCGCCGCATCAGGGGATGGTCGTCTGCGTTGACGGTGAGCATTGCAAAGGACCAGTGGGCGGGCCCCTCGTCAGCCATCCGCCGTTCCCAGATTCCAGCCAGGGCGAAGGGCTGGCCGTCCGCCCGCTCGATCCGCCAGCGCACCGCCTTGCCGGTTTCATAGCAGGGCTCGTAGAAGCTTTCCACCGGGATCAGGGCGAACTGACGCCGCCGCCAGGCATTGCGAAAGCTGGGCTTGTCCGCCACCGTCTCCGTCCGCGCGTTGTAGGTCATGCGCGCAAACCGGGCGGGATCCCCCCAGTGGGGCACCAGACCAAACATCCCTGGCAGCCAGTCCGAGGGCAGGCCATTGGCCAAAAACGGTGCGACCCCGCCGGGAAAGGTCTCGCCATAGCCGAATCGCGGCGGTTCCAGGGGATTGGCCGCCACCGGAAGACGCTCCAGGGCCATGCGGCGAGCCGGATTGTAATCAGCGCACATCTGCTCATTTTGGCAGGCAGGTTGCCGGTGGCAAGTTCGGCTGCCCGATCGCTTCGGACGTCGCGGCGCGCGCACTAGCTCCTGACGGAAAGCCGCCGCGGCGAGAACCACGCCAGCCGATCCGACAGGGCGACCACTTCACCGACGATAAGCAGGGCCGGCGGCTTGACCGCGGCCCATCGTGCCTTGTTGGGCAGCGTGGCCAGGGTCCCGGTCACCACCCGCTGGGCCCGGGTGGTGCCATTCTCCACCAGCGCCGCCGGGGTGTCGGCACCCCTCCCGTGGGCGATGAGGCCGGCGCACAGATCCCCCAGGGCCCCCACGCCCATGTAAATCACCGTCGTCTGGCGGGGTCGGGCCAGGGCCAGCCAGTCCGCGTCCGGACCGCCGGGCTTGACGTGTCCCGTCGCGAAGACGACGGACTGGGCATGATCCCGATGGGTCAGGGGAATCCCGGCGTAGGCGGCGACCCCGCAGGCCGCGGTGATCCCCGGCACAACCTCGAAGGGGATGCCTGCCGCGACGAGGTCTTCCAACTCCTCGCCTCCCCGGCCAAAAACAAAAGGATCCCCGCCCTTCAGGCGAACCACGCTCCGCCCGCTTTGCGCCAGGCGGATGAGCAACTGATTGATGTCTTCCTGCGGCAGGGTGTGGCTTCCGGCCTTCTTGCCCACATAAACCCGCTCCACCGTGGGCGCTGCCAGGGTCAGGACGTCCGCGGTAACGAGGTGGTCGAAGACCAGCACCTCCGCCTCCGCGATCAGGCGCGCCGCCCGCAGGGTGAGGAGTTCCGGGTCGCCAGGGCCGGCGCCGACCAAGGCCACCCGCCCGACTCCCGCCTTCGCCGCATCCGGCGCCGCCGAATTGGCCCGCCCCGCCGCCGGCGGGCGCTTGAGCACCAGCGACGCCCGGGCGACCAGATGCCTGGCCAGTTCGGCCAGGGTGGCGGGCGAAGTCCCCTGACCGGGGAGAGCGGAGCTGGAACTGTCCATGGCGGCGACCTGACGGCTGCGGAGCGGGTGGATTGAACTCGATCCAACCCCCCAGGCTGGAGGGTCATTGTACTCAAGGACAGCCCCCGTCGGCCGGCCCCCCAGGCTACGACCCAAAAAGGGCAACTGCCTGCATTGCGGCCCAGTACAAGGGCCAGACCAACCCGGAAAGCGAGATCAGCGACGCAAAACTGAAGGCCGTCGAGGCGTGGTTCTTGAAACGCTGATTCCCCGCTCCCCCGCCTGACCCGCGGGGGATCCTTTAGGCCTGGGGCACGGCCAGCGCCCGCTGCCGGCCGGCCCGCAGGCTCTCCAGGTGGCGATAAATGACCGGCGTGATGTAGAGCGTCAGGAGTTGGGAGACCAGGAGCCCGCCGACCACGGCAAGCCCCAGGGGCCGGCGGGCCTCCGCCCCGGCGCCGAAGCCCAGGGCGATGGGCAGGGCCCCCATCAGGGCGGCCAGGGTTGTCATCATGATGGGGCGAAAACGCACCAGGCAGGCCTCGTAGAT
>JAEUNY010000012.1 GCA_016791005.1 Zoogloeaceae bacterium
CCTCCACCACGGCATGGAAGAGGGCCTTCTCCGCCTCTTCCTGCAGCAGGGCGACGTCCGGCTCGCCCACGCTTTCGCCGGCCTTCCTGAGAATGTTCACGATCCGCTTGTTGGCTGCCGCCAGGGCCTGGGCCTCGGGCAGGCTCTGGAACTCCGCCACCGCGGCCAGCTTCGCGGGCACCAGATCGACCCGGGTTGGCGCCAGGGCGACGACGGCATCCACCCGGCCCGCCTCCTGACCACCTTCCCGCAGGGCATGGCGCAGTCGCTCCTGCATGAAGTCGAAGAGGGGGGCCTCCACCGGCGCGGTCAAAAGGCCAGGACGGAAGCCCTCAGCCGCCGCCTGGATCAGGCCGCGCAGATCCAGCGGCAACGGCGTCTCCATCAGGATACGCAGCACCCCAAGGGCCGCCCGGCGCAGCCCGAAGGGGTCTTTGTCACCGGTGGGAATCTGGCCGATGCCGAAGAAACCCACCAGGGCGTCCAGCTTGTCCGCCAGGGCCGCCGCGCAGGCCACGTTGCCTTCGGGCAGGGCGTCGCCGGCAAAACGGGGCTGGTAGTGAGTTTGCAGGGCTTCCGCCACCCGCGGATCCTCCCCATCGTGGAGCGCGTAGTAGCGCCCCATGGTCCCCTGCAGCTCAGGAAATTCCCCCACCATGTCCGTCACGAGATCGGCCTTGGCCAGCCGGCCGGCCCGCTCCGCCAGGCCAGCATCGGCCCCCAACTGAGCGGCGATGTGCCCGGCAAGTCGGCCGAGCCGTTCCGCCCGCCCCAGTTGGGAACCCAGCTTGTTGTGATAGACCACCGCCCCCAACTTGGGCAGACGGCTGTCGAGCCGGACCTTGCGGTCCTGCTCGAAAAAGAAGCGCGCATCCGAGAGGCGCGGCCGCACCACCCGCTGATTGCCGGCGATGATGTTGGTGGGATCCTTCAGCGCCATGTTGGAAACGATCAGAAAGCGCGAACGCAGCTTGCCGGCGTCGTCGAAGAGCGGGAAATACTTCTGGTTGGCCCGCATGGTGAGAATCAAACACTCCTGGGGCACCGCGAGAAACTCGGCCTCGAACTCGCCAACATACACCGTGGGGTGCTCCACCAGCGCCGTCACCTCGTCCAGGAGGTCGGCGTAGTCGCCGAGGCGGGCCCCCAGACGGGTGGCCTCGGCCTGAAGCTGGCGGTCGATCTCGGCCCGCCGCTCATCGAAGCTGGCGATCACCTTACCCTCGGCCCGCAGGGTCTCCTCGTAGGCCACCGCGGTGGCCAGTTCGATGGCGCCCCGGCTCATGAAGCGATGCCCCTGGGTGGTCCGACCCGACTCCAGGTCCAGCACCCGCCCGGGTACCACCGCGGCACCGTGGAGCATGACCAAGTGATGCACCGGCCGCACGAACTGCGCCTCACCGGCCCCCCAGCGCATGACCTTGGGGATGGGCAGGGCCTTCACCGCGTCCTGCACGATGCCCGCCAGCACGTCAGCAAGCTTTGCGCCGGGCACCGACGCCGTGTAGAAGAGCGCCTCGGCCTTGCCATCCAGGCGGCGCTCGAAGCGCGCCACTTCAGCAAGCGGAATCCCCTTGGCCTCGAGTTTTTTTACGAGCGCCGAGGTGGGCTGGCCTGCGGCATCCAGGGCCACGGCCACCGGCATGATCTTTTCGGTCACCTCCCGCGCGGCCGCCTCGACGCGCACAGCGGGGAGGGTCACCGCCAATCGACGCGGCGTGGCGAACCAGGAGGACGCCCCTGCCCCCGCCACCAGATCGCGGGCCCGCAGCCCTTCCTCGATCTTCGTGGCAAAAGCCTGGCCCA
>JAEUNY010000046.1 GCA_016791005.1 Zoogloeaceae bacterium
GCCGGGCGCCGCCAGGGCGAGGACGCACCAATCATGGCCGGGCTCACGGCGGCGGCGGGTCTCCCACCCGTCACCCATGTCGAGCCCCCGCCCCGGCAGCAGGAGGTTAGCCACCTCCGAGCCGAAACTGGCGTCATTCCAAGCGATCGGCCGGCCGCCGTGAGCCAGGGCAGCCAGGTCCACCAGCGCGTCCCCTGCCCCGGCCAGCGCGCCCCGCACATCGCCATACACCCTAAGTCGGGCGATGCCCCCGTCCGGATAGATGTTAACCCGCAGGTGGGTCCAGGTCTCCCGGTTGGCGCAGGGCAAGAGATGGTGTCGATTCGGGCCCAGGGCGGTGGGGGGCAGAACCTCGGTCCAAGCGGCCGCCTCGAGCGCCTCAGCGTCATCGGTGGCGGCACAGGCTGCCTCGATGGAGACCGCGGGCGGGTAGTTGCCGACGAAGTGGCTGGTATCCACGTCGAAGCCGCGAATCGCCCCCGCCACGCCGAGTTTGACGAGCGCCCAATCGTGCCCCGGACCGCGCTTGCGGCGGGACTCCCAACCGTCCATCCACTTGCCATGGTCGTCGTATTGCCCGGGGATGAACACCGCCGGGTCCGGACTGAGCATGCGGGCGGCCGGGGCGAAGAATTCGTCGCTCGCCGCTAACGCCACGGCACCCAGGCGGGGGTTGGCAAGGTTCACGGCGCGCAGGGCCCAATCGGGCAATTCCGCCGCCGGCGCGACGAGGGGAAGACCGGGAAAACGGACCATGGGGCGAGTCCTGTCAGAAGGCGGAATGGCGACCGCGAGGGCTGGATTTCATCACAGCAGGGCCTCGAGTCGAAAGTAAGCGATGCGGGCCACCTGGGCCAGGGCGGTCCGGAACTCCTCTTCCGCACCATGATCCAGGCGGGTCTCCAGGGCTTGGAGGATCGCCGCCGGCCTCAGCCCCTTCACCGCGATGATAAAGGGGAAGCCGAAGCGTTCCCGATAGGCTCGATTGAGGGCCGCGAGGCGGTCCTTTTCGGCCGCCGTACAGCCGGCCAGACCCGCACCCTTTTGCTCGCCGGTGGACGCGGCGGTGAGGGTGCCGGCTTCCGCTTCGTGGCCCCCGAGTTCGGGGTGGGCCCGCAGAAGCGCGAGTTGATCCTCTGGAGCGGCCCCTTCCATCGCGCTCACCAGGGCGGCGTGGAGGGATTCGAGGCTCGCAAAGGGGCGCCGGGCCCAGGCGCGCGCGGCCACCCACGGCGAGTGTTCGAACACATGGCCGAGTCGCACCACGAATTCCCCTCGGTCCAAGGCGGAGAGACGAGCCAGTTGAGCATCCCGGGGCGTATTCATCGCATTTCCTTCCGCTTCATCGCGGCACCCCCTGGGCCCACCATCCAGCGATCTGCTGGCGCTCCTGGTCGGTGATTCCGGTGAGGTTGGCAAGGGGCATGTATCCGCTGGCGACGGTCTCGCCGATCCGCTGCGCGTGCTGACGAATCTCATCAGGGGTCTCGAGGACCACTCCGCGGGGCGGCTGGGCGAATCCCGGCTGGGTCGGCTGGCTGGCATGGCAAGGCAGGCACCTTGCCGCGACGATTCTTTGCACCTCGGAAAATGCCACCGGCGATGCCCCGGTGGGGGCTGGCGCGGGCGCCAGTGCGAGGATCAGGGCGACGAGGACGCCTCCCCCAGCGATCAACAACCCCGGGCGGGACGATCCACGGTGGCGCAAAACGAAGTACTGCCGGATAAGGACCCCAGCCGCCATGATCGCCACCAGCACCCACCCGCCATGGGGCCGGGAGTAGGTCATCGGATAGTGCTGGCTGATCATGATGAACAGGACCGGCAGGGTGAAATAGGTGTTGTGGATCGACCGCTGCTTGCCGATCTGGCCGGGGCGTGGATCCACCGCCTGGCCGGCCCGCAATTGCGCCACCATTCGCTTCTGCCCCGGGATGATGTGGACGAACACGTTGGCCGCCATCAGGGTGCCGAGCATC
>JAEUNY010000075.1 GCA_016791005.1 Zoogloeaceae bacterium
CTTCAACTGGAAGAAGAACCTGGACGATGCCACCATCGCCAGGTTCCAGCAGGGCTTGTCCGATCTGGGCTACAAGTACCAGTTCATCACCCTGGCCGGCATCCACATCAACTGGTACAACACCTTCCAGTTCGCGCACGCCTACGCTCGCGGCGAGGGCATGAAGCACTATGTCGAGATGGTCCAGGAGCCGGAATTTACCGCGCGCGAGAAGGGCTACACCTTCGTGTCGCACCAACAGGAAGTCGGCACCGGTTACTTTGACGAAGTCACCACCGTCATCCAGGGCGGTTCATCTTCCGTCAAGGCACTGACCGGCTCCACCGAAGAAGAGCAGTTCCACTAAGCCTTCGCGCTGGCCGGGCCCTTCGGCCCACAAAAAACCCGTTGCCCTCGGCAACGGGTTTTTTCTTGGTGTTCCCCCTCAAGCGACCTCGGCCCACACCACCCAGCGACCGCAGGCCGAGCGAGGCGATCGCGGGGTGCCATGCCAAGGCCCCTCGTGACACAGCCCTCGCACCTGAAAACTTTCAAACTCGACGGTCCCCGCCACAGAGCCGACCCAGCGGGGGCCTTGCCAGCGATGGCACGAAGCGCATCGGCAATCCCCGACCGCCTGGCGCACACCGCTGGCCGTGGGCGAAGCCGTTTCCGAGTCCTCCAACGGGCATCTCCCCCTTCGCATCCGTAGAACTCCCACCTTGCCCTGACGACCCGCCTTGGGCAAGATGCAGAAAAAAATCTTGGGATGGGGATGGAGGGGCCTGGCATGCGCCTGGCCAATGATGGCTTTCCATGCACCCACGAGGCCCAGGACACCATGCCCGAATCCGCCCCCGCCCTAACCGGCTTGACCGATCATCCGCTTCGGCTTGCCCTCAACAACGAGATCCACGCCCGCCCCCCGGTTCCCCTCGAAGCGCCGCAACTCGTCTCGTATGTCGCCATCAGCCACGACGACGAGTTTCCCCGCAGTGTCGAGGTGACGCACCTGCGCAACCTGGCTGCCGCCTTCGCCGTCCCGTTGCCGGAAGCCACCGGGGATCATCTGCTCCTCGACGTGGGGGCCTTCCGCCTGAAATGGGAGCGCCACACCGAATTCTCGTCGTACAGCTTTTTCCGCCGCCCTGAGCCAGACGAGCCGGCCGATGGGGTGGCAATTCGGGCCGTGCCCCCAGGCTGGTTGGCGGCTTTGCCGGGGCGCTTGCTCGTCGCGACCCATATCGAAATCAAGGCGGCCGCGGATTTCCCGCCCCAAAGCATCCTCGCGAAGCTGTCACCGACGGACTCCCGCCAAACCGTCGTGTCCCAGGTCGCCGACGGCGCCGGCTGGGTGTTCACCGACTTTCTACTGGTCGATGGCTGGTCGCGCTTCCTGGTACTCGACGGGGCGTTCACCCCCCGCCAGGCGGGCCGCACCGTCCAACGCCTGCTGGAAATCGAGACCTACCGGATGACCGCGATGCTGGCGTTTCCGGTGGCCAAAGCGGTCGGGGAATTGCTGAGCCGGGCCGAAGCCGAGCTTGCCGACCTGATGGACCTGATGGGATCCGCCAGCAGTCCCCAGGATGAACGCGCCGTCCTGGGCCGCCTCACCCGCCTGGCTGCGGAAGTCGAGCGCTCCGTGGCCCGCACCACCTTCCGATTCGGTGCCGGAGCGGCCTATTACCGCCTGGTGAGCCACCGCGTGGAAGAATTGCGGGAGCGGCGGATCCAGGGCTTCCCGACCATCGAGGAGTTCATGGAGCGGCGGCTTGCCCCGGCCATCGACACCTGCGCCACGATTGCCCGCCGCCAGGAAGACCTCTCCAGCCGCATCGCCCGCAACTCCCAGTTGCTGCGCACCCGGGTGGATATTGAACTGCAGCGGCAGAACGGCGAATTGCTGGCGCAGATGAACCGACGGGCGAAACTCCAGCTTCGCCTACAGGAGACGGTGGAAGGGCTCTCCGTGGTGGCCATCACCTATTACGGCTCTCAACTGGTCCAGTACCTTGCCAAAGGGGCAAAGCACTGGCTGGAGCCCCTCACGCCGGAGGCCATTACGGCCGTATCCATCCCCGTCATCGCCGGCATCGTCGCGCTGGGCCTGCGCCGTATGCGCCGCGCCCTCGCGGTGCAGGAAGGCGAGCACTGAGGGCCTGACGCGGGAAAGCGGCGTCCCGCTGCGCCAAGTCAACACTGAGGAACGGCTTCCCCTGCAGAATGAATCCGGTCGCCCGGATTGCGACCGGAGATTGAGGGATGAACAGCTTTCCGGATCTAATCACGCTCCTGCGCGGGGGATTGGGCAACCTTGCCGCCTACCTGGCGGCCCACGTCCTGCTCTGTCTACTCCCCGCCTTCTGCATCGCAGGCGCCATGACGGCCCTGATCCCCAAGGGCCGGATTACCCGCTTCCTCGGCCGCGATGCTCCGCGGCTGGTTTCCTACCCGGCCGCGGCGGCGGCAGGCTCATTGCTGGCGGTGTGTTCGTGCACCATCGTCCCCCTCTTCGCCGGCATCTACCGCAAGGGCGCCGGACTGGGGCCGGCAATCACCTTCCTCTTCTTTGCCCCGGCCGCAAACATCCTGGCCCTGGTCTATACCGGTAGCGTGATCGGGCCTGATTTCGCATTCGCCCGGCTGATCCTCTCCCTCGTCTTCGGAATCGGAATTGGTCTCATCATGGCGCAGCTCTTCGACCGTCAGGACGCAGCCCTGGA
>JAEUNY010000110.1 GCA_016791005.1 Zoogloeaceae bacterium
GCGGGCGACGAGCAGAGCGTCGAGGAACAGATTGCGCTCGTCGTCGCGGCGCTGGCGGTCGCCGGGGCGGGGATGGCGGGCCAGCAGGTCGAACTCCGCCGGGCGGGCGGTGCCAGGAAAGGCGCCGTGGTTCAGCCCGACCAGGCACACCACGCGGTAGGGCAGATAGCGCAGGCTCGGGAGCGCCGAGAAGGTGACCGCGCCGCTGGGGGTGCCACCCCGCGCCGGCTCGTCGAGGAGCGCCAGGAGCGCGGCGCGCACCACGGCAAGGGGCTGGAGCGCGGCCGGGTCGCCGGCCAGCATTTGCCCGTGCAGGGTGCCGATGGCGGCATGCACGGCGCGCAGGTCCTCGGCCCACTCGCGGTCTTCGGCGATGAAGTCCGCCACCAGGGCGAGCAGCGCCGCGCGCCAGCCGTCGGCATCCATGGGTTTGGAGAGCGAGCGTTCCAGCGCCGCCAGGGCCTGAGTGAAGCGCCACCAGGCGCCCAGGGCCAGGGCCGCTCCGCCCTCCGGGTTGCCGGCGGGGAGGCGGCCGGCGAAGAGGTCTTCGTCAGCCTCGTCACCGAGGGCATACGCCAGGAAAAGGCGATCCTGGCCGTGGGCGAAGCTGTGGCCACCGCCCTGCAAGGGCAGCTCGAAGGCCGTCCGCGCCGACTCGTCCAGGCCCCAACGGATGCCCGCTTCACCCAGCCAGGAATGGATCAGCGGCACGTCGTCCTCCCCGAGGCCGAAGCGGCGGGCGACGGGGGCAAGCTGCAGGAGGTCCAGCACCTGGCTGGCGGTGCAGCGGCTACCCACCGTGGCGAGCAGCGCCTCCACCGCCCGCAGCACCGGGCTCGCCCCCGCTGCGCCGCGCCCGGTGATGACGAAGGGGATGCGGCGCTCCGGCGGTGCGGTGCCGAACACCGCCTCGATGAGGGGCGCGGCGGTGTCGAGGTCCGGCGTGAGCACCACGATCTCGCTCGGCAGTGGCGGCTTGGGGCCCGCAAAGAGCGCCAGCAACTGATCGTGCAGCACTTCCAGTTCCCGGGTGAGGCTGTGGCAGACGTGCACTTCGATGCTGCGGTCCGCATCGGCCAAGGCCACACCTCCGGGCGGCAGGTCTTGCAGGTCGAGAATGGCGTTCTGCACCCGGGCCAGCAGGCTCTTGCCCGGGGCGGGGAAGAACGCGGTGTCGCGGTCCTGCAACAGGCCGTCATCGTCGAAGAGCAGGCCGAGCTGGGCCTTGGCCTGACGGCCCCAGGCGGCGAGGAGGCCGTTACCGACCTCCTGATAAAGATCCTGCTGGCGCGCGACCAGCCAGGCGAGGCGCTTTTGATCGACGATCTCGAACCAGAATTCGCAGCAGGGATTCACCAGGTAGAGGTGGAGATCCATCCACGTTGATAGCCGCCGCAACGCATCCAGGTACAGGGGCGGCAGGGTAGTCAGGCAGAAGAGGTGGGCCGAGCGCGGCAGCCCAGGGATGGCCTCGGGACCACGCGCATCAAGTGCTGCGAAAAAACTTTGCAAAGGATGCCGCCCGGCCGCGCCGAGGTCCGCCGCCAAGCGGCGCCACAAGGCCGCCTGCCAATCCTCATCCTCACCCAGATTCAGGCTTCGCCCCGCCAGCCACGCCGCCAGCCAGTCGGCCCGATAGGTGAGGTAATGGTCGAAGACCCGCGCCACCGTCTGGGCGAGGTCGAAGCGCATCAGCGGGTCGGCCCCAGCCAGATAGGCCCCGAGGCGCGGATGGGCAGCCGCAAAGGCCGGTTCCTCCAGCCGCGCCAGGATGCGCCAGGCCAGCACCGCCGGAGCGAAGGGCGAAGTGGCCGGCACCTCCACCACCCGCCCGACCTGCTGCCACAGCCACTGGGCGAGATAGGCGAACTCCAGGTTGGCGCACACCCCCACCCGATCCGCCTGGGCCAACTCCACCCGGCGGCGGATGGCCGTGCTCGGCACGATCACCACCGGCGCCTCGAACGGCCCGGGCGCCTCGGCCGCCAGATTGGCGAGGAGGCGGTCGAGGAGGTACTCGAAGCGATTGGATTGGGTGAGGGTGAACATGCC
>JAEUNY010000116.1 GCA_016791005.1 Zoogloeaceae bacterium
TCTCGACCAGGACGCCGCCGGGCAGTTGCGCGTCCCGGATGGCGCCCCCATCGAGGAGAATCGCCAGCGTTACCTGCTGCATTCCCTACGGGAGGAGGCCATCACCTCCAGCCAGCTCGAAGGCGCCTCCACCACCCGCCGGGTCGCCGAGGCTATGCTGCGCGAAGGCCGCAATCCCCGCAACCGCAGTGAGACGATGATCTTCAACAACTACCAGGCCATGGGTCACCTGCGGGAGTTGCGAGATCAACCCATCACCCCGGCGCGCATCCTCGATCTGCACCGGATGCTGACCCACGGCACGCTGGATGACCCCGCCGACGCTGGGCGGCTGCGCCTGGACGACTCGGTGAGGGTGGTCGATGAGCGCGACGGCACGGTGCTTCATCAGCCGCCGGCTCACCACGAACTACCGGAACGGCTCGAGCGCCTGTGCGCCTTTGCCAACGCCGGCGTCGACGCCTCGCCCTTCGTTCACCCCGCGGTGCGGGCCATCCTGCTGCACTTCATGATCGGCTACGACCACCCTTTTGCCGACGGCAACGGCCGCACCGCCCGGGCCGTGTTCTACTGGTCCATGGCCCGCAGCGGCTACTGGCTGGCGGAGTTCCTCTCCATCTCCCAATTCCTGAGGCGCGCGCCCCGCCAGTACGTGCAGGCCTACCTCCACACCGAAACCGACGGCGGCGACACCACCTATTTCGTCCTCCATCAACTGCATACCCTGAGCCGCGCGGTCGGGGCCCTGCATGACTACCTCGCCCGCAAGGCCAGTGAGAAACGGGATAACGCCCGCCTGCTGGCCACCTCCCCCGCCCTGCACGCCCGCCTCAACCCCCGCCAGCTGGAACTTCTCAACCACGCCCTGCGCAACCCCGGCGAGGCCTACCGCATGGACGGCCACCAGCGCACCCATCAGGTCGCCTACCAGACCGCCCGCACCGACCTCCTGGGGCTGGAAGGGGTGGGCCTGCTGCAAAGGGTGAAGCGGGGGAATGCCTTTGTGTTTTACGCGCCGGAGGATCTGCGGGAGCGGATCGAGCGGTTGGGGAGGTAGCGGGCTTTGGTTGGACGAGAGAATGGGAAATGACAGGAAGTTTGGGGGGACGCAGAATCTTGCCTGCTCCGGCGCCATCATGCGGCGGATAACGCCTTCGGGTCATCCCCACTACCGGGCTATTCCAATAAGGCGGTCGCGCGAGTGATGAGCCAAATACGATGTAGGCGCCGCCGACTCGTCGGGGGTAGTTCGGAGCGGCCGTGCATCACGCGCTGGTTGTCGATGAAGAGAGACTCTCCGGGTTCCAGCCTGATTCGAATGGTGTCCGTTCGGGAGCGCGTCTCGATCAGCGATCCCAACTCGCCAAGCGCTTCGCGCGCCTCGGCGGTTCCATCGATTGGGTCCAGCCATGGCGAACAGAAGAACAGGTGGCGCTCGCCGCACTCCCTGATCACAGGGAAGGCCATGGCCGGAGGGCCACCCACCACGGGCGGACAGGCGAGCTTCACGTGACGTAGGCGGTCATGGCTTGCTGGCGTCATATCTGTGAGAATGCCCCTGCTATCGAGAAGAAGCGACGCGCCGTCGCCTTGGTCCTGGTCGCGGCACAGCCACCCAATAATCTCCACCTGTGCTTGGTCCGTGTGGAATGGCACCGCCCCGGGTTGGGCGACGTACGCGTGCGCGCCATCACGAAGTTCGATCGCTTCTTCTCCGACGACATGGCCGATCTCGGCTGCGAGAGCCCGAAAGCCGTCGAGGCCGAGGGTCTGCCGAATATGGACGTAACCCTGGTCCCGAACCGCGGCGACTAGGTCGGGCACGTCGACTAGAGTGCTACTGGTCGGAACACGCATGCCAGCAGCGATTCTGGCAGTCGTGCCAACACTTAGTCGCGCCGAGGTCCCGAACCCACCGTCCATCTTCGCCGTAGGGCTCGCCGTAAGTCTGCTCCCAGAGCGTACCTGTCGCGATGAAAACCTCGCGGAGCTTGTCGTCCTCGCCCTCCCCCTTTCCGAACCCCCCGTCGTGATCGAGGATACGACCGAAGTTCGCCATGCAGTCGCGATGGTAGGCAACCGGTGCGAGCATGTGGAGATGCCAAAAGAAGTCGATATCGCGGGTGGGCGCCATCCGGTACGTCGGATGCATTTGCTTAAGTCGCAGCCACTGTTCGTAGCGCCCGAGAGACCGGTGCCGCTGCTCATCGCTCCAGTCCTGCGGAAAATCGTCAGACCGATACGACGCGCGGATCAGGTCCACGCTGATCATGTTTTTCTTAATGCCGACTGGCGATTCGACCCCACAAATTCCCGATGTCATGAAATGGCTCCTTCGAAGAAGAAAAGAGGGAAGCAGGCAAAGTGATGATCCGGGCACTAGGCCCAGACCAACACAAGGCAGTGTAGGTTATCCCATAAGGGTATTCATTGCGTGTGCGCAAGACGAAAGTTGGCATTGTAGTGGCGGGCTGAATACGGTCTGCTGGCTACTAGCCAGGCCCTTAAATTAGCGACAGATAGGTTCAGTAGGGCGGAAAGGCGAAGCGCCGTCCGCCGAATGGTGGGCAGCGTAGCAACCCCATGCGGCGGATAACGCCGCTGCGCGGCGCATCCGCTCGACTCCGTCGTCCTACCCCAACACCTGCCCATGCTCCCGGGTGGCATGGAATCCCACCTTCGGCCACTTTTCCCGCGTCACGTCCAGGTTGTAGCGGGTGGAGGCGAGGTAGACGGGGTTGCCGTCCACGTCCTTCCCTAATCGCATGGCCTGTTCCCGCTCGAAGTTGCGGCGGGTGAGGTCGTCGGGGAAGGTGAGCCAGCGGGCGGTGTAGATCTCCGCCGGTTCGAAGATGGCGTCCACCTTGTATTCGGCCTGCAGGCGGCTGGCGACGACTTCGAACTGGAGGAAGCCGACGGCGCCCAGGAGCATGTTGCCGCCTTCGAGTTCGAAGACCTGGATCGCCCCTTCCTCGCCCAATTCCTGCAAGCCCTTCTGCAACTGCTTGGCCTTGAGGGGGTCGCGCAGGCGGGCGGCGCGGAAGAGTTCCGGCGAGAAGTAGGGGATGCCCTTGAAGCCGAGGGCTTCGCCTTCGGTGAGGGTGTCGCCGATGGCGAGCTGGCCGTGGTTGTGGATGCCGATGATGTCGCCGGCCACGGCTTCTTCCATGATGACCCGTTCGTTGGCCATGAAGGTCAGCGCGTTGGCGAGCTTCATCTCCCGCCCGGCGCGTACGTGGCGCACCTTCATGCCGGACTGGTAGCGGCCGGAGCAGACGCGGAAGAAGGCGATGCGGTCCCGGTGCTTGGGGTCCATGTTGGCCTGGATCTTGAACACGAAGCCGGAGAAGGCCGGTTCGGCGGGCTGCACCATGCGGCTGCCGCCATCCCGGGGCTGGGGGGGCGGCGCCCAGTCCAGAAGGGCCTGGAGGATTTCTTGCACGCCGAAGTTGTTGATCCCCGAGCCGAAGAACACCGGCGTTTGTTTGCCGGCGTGGAAGGCGTCGAGGTCGAAGGGGTTGGAGGCGCCCTGGATGAGCTCGACGTCGTTGCGGATCTGGTCGATTTCCAGGGGGAACATCTCCGCGAGCTGCGGGTTGGCGATGCCCTCGATGATCTCCGCCTGGCTGCGCCGCTCCTCGCCCGGGGTGAAGCGCAGCACCCTGTCGTTCTGTAGGTGATAAACGCCGCGGAAGGTCTTGCCCATGCCCACCGGCCAGGTGACCGGGGCGCATTCGATCTTGAGGACGTCCTCGATCTCGGAGAGCAGCTCGAAGGGCTCCCGCACCTCCCGGTCGAGCTTGTTGATGAAGGTGATGATGGGCGTGTCGCGCAGACGGCACACTTCCAGCAGCTTGATGGTCTGGGCTTCCACGCCCTTGGCGGCGTCGATGACCATGACCGCCGCATCGACGGCGGTGAGCACCCGGTAGGTGTCCTCGGAGAAATCCTCGTGGCCCGGGGTATCCAGCAGGTTGATGGTGTTGCCCTGGTACTCGAACTGCATCACCGAGCTGGTCACCGAGATGCCGCGCTGCTTTTCCACCTCCATCCAGTCCGACGTGGCGTGGCGGGCGGATTTGCGCGCCTTCACCGTACCGGCGAGCTGGATCGCGCCGCCGAAAAGCAGCAGCTTTTCAGTCAGCGTGGTCTTGCCCGCGTCGGGGTGGGAAATGATGGCGAAGGTGCGGCGCTTGGCCACATCGCGCAGGAGTTCGGGCGGGAAGGGGGTGTTCATCGGGACCGGGGCAAAAACAAAGCCGCCCTGGCGGGCGGCGGATTCAGGAATGGCGGGATTCTATCAAGGAATCAGTCGGTTGCGGGTTTGAGCGGGGTGGGCCAAGAATCGCACAGTCCCGGTTTCGGCCCGCTGAGCAGACTTCCGCAGGCCCACGAGGCCCCTGCGGGACTCAGGGCACCCCCCTTTCGACGGCTTTCAGGGCCACCCGGATCCCGTTGCCCACCGCGATCTGGGGCAGGGAGGCGTCCACGCCTTCGTCCGACTCTCGCCGGCCGACGGCTTCGCGGGCGAGGTCGAAGGCGGTTTCGAAGGAGCGGGTCTCGCCCAAAGCTTCCTGGAAGTAGGCGCGGCCGAAGAAGGTCCAGTCGGCGCCGTGGCTGCAGCCGTGGGAGTTGCGATCCGCCGCCGCGGCGCTCATGGCCAGGGTGTCGGGGCCGGCCAGGACGGGGACGAAGCCACCGGAATAGCAGGCCGACACCAGCACCACCCGGTAGCGGATGCCCGCCTGATCGAGCAGGCTGCGCAAGCGTTCCGGGGTGAGGTCGTCGAAACGGTAGGGCCACAGGCTGAGGTCGAAGCGGTGGTCCGGCGAGCCGTGGGAGGTCATGAAGAGGAAGAGCACGTCTTCGTCCGGGTTCATGAGCTGGCCGATGCGGGTCAGGCTGCGTCCGAGAGCGGTGACGCTGGCGATGGGGATTTCGCCCACGGTGGTGGGGTTGTTGGCCAGCACCAGGCTATGGCCCTGGGTGCCGAAGCGTTCGCGAAACAGCGCCTCCACCGACTGCACTTCCCGCAGGAAGACGTCCTGGCCACCGTACCCGCCTACCGCCAGGAGAAAGACCTCCGGCACGCCCCGCTTGCCGGGGCGCAGGCGGGAGAGGGCTTCGTCGAGGAGGCGGGGCTGGGTGTAGAGCACGGCCTCCCGGGCGGCGAGTTCCCGCCGCGCCTCGCGGTCGGCGCCGGCGGGTTTCGGGATTTCGCGAGGCGTGAAGAGGGGCGTGTCGCTCTCCACCCAGAACGGGATCGGCAGCAGCAATGCCACGGCGAGGAGGGCTGCGACCCGCCGCTCCGGCTCCAGCCCCGCCGCCCGCGCCAGGGCGGGCACCGACGCGGCCAGGCCCCAAGCCACCGGCGACCACCACAGCAGCAGGCCGTCCTCCCCCAGGCGTTGCCAGGTGGCCGGGGGGAGCAGGGCAAGGGCGAACTGCAGGGCGGCCACCCAGACCCAGAGGGCGGCCAGGGTCACCGCCGCAGGGAGGAAGCGGGCTTCCTGCAGGCCACCGCGGGCGGCCGCCCAGGCGGCGAGTAGCAACCAGGGCAGGCCGAAGAACAGGGCGGGCAGGCCCGCCGGATCGAAATCCACCGGGCCGGTGATCCGCGACCACTGAAAGGCGGCCGAGCCGAGCAGGGGCAGTGCGAGGAGGGCCAGGAGCTGAGGCGTGGAGGCGCGCAGGCGGGTGTGAAAACCGGGGCGGAAGAATAGCGCGCCGAGGCCGGCCACGAGGTTGGCTGCGAAAGCGGGCGGGGCGCCTGGAGGGGCGCCGGAGGGGGTCGGTTCGGGTTCCATGGGGAGGCGGTGGGGCGCGATCACGCCATCATAAATCGTGGCGCGACATTTCAGGATTGGGACTGCGCACAGGCCGGGGGGTTCAGCGCGGGCCGGCTGCGGCGGACCCGCCGTAGCGGCGCGGTGAATTGAGCTTGTGTGGGGTTGGGCTTGCGATAGCATAGGCGCCTACTCAACCCCGTGCCCTCGCCATGCTCGAAATCTTTACCAGCCCCGAATTGCTCATCGCGTTCTTTACCCTCACCGCGCTGGAGCTGGTGCTGGGAATCGACAACATCATCTTCATCTCGATCCTGGTGGACAAGCTGCCGCCAGAGCGGCGGGCCTTCGCCCGCCGGCTGGGCTTGTTCCTCGCGATGTTCATGCGGCTGGGGCTTCTGGCGGCGCTGTCCTTTCTCGCGGGCATGACGGCGCCCTGGTTTACGCTGCCGGTCCTCGACCAGCCGATTTCGGGGCGCGACCTGATCCTGATCGTGGGGGGGTTGTTCCTGGTCTGGAAGAGCGTGGGGGAGGTGCACCAGCTGATGGAAGGCGAGGAAGGCGAGGCTTCTTCGGCGGTGAAGGCGACCTTCGCCGCGGTGATCACCCAGATCATCCTCATCGACCTGGTCTTTTCCCTGGACTCGATCATCACTGCCATCGGCATGGTGAACAACCTGCCGGTGATGATGGCGGCGGTGATCGCGTCGGTCGGGCTGATGATGTTCTTCGCCGGCCCGATCGGGGATTTCGTCTCCCGCCACCCGACCGTAAAGATGTTGGCCCTGTCCTTCCTGATGGTGGTGGGGGTGGTGCTGATTGTCGACGGCTTCGGCCACCACGTACCCAAGGGTTACATCTATTTCGCGATGGCTTTTTCGGTGTCAGTGGAGATGCTCAACATCCGCATGCGCAAGAAGGCACAGCCGGTGGCGCTGCATGAACCCTACGTGCGGGAGTCGGCGTCGGCCGAGAGTCGCTGAGGCCGCGCGCAGCAATCCGGCGGCCGGCTTGTTCGCCGGCTGCTTTTTTTTTTACGCGCCCAGAGAGGGAAAGGCCGCCGCCACCAAAGCCGGGAGAATGACCCCCGCTGGGCCCTGCAAGGTGTAGCGGGCGATGGGGTCCATTGCGGTGGCCGCGGGATTGACCAGAATCAGGGTGGCGCCCCGGCGGGCGGCGAGTTCGGGAATCTCCGCCGCGGGATAAACCAGGTTGGAGGTGCCCACCGAAATCACGAGGTCGGCGCTACGGGCGGCCTCCATCGCGTGGCTCCAGTCTTCGGTGGGCAGGGGCTCGCCAAACCACACCACCCCCGGGCGGATCGCGCCGCCGCAGGTGCCGCAGCGGGGGGGCTCGAGGCGACGGCCGCCCTCCGGTTCCTCCGGGCGGTCTTCCGGGTGGAAGGTGGGCAGGCCGCAATTGAAGCATATGGGCTTGCTGATCTGGCCATGGAGGTGGGCAATGACCGTGCTGCCCGCCCGTTCGTGCAAGTCGTCGACGTTCTGGGTGACGAGGGACAGCTGTGCCACGTGGCGCGCCAGGGTGGCGATGGCTCGGTGGCCGGGATTGGGCTCCGCGTGACGAATCTGCATGCGTCGCCACTCGTACCAGCCCCAAACCAAGGCGGGATCCCGCTGGAAAGCCTCCGGGGTGGCCAGCTCCCGGGGGTCGAAGCGCTCCCAAAGACCCTTGAGCGCTTCCCGAAAGGTGGGGATGCCGGATTCCGCTGACACCCCGGCGCCGGTGAAGACGAGCACGTGGCGCGCCTGGCGTAAGGCGTCGAGGAGGCTGGAGGGGAACTGCGGTGGGGCGGCTGACGCGTCGAGTTCGGGGGGCATTGGGGGGCACCGCAGGCAATGCCCTAACTTAGCCCATTTACGCCCGCCGGGAAATGCCCGGATACCCGAAAGCGCCCGCCCGGCGATCAATCCGGCAGAGCGATGGTGTTGTCGGTGCTGAACTGATAGTCGCGGAAGACGTGCTCGGCGGTGAGGAGGTGGTAAGTGCCATCCTCATTGCGGCGGGTGGTGTCCTTCAGGCGATAGACATTGTGGCCGCAGGTCCAGCAGTCGAAGTTGCGCATGTGGGTGCACAGGCAGGTCTTGTCGAAGACCTTGATCTTCCTGGCGTCCGGATGGGCGGCCACCTCGCGGTTGTAGGCTTCGATGTATTGGCAGTTGCCCGAGGCGTCGAGGAGGTAGCCGTAGGCTTCGCAGTTGGGGCGGATGCCGCTGCCGATGGCCGGGCTGCTTTTGAGCATCCGCATGGGATAGCCGGTGGGGGAGATCTGGTTAACCTCGATGTCTTCTTCGCTGGCCTTGAAATATTCCTGCTGCACGTCTTCCGGCAGGCCGCATTCCTGGGTGACCGTGAAGCGGGTGGCAACCTGAACGGCGGCGGCCCCCAGCTCGAGGAAATTCGCCGCGTCGGTGCCGGTGAAGATGCCGCCGGCGGGAATGAGGGGAATGTTCAGATCCTGGGCTCGCAGCCAGTCGCGGATCTCGACCACGATCGTCGCGAGGTCATAGGCGGCCCAGTCCATGCCGAAACCCAGGTGGCCGCCGGCCAGCGGGCCTTCGATGACCACGTAGTCGGGCAGGCGGTTGGTGCGGGCGCTCTTCTTGAGGAAAAGCTGCAGCGCCCGCAGGGACGAGACGATGATGCCGAGCTTGGCGTCGCGGAAGCGGGGATGGTCCTCGATCAGCGCGAAGGAGCCCAAGTGCAGGCCCGCCGCCAGGGTGATGCCATCGATGCCGGCATCCAGCGCCGCCCGCAGTCGGACCCGAAGGGTTTCCTTCGGGCCGTTCATGGTGAGCTTCTCCATGCAGTTGATGAAGATCAGCCCGTCGCCCTGCTTGGCCTCCATGGTGGCGCCCACGTGGCGGGCGGTGGCTTCGGCCAGGATCGCCATGTCGAACTGGACTTCGGACTTGTCCGAATTGGCGACGTTGTACTTGTACTGCTGGAGCTTGTTCTTGACGTACTTGGTGTTGAAGCGGCGGTCCGACACCGTGGGCACCATGGCGTCGGAAATATGGCCGATGCCTCCCAACTTCGCCGCGACCAACGACAGTTCGGCCGTGGAGATGTCGACCCCCATGCCGCCCACCATGATCGGGACCAGCTCCCGTTGGCCAAGCCGCAGGCGAAAATCGTCGACACGCTTCATGGGTTGGATTCCGTTCTCCGCGATGGGCGGATCGGTGGGTTAGGGAAATCAGGGCGCCGGGAAGTATACGCCTATGCCGGGCCCGCTCCGACCCCCTCGCGCGATTCGCGGCAAAAAGGTGCCCGAAAATCGGTCTGTCGCCGGGTTTGGGTGTGGAACCGGCCTCCGTCGCAAGGGTCTACGAGTCACGGTTTCCTTGCCAACCAGCGGGGCAAGCCGTTGGTGATGGGTTCCCCAGGCATGACGGCTTCCTCGCGCAGCGATGAGGAGAATGATCATGTCGTTCGCGACGTTTCCCAAGATGTTGGTCTCCGAGACGGAAGGCTGGTCCGATGTGGCCCGCGTGCATCCGTCGGTTTCCAAGTTGTTCATGACGCTGGTGGTGCCCTTGTCCCTCGTGCCGCCGGTTCTCTACGCCTTTGCCGAACTCGCCCATCCGGGGGCGATCTTTCCCTCGATGGAGCCGGCGCTCATGGCGCGGGAAGCGTTCTGGGTCGGCGGACTCTTCTTCCTGGCCGAACTCGCGGCGGTGGCTTTCATGGCCAACGTGATCCAGCAAATCGCCCGTTCCCATCAATGCGACACCGATTACGCCAGCGCCTACGCCCTCGCGGCCATTGCCCCGGTGCCCCTCTGGATGGCTTCCCTGGCCCTGGCGATTCCCAGCCTGTGGGCCAATGTGGCGGTGGTGGCGGTGGCGTGGTGGGGTACAGCCTTATTGATCCGCCACGGGGTCCGTCCGCTACTGGCCGTTCATGACCCGGAACTGGCCCACCGTCTTGCCAACCGCATCACCTTCGTGGGCGTCATGGCCTGGGTCGGCATGATGGTGGTAATGGCCCTGTTGCTGAGCGTGGTGCTCGGCTGGCGGTAATCCCTTGCCCCCGTGGAGCGTCTAGGCGCCGCGGACCCGCTTGCGGGCTTCGTGGCGCTCCTGGGCCTCCACGCTGAACACGGCTGTTGGACGGGCCAGAAGGCGGCCGATTCCGATCGGTTCGCCGCTTTCCTCGCACCAGCCGTAGCTGCCATCATCGATGCGGGCGATGGCTTCGTCGATCTTGTGAAGGAGCTTGCGCTCCCGGTCGCGGACCCGCAGCTCGAGGGTGTGATCTTCCTCAAGGGTCGCCCGGTCAGAGGGGTCCGGCGTGGCCTGGAATTCCCGCAAGTGTTCGGTGGTATTGCGCGCTGAGTCGAGGAGGGCATCCCGCTCGGCCACCAGCAGGGCCCGGAAAAAGGCCAGTTGGCGGGGCGACATGTAATCCGCCTCCGGGGCGGCAAGCATTTCCTCGACGGTGGGAAGTGCTTGATCTGGCTGGACGTTCTGTTCCATTTTTTCTCCCCCCACGGGTTGGGCCCTTCCTGGGCCCCGCCTGAATTCCGCAGAGATTAACCCTCCGCGCCCGCCCCGGCAATCGGGGTGCCCGCAAGAGCCGCCGGGATTCCTTTCTGGCGGGGGTCCGCGCGGCCTGCAGATTCGGGCGTTTCGCCCATTCCAATGCGCATTTTCCGCGAGCACCACAGCCGCGGTCCGCCGACCCAACGTCTTGGCCGTACAGCCAGTCTTTGCCGCGATCGAGACAATCGTCGCCCACTGGGAGTCGTACTGGTCCCTGGCTTCGAACACCATGCACACGGCACGCGCGACAACCTCGGGGGAGAGCTTCGCTGATTTCTTCGTCATGGCTCCATCTTCACAAGAGTTGGAGCCTCCGCGGAACCCGGGGCGATTCAACCTGCCTTCGATGAGCTCTACCGGATTGCGCTAAGGGAGGAGGTCTATCCCACCGACGAGGACTTCCAGGAGGATCTGGACCAATGCCTCAACCACTACAACCGCGGGCGCCCCTGCCTGGGCTATCGAAACAACGGGTATACCGCATAATCAATGCCGACGCGGTGATCGATCCGGGCTACCAATTCGACTACTACGACGGGGGCGGCCTGGACGTTGCTTTTCTCGGCCTTGCCCAGACCGACGCCCATGGCAACGTCAATGTGAGCAAGTTCAGCGGTCGTCCAGTGGGCTGCGGCGGGTTCATCAACATCACCCAGAACGCCAAGGAAGTGGTGTTCTGCGGCGCCTTTACCGCCGGCGGATTACGGGTCGAGGCCAAGGACGGCCGACTGGTAATCCTCAAGGAGGGGCGCGAACGGAAGTTTCTGCAGCAGGTCGAGCAGATCACCTTCAGCGGCCACTATGCTGCCAAGGTGGGCCAGCCGGTGCTCTATGTGACCGAGCGGGCGGTGTTCCGACTCACCTCCGATGGGCTGGAGCTCCTGGAAGTCGCGCCGGGGATCGACATTGAGCGCGATGTGCTGGCCCACATGGACTTCCGCCCCATCATGCGGGACGTCAAGCTGATGGAGGCCGGGCTGTTCCAGGAAAAGTGGGGTGGGCTGGCCGCCTGCCTCGGCGGTCACTGAGAATCCGGGCAGCCGGGGCCGATTCCGCGCTCCTGCCCAACCCGTTAAACATTCCCCCGCCTCCCGGTTCGCTGGGGCGCGGGGGTTGTCGTTTACGCGCCCAGATTGGCCCGCGGGAGGCGATGGTTCTGGGCGAGGGCCTGGGACAGGCGTGCCTTCTCGGCCATCACCTTGTTGGCGTAGCGCTGGTTGGGATCGCTGAGGTTGCCGTTATAGCGCTGCAGACCGCCCTTCACCGAGCCTCCGGCCCGCTTGATGGAATCCTTCAGGATCTGGGCGCCGACGCGGATATTGGTCTCCGGGTCGAGGAAGGCCGTGACGTCTTCGCCGTCTTCCAACTTGTCGTGGTGGAAGCGCGGCACCACCTGCATCAAGCCCTGGGCGCCGAAGGAGCTCTCGGCGAAGGGGTTGAAGCGGGACTCGATGGCCATCACCGCGAGGATCAGCAGGGGATCGACCCCCATGGAGCGACCCGTCTCATGGGCGGCTTCCACCAGCGGCGTGACCGCCGTGCGGGAGACGCGATACTTCTGCGAGAGATAGCGGATCACCCCGTCCATGGTCGGGATGGTCACATTGCTGACCGGCACCGTGTCCGCCGATTCCTCGGCCGGGGACGGGAGGAGGCCGTAGTCGGCCGCCCAGCGCGCCGGCTGGAGGCCTTCCGTGCCGTGACGGGCCACCTGGACGGAGGCGAGTCCGATCACCACCACCCCGAGGAGGGCGGCGCTGCTGTGGGCCAGTTTGAAGCCCAGGGTGCCCAGCTGTTTCGGGAGCCCCTTCAAAGTAGTTGCTTGGATCATGCTTCCTCCTAGCGACCCCCACCCTGGAATGCGAGGCACGAACGAACCCGTTCCGCCGCGCAAGGCGGCGAAGCTTGTTTGCCCGTATCTTGGCCACGAGGCGTCGTGACCAGCGCTCGGGGGCTTCACCTCCGCACAGGGTGCGAAGCGCCCGACTCCACGGTGGTTGCCAGTCGTTGATGATCACGCGTTGCCGCAACCAGACAACGCGCTCCGAGGCGCGATCGAGTTTCTGTGCCCCCATACGTTCCGGGGGCCGCGCCCATGGTGTTGCTCAAATTTGTTTGCTGCGATGCAGCATGTCGCCACTTTATTGATTTGACAGGGGTTTGTCAATCTTTATGGTTAGGTGGAAGCCTTTGTGTGGCTTCCTTTGTGACAAAGTTTTCATCCGGCATGGCCCCCGACCGGCCTGCCAGCATGGAATGGTGCGGGTTTCCGCCGGGTCGGGGCCGGCAGGCTTCAGCCTTTGAACGGTCCGCCGCCGAGGCCCAGCGGGGCGGGGGTGGCGGCCACCAGGCGGGAGAACAGGGCGGCAAAATCCTCCGGCGGCGCGGTCATCCCGGCCATGGGGTCCGGGTCCTGGGCGAACACCTGATCCACCTCCACCCAATCGTCCGGAGTCAGGTGCTGGCGGGCGAGGGGAAGCACGCCGGACTCTTCAAGAAGCATGTGGTTTCTGTAGAACTCGGCGTAGACGTCGAAGGCTTTGACCAGCTCGGGGAGGCGGGTGGCGTCGGCGGCATAGGCGCGGACCGCATCCTCCAGGGCGTGGATGCGCGCCGGCGCGCCGGCGTGCTGCATCTCGAGGCGCGCGAGCGCCGCGGCGCCCTCTTCCGTGCGGGCCTTGAGGCGCTCAAAGAGGAAGTCTTCCTTCGGATGATGACGCTTCTCCGGGTAGGCATCGAGGTAGTGGATCATGGCCTCGAGCAGGCGCAGATCCGGTTCCAGGCGCCCGGCGCTGATCTCCTTGAGCATAAAGCGCAGGGCGTGGAGCAGGGCGGCCAGGGCCTGGTGTTCGTCCAGAATGATGCGTAGGGCTTCCATGGGGGGTCTCCGTGAAAGAGCGGGGCGACGCCGCAATGGCACCGCCCCGGATAGGTCAGCTGGCGAGCAGCTCCTGATGTTTGCTGGCGAGGCCGAGATAGCTCTCGATGACCCGGGGGTCGTCTCGCAGTTGGGCAGCGTCCCCTTCCATCTTGATCCCGCCGTTTTCGAGGACATAGGCGTAATCGGCCACCTGCAGGGCGGCGCGGGCGTTCTGCTCGACGAGCAGGATGGACACCCCGCGCCGGCGAAGCTCCGTGATGATGCGGAAGATCTCCCGCACAATCAGCGGCGCCAGGCCCAGGCTGGGTTCGTCGAGCATGAGGAGCTTGGGCTTGGCCATCAGCGCCCGGCCCACCGCCAGCATCTGGCGTTCGCCCCCCGACATGGTGCCGGCAGCCTGCTGGCGGCGTTCCTTCAGACGGGGGAAGAGGCGGAAGACGTCTTCCATGGTCTCCCGATGGTCCCGGTGACCGCTGCGGTGGCGCTGGAAGGCTCCCAGCAGCAGGTTGTCCTCGATGGACATGGAGCCGAAGAGCTCCCGCTTTTCCGGCACCAGATTCATGCCCCGGACCACCATCCGTTCCACCTCGGGGACGGCCTCCACGCTGCCGTCGAAGGCCACCTGGCCCTGGGAGGGGAGCAGGCCCATGATCGCCGAGAGGGTGGTGGTCTTGCCGGCCCCGTTGGGACCGATCACGGTCACGATCTTGCCCTCAGGGACCGTTAGGCTGACCTGGCTCATCGCCTCGACCTTGCCGTAGGCGACCCTGAGGTCCTTGACCTCCAGTACGTTCTTCGTCATCTCAGACCCCTCCCAGGTAGGCTTCGAGCACCGCCGGATCCCGCTGGACTTCCTCCGGCAGGCCCTCGGCGATCTTCTCGCCGAACTCCATCACCACTACCCGATCCACCAGGCCCATCACGAAGTCCATGTCGTGCTCCACCAGGAGCACCGCCATGCCCTCGTCCCGCAGGCGGCGGAGCAATTCCGCCAGGGCCTGCTTTTCCTTCAGGCGCAGGCCGGCGGCGGGCTCGTCAAGGAGCAGCAGGCAGGGGTCCGAGCACAGGGCCCGGGCGATCTCGAGGATGCGCTGCTGGCCCAGGGCCAGGCTGCCAGCTTCCTCATACATGTGGGCCCCGAGGCTGACCCGCTCGACCTGGACAGCGGCTTCCCGGAGTAGGCGGGCTTCCTCTTCCCGGTCCATGCGCCAGGCGGCGGGCAGGACGCCCCGCTCGCCCCGCATGTGGGCACCGATGGCGACGTTTTCGAGGACGGTCATGCGGGGGAGCAGGCGCACGTGCTGAAAAGTCCGGCTCATGCCCAGATGGGCAATCTCCCGGGCGCTGTGTCCCGCCACCGCCTTGCCACGGAAGAGGATCTCCCCCGAGGTCGGCGTATCGACCCCCGACAACTGGTTGAACATGGTGCTTTTGCCGGCGCCGTTGGGGCCGATCAGGGCGAGGATCTCCCCGGCCTTCACCGACAGGCTCATGTTGTTGTTGGCCACCAGACCACCAAACTTGCGCGTCACCTGCCGTGCTTCCAGGATCACCTCTCCGGAGGGCGGCTGAGCCTTCCTGGGAAGGGGGGCGGCTGCTGCGTCGATGACCTTGTGAGTCTTGCGCACGGGCACCAGACTGGCAAACAGCGGCCACAGGCCTTCCCGCGCCCGTTGCAGGACGATCACCATCAGCACGCCGAAGACGATGACCTCGTAGTTACCGGCACTGCCAAAGACTTTGGGCAGAATGTCCTGCAGCCACTGCCTGAGCACCGTGATGACCCCTGCGCCCACCAAGGCGCCCCACACCTGACCGGCCCCGCCGATGACGGCCATGAACAGGTACTCGATGCCGATGTGGAGACCGAAGGGCGTCGGGTTCACGAAACGCTGCAGGTGGGCGTAGAGCCAGCCGGCGGCGCAGGCGTGGAGGGCGGCGATGAAGAAGATCACCATCCGGGCCCGGGCGGTGTTCACCCCCATCGACTCGGCCATCACCATGCCGCCCTTGAGCGCGCGGATCGCCCGCCCTTCCCGGGAATCCAGGAGATTGCGGGTGGTGAACAAGGCGGCCAGGAGGAAGATCCACACCAGGTAGTAGTAGTCGCGGATGTCCACCAGCTCGTGGCCGAAGATCTGGATGGGCGGAATGCCGGACATGCCGGAGTGACCGCCAAGCACTTCCAGGTTGCCGAACAGGAAGTACAGGCTGATGCCCCAGGCCATGGTCCCCAGGGGCAGGAAGTGACCCGAGAGCTTGAGGGTCACCGAGCCCAGGACGATGGCCACGATCCCGGTGAGGACCAGGCCTACCACCAGGCTCATCCAGGGCGAGCCGGCGAGGAACTGCAATCCGGCCGGGAGGTCGGGGACGGTGGTGAGCACCGCCGTGGTGTAAGCCCCCAGCCCCACGAAGGCGGCCTGGCCGAAGGAGGTGAGGCCGCCGACGCCCGTCAGCAGCACCAGACCCAGGGCGACGAGGGCGGAGAGCCCCACGTAGTTCAGCAGGGTGACGTAGAACTCTGGCAGCACCTGGGGCGCCGCCGCGAGGGCGATCAGGAACACCGCCAGCACCGCGGTGGGGGGCAAGCGGCCGCCGGTGGCCGGCGAAGTGGTTGAGGTGCTCATTCTTCTTCCTCCACGTGATGGGAAGCCAGGGAGCGCCAGACCAGGACGGGGATGATCAGGGTGAACACGATCACGTCCTTGAAGGCGCTGGCCCAGAAGGATGAAAAGGACTCCAGGAGGCCCACCAGTAGAGCGCCCCCGGCGGCGAGGGGATAGCTGGAAAGGCCACCAATGATGGCCGCGACGAAGCCCTTAAGGCCGATCAGGAAGCCGCTGTCGTAGTAGATGGTGGTGAGGGGGGCCACCAGCATTCCGGACAGGGTGCCGATCAGGGCCACGCACAGGAAGGTCATGCGTCCCCCCAGGGCCGGCGAGATACCCATCAGGCGCGCGCCGTTTCGATTGATGGCCGTGGCCATCAGGGCCTTGCCGTAGAGCGTGCGGCCGAAGAACAGGTACAGGGCGACGATGAGGGCCAGTGAGGCGCCAATCACCACCAGGGTGTGGCCGCCGACCGCGAGGTTGCCAAGGGAAATCTGGGCCTCACTAAAGGGCTGGGTGCGGGAACCTTCCGGACCGAAGATCAGCAGGCCCAGGCCCACCAGGGCAAGATGGACCGCCACCGCCACGATCAGGAGCACCAGCACTGGCGCTTCCGCCACCGGCAGGAAGGCGAGGCGGTAAATGATCGGTCCCATCGGGACGACGATCGCCAGGGTGACGAGAACCCGAACGCCCGCCGGCAGGCTCCCCAAGGGGACGAGCCAGAGCAGGCCGGCCAGGGCCAGGGGATAGACCAGGTTCCAGGCCAGTGACCGCCCGATCAACCGGGCCCGGCTTGGACCCCGGGCCGAGACCAGATCGCAGGCGAAGGCCAGGGCACCGCCGCCCGCCAGCAGCCACACCGTGCCGGGGTAGTGGCCGGATTCCAGGGCGGCCATGGTGAGGGCCCCCCAGGCGAGGAATTCGCCCTGGGGGATGAAGATGATGCGGGTGACGGCAAAGACCAATACCAGCGCCAGGGCCAGCAACGCGTAGATCGCGCCGTTGGTGACACCGTCCTGCCCGAGGAGGGCGAAGATCTCGGCATCCATTGTCGGACTCCTGTGAGGAGGCGCGACACCGACCAACGGCCGATCCCGCGCGAAAGAAAGGAGGGCTGGCCGCCTGTCGGCGGCCGCTGCAGCGCTAGACGACGAGGCCCTGGGCGCGGGCCAAGGTAATAGCCGTATCCTCGATCATGTCTTCCTGTCCGCCGACCATGCCTCGGCGTCCCATCTCCACGAGGATCTCGCGGGCGGGCACGCCGTATTTCTTCTCGGCGCGCTTGGCAAAGAGCAGGAAGGAGCCATAGACCCCGGCGTAGCCCAGGGTGAGCGCATCGCGATCGATGCGGATCGGGAAGTCCATGATGGGCACCACCAGGTCCTCGGCCACGTCCTGGATCTTGAACACCTCCACCCCGGTCTCGATCCCCATGAGATCGCACACCGCCACCAGCACCTCCATGGGGGTGTTGCCCGCCCCGGCGCCGAGGCCGGCGGCGGCCGCGTCGATGCGGTTGGCCCCCGCCTCGATGGCGGCGATGGAGTTGGCCACCCCCATGGCGAGGTTGTGGTGGCCGTGGAAGCCGAGCTCGGTCTCAGGCTTGAGGGCTGCGCGCACCGCGGCCACCCGGGCCTTGACGGTCTCGGGCAGCAGATGCCCGGCCGAGTCCGTCACGTAGATGCAGTTGGCGCCGTAGCCCTCCATGAGCTTGGCCTGCTGGATGAGGCCCTCGGGGCTGTTCATGTGGGCCATCATGAGAAAGCCTACGGTGTCCATG
>JAEUNY010000138.1 GCA_016791005.1 Zoogloeaceae bacterium
TTGGCCGCACAGCTCCACAAAGTGGGCACCCTTTTGGGCGGATTCGCCGAACAGGATGCCGTTGTTGGCGACGATGCCCACCGGGGTGCCATGGAGCTGGGCAAAGCCGGTGACCAGGGTGGTGCCATAGCGGGCCTTGAACTCGTCGAAGCGGGAGCCATCCACCACCCGGGCGATGATCTCCCGCACGTCGTAAGGCTTGCGGGTATCAGCGGGGACGATGCCGTAGATCTCCGCCGGGTCGTAGATCGGCGCTTCCCCGTCCCCCAGGGCCAGCTGGACCGGCTTGACCCGGTTCAGGTTGGCGACGATGCGCCGGGCGATGAAGAGGGCATGGGCGTCGTTTTCCGCCAGGTGGTCGGCCACCCCGGAGAGGCGGGTGTGGACATCGCCGCCCCCCAGGTCTTCCGCCGTCACCACCTCGCCGGTGGCGGCCTTCACCAGGGGCGGGCCGCCGAGGAAGATGGTGCCCTGGTTCTTGACGATGATGGTCTCGTCCGACATGGCCGGTACGTAGGCCCCCCCGGCGGTGCACGAGCCCATCACCACCGCGATCTGGGGAATGCCCCGAGCGGAGAGATTAGCCTGGTTGAAGAAGATGCGCCCGAAGTGGTCCCGGTCGGGAAAGACCTCATCCTGGCGCGGCAAGAAGGCGCCGCCGGAGTCCACCAGGTAGATGCAGGGGAGATGGTTTTCCCCGGCGATCTCCTGGGCCCGCAGGTGCTTCTTCACCGTCATGGGGTAGTAGGTGCCGCCCTTCACCGTGGCGTCGTTGGCCAGGATCATGCATTCGACGCCCTGCACCCGGCCAATCCCGGCGATCACCCCCGCGCTGGGGGCGTCTCCGTCGTACAGGCCCCAGGCGGCCAACTGGCCGATTTCCAGGAAGGGGGTGCCGGGGTCGAGGAGGTGGTCCACCCGCTCCCGGGGCAGGAGCTTTCCCCTGGCCGCATGTTTGGCACGGGCGGCTTCCCCTCCCCCCAGGGCCACTTGGGCCGCTTTGGCCCGCAGGTCGTCTACCTGGGCCTGAAGGGCGGCGGCGTTGGCCTGAAAATCCGGGCTGCGGGGATTGATCTGACTCTTGATGACGCTCATGGGCGGATTCTCAACGGGTTTCGGCGAAGAGCTCGCGGCCAATCAGCATGCGGCGGATTTCCGAGGTGCCGGCGCCGATCTCGTAGAGCTTGGCGTCCCGCCACAGGCGGCCCACGGGGTACTCGTTGGTATAGCCCACCCCGCCCAGGGCCTGGATGGCTTCGCCCGCCATCCAGGTGGCCTTCTCGGCGGAGTAGAGGATGGCCCCGGCGGTGTCCTTACGCAGGCTGCGGGCGTGATCGCCCCGGTCGCAGGCCTGGCCCACGGCATACACGTAGGCTCGGGTGGCCATCCAGGTGGAGTACAGGTCAGCGAGCTTGCCCTGCATGAGCTGGAACTCGCCGATGGGGGTGTCGAACTGCTTGCGCTCGTGGAGGTAGGGCACCACCGCGTCCATGCACGCCGCCATGATGCCCAGGGGCCCGCCGGAGAGCACAGCGCGCTCGTAGTCGAGACCGCTCATCAGCACCCGCACGCCGTTGCCCAGCCCGCCGAGGATGTTCTCCTCCGGCACCTCCACGTCGTCGAAAAACAGCGGGAAGGTGTTGGATCCGCGCATGCCGAGTTTGTCCAGGTGGGTACCATGGGAAAAGCCCTTCATCCCCTTTTCGATGAGGAAGGCGGTGATGCCCCGGGGGCCGGCGTCCACGTCGGTCTTGGCATAGACCACCAAGGTGTCGGCGTCGCCGCCGTTGGTGATCCACATCTTGGCGCCGTTCAACACGTAGCGGTCGCCCTTTTTGTCCGCCCGCAGTTTCATGGAGACCACGTCGGAGCCGGCGTTGGGCTCGCTCATGGCCAGGGCCCCCACATGGTCGCCGGAGATCAGCTTGGGCAGGTACTTGTCCCGCTGGGCCGGCGTGCCGTTGCGGCGGATCTGGTTCACGCAGAGGTTGGAGTGGGCGCCGTAGGAGAGGCCCACCGAGGCGCTGGCGCGGGACACTTCTTCCATGGCGATGATGTGGGCCAGGTAGCCCATGTCGGTGCCGCCGTATTCCTCTGGCGCGGTCATGCCGTGGAGCCCCAGATCGCCCAGCTTCTTCCACAGATCGGCGGGGAATTCGTTGGTCCGGTCGATCTCGGCGGCGCGGGGGGCGATCTCGGCGGCGGCGAAGGCGCGGATCGTGTCCCGCAGGGCTTCGATGGTTTCCCCCAGGCCGAAATCGAGGCTAGGAATGTTCATCCGGCTGTCTCCTGTTGAAAGTCCTGGCCCGCGTTGGGGCGGGCGGTGGATTAAGGGTAGGCCCACCCGACCGGTCCTGCACGCCAAGATGGTTGCAAATCCTGCCAACCTCCCTACCATCGGGGCATGCCCCACTCCCCGCTGCCCGCTGGCGACCCGACCCAGGGCGCCAAAGCCACGCCCATGGCCTTCATCCAGGCCATTGTGGCCGCTTACCGCCGCTATGGCCGGGACCCCGCCGCCGCCCTGGCGCGGGCACATATCGCGCCGCAGCAACTGGCGGACGATGGGGCGCGGGTCACCGCCGCCCAGATGGAGCTGATGTCAGGATATGCCATGCAGGAGCTGGATGACGAGGCCCTGGGCTGGTTCTCCCGCCGCCTGCCCTGGGGCAGCTACGGCATGCTTTGCCGCGCCTCCCTCACCGCGCCGAATCTGGGCTTGGCCCTCAAGCGCTGGTGTCGGCACCACCGCCTGCTCACCGAGGACATTGCCCTCTCGCTCCAGGAGTCGGAGGGGGAGGCGGCGCTGATCCTGGAACCACGGCGGGAGCTGGGCGAGATGAGCGAGTTCTGCCAGGTGACCTGCCTGCGCTATGTGCTGGGCTACGCTTGCTGGCTGGTGGATTCCCGCATCCCGTTGCGCCGGGCGACCTTCCCCTTTGCCGCCCCCGCCCACGGGGCGGTGTATCCGTTGATCTTTCCCGGGCCGGTCGCCTTTGAAGCCGGGCCCGCCGCCCTGCGTTTCGATGCCGCCTACCTGGCCCTGCCGCTGCGGCGGGACGAGGCGGCCTTGCGCCAGATGCTGGCCCGGGCGCTCCCCCTCACCGTCCTCCAATACCGGCGGGACCGCCTGCTGGTGCAGCGGGTGCGTCAGGTGCTCGCCGCCGAGCCGGAAAGCATGGTGACGGCAGAGGCGGTGGCGGCCCGCCTGCACCTCTCCTCCCGCAGCCTTCACCGCCAGCTGCGGGAGGAGGGCGCGGCGCTGCAGGAACTCAAGGACGAGGTGCGGCGGGGCAGGGCGGTGGAGCTGCTGCAGCGCACCGACCGGCCGGTGAAGCAGGTGGCGCGGGACGTCGGTTTTCGCAACGAGAAGAGTTTTGCCCGGGCATTTCGCCAGTGGACCGGCCTCGCGCCGGGGGTCTTCCGGGCCGGGGGGTCAGGCGCCGGGGAGGTGGGCGGTTCGCGGCCCTGAGTCGGGCCGCGCCTGCCGCCACTCCCGCAGGGCCTCCAGCGCACCGCCGAGTTCGGTGATGATGCGAACGCCGGGGATGGCCCGGCTCCTGGCCCGGAGGCCGCCGCCGCCGGCCCAGATTTCCACCGTCGGGGGCAGGAGCGCCCGCAATTCGGCCAGGTGCTCCATTGCCTGGCGCGCCGGGTAGGCGAGGCTGAAGGAGAGGCCCACCACATCGAAGTCCCCCCCCTCCACCGCCCGAGCGATGTCGGCCAGGGGCATGCGGGGGCCAAGGGAGAGGCAGGAGGCGCCTTCCGGGACCAGGGTCGCCTCCACCATCAGTAGCCCGAGGCCATGCTGCTCCTCCGGCAGGGTCGTGAGCAGGATGTGGGGCCGGCTCCCGGAGGCCGCCTGCATGCCAATTGCCCGGCGCAGGACGTTCTGCACCTGTTCGGTGTACAGGTGCTCTTCGGTGACCTGGATGTCCCCCCGCAGCCACGCTTCGCCCACCTCCTGGTTGAGGGGCGCCACCGCGTCCACCACGAAGCGTTGCAGGCCCTGCTTGAGGAGCGCCTGGTTGAGGGCGGTGGCCAGTTCGGCGCTGCGGTGCAGCCTCAGGAGCGCCACCAACTCCTCCGTCGCCCGCCCCGCCGGGCTCGGGCCCTGGCTCCGGGGTGCTTCCGGTTCGAGGAGGGCGGCCAGGGCATCAGGGCCGAGCCCTACCACCTGGGAGGGGCGTCGGCCACTGTCGAGCAGGCGGCGGATCAGGCGCAGGCGATCCACCTGTCCGGCTGGGTAGACCCGTTCACCATGGACGTCACGCTCCGGAGTGGGGAATCCATAGCGGCGCTCCCAGACCCGCAGGGTATCCATGGAGAGGCCCGTATCCCGGGCCACCGCGGCGATGCTGAAGAGTCTTTCCTGCGAAGTGGGACTGTTCATTTTGTCCTAGACAAAGTATTGACAGGGCGCTTTGGCGAGCCTATCTTACGAGCCATGTTCAATTTTGTCTAGGACAAATCCGTGAGCCCCTCAATTCTCTGGCGAAGTGGACCACGCCCCGAGTTTGCCCCCGCCCTCGTGTTTGCACTGTGCGGCCTGGCTTTGCTGCTCTGGGCGACGTCTGGGCCGACGCTTCCGGGCGGACAAACCCAGGGGTCACCGGTTTTTGTCCAGGACAAAGCACCTCTTGACGCTGCGGCCGTCCAGGTCTTCCACCGCCCTGACCTGCCCCTGACCGGGCCGGTGTCCGGCAACTGACGCGAGGGAGGCCAGCATGCGCATGGGCGAACTGGAACGGGCGATCGGCGTCCGTCAGCGGGTGGCGGTGGTGGGCTCCGGCATCGCCGGGATGGCCAGTGCCTGGCTCCTGGCGGAACGTCACGCCGTCACGCTCTTCGAGGCAGAGCGCCAACTGGGAGGCCACACCCATACTGTGGAGATCGAACTGGAAGGCCAGCGGCACCCGGTGGACACCGGATTCCTGGTTTTCAACCGGCGGACCTACCCCCATCTTTGCGCCCTGTTCGTCCACCTGGGCGTCGAGGCCGTCGAAAGCGAAATGTCCTTCGCGGTCAGCCTGGGCGAGCCAGACGTCGAATGGAGCGGCACCAATCTCGCCACCCTATTTGCCCAGAAGCGCAATCTTCTCCAACCGCAATTTCTCGGAATGGTGCGCGACCTGCTGCGCTTCAATCGCGAGGCGACGGCCCTGGCCCGTGCTGGGCGAGTGCCGGCCCTGTCCTTGGGCGAGTACCTGCTCGCGGGAGGCTACGGCGCGGCCTTTCGGGATTGGTATCTGCTTCCCATGGCGGCGGCGATCTGGTCCTGCCCTGCGGGGGCGATGCTCCAGTATCCCCTGGAGACCTTCCTGCGCTTTTGCCACAACCATGGCCTGCTGCAGATCTTCGATCGGCCACGCTGGCTCACCGTGGCCGGGGGCGGGCGCCGCTACGTGGAAAAGATGGCGGCGCAGATTCCAGATGTGCGCCGGGCCACGCCGGTCAGAGCCGTGGATCGCCAGGCAGACGGCGTGTGGATCACCACCGACGGCGGCCATGAGCGTTTCGACCAAGTGGTGTTCGCGGGCCACAGCGACCAGACCCTGGCCTTGCTCGGGTCAGGGGCGTCCGCCGCCGAGCGCGTCGTCCTGGGGGCGATCCGCTATCAGCCCAACATTGCTTATCTCCACACCGATGCGGGCTTGCTGCCGCGCCGGCGGGCGGTCTGGTCGGCCTGGAATTATTTTGGCGGGGCGGGGGACGGCGCAGACCGTCCGGTGGCGGTGAGCTACCTCATCAACCGCCTCCAGCCCCTGCCGTTCACCCAGCCGGTGGTCGTCACCCTGAACCCGCATCAGCCGCCCGCGGAGGAGGCCGTACTGGGGCGCTACGAATACGCCCACCCGGTTTTCGACCAGGCAGCCATCGACGCGCAGGCCCGCCTGCCCGAGCTTCAGGGCCAGCAGCGTAGCTGGTTCGCCGGCGCCTGGACCGGCTACGGCTTCCACGAGGACGGCCTGCGTTCGGCCCTGGCCGTCGCCGCCGCCCTGGGCGTGACGGCGCCCTGGCAGGTGAGCGATCGCGCCACGGCGGTGGAGGCGGCCGCGTGACGGCCCGTCCAGTCCCGGACACTCTCGCGCCAGCCGTGTGCTTCGGTGCGGTGATGCACGCCCGCCATGCGCCGGTGGCCCATCGGTTTGCCTATCCCCTCGCTTTTGTTCGCCTGCCCCTGTCCGGCCTGCCGTCGCTCGACGTTCCCTTGCTGGGCATCGATCGCTGGAATCTGTTCAGCGTGCGCTCACAGGACCATGGCCCCCGGGACGGCAGCGCCCTGGCGCCCTGGATCCGGGCGCTCCTGGCACGCCATGGCCTTGCCGAGGCCTGCGACGGGGAGATCGTGCTGCAGACCCTCCCGCGCCTCCTGGGCTACGCCTTCAATCCAGTGAGCTTCTGGTTCTGTCACGACCGCGCCGGCGCGCTGCGGGCAGTGCTGGCCGAGGTGAACAACACCTTTGGCGAGCACCACAACTACCTCGTCCATCATGCCGACCTCGCCCCGATTCGCGGCGGCGACGTGCTGCAGGCGCGCAAGGTCTTCCACGTCTCGCCCTTCTTCCCCGTGCGGGGGGACTACCGCTTCCGCTTCGACGCCCGGGGCGCCGTGCATGGCGTGGCGGTGGACTACTGGGAGGACGGGGTCTGCCGCCTCACGACCCGGTTGTCGGGGCGCGCCCAGCCTCTCACCGGCGGGGCGCTTGCCCGCTGGTTCTGCCGCCATCCCCTGATGACCCTGGCGGTCATCCTGCGCATCCACTGGCAGGCGCTGCGCCTCGCGCTGGCCCGGGTCCGCTTTCATCCCAAACCCGCGCCCCCCCTGGAGGAGACCACCCGATGAGCAGCCTCGAAATCACCCTGCCTCCGCTGGCCAAGGGGCTTACTCGCCGCCCGCCCCGTGCCGCGCGGCTCGCCCTGGCGCTCCTCGGTGACATGACTGGTGGGAGCCTTGCCGTGTCGCTCCCCAACGGAGACAGGATTCGGGTCGGCGAGGGCCCCGACGCGGGGGCCCTGCGGGTTGCCGAGTGGAGCCTTTTCGACCGGGTTCTGGCCGCCGGGGACATCGGCCTCGGCGAGTCCTGGATGGCGGGCGGGTGGGAGTGCGACGACCTCGCCGCCGTGCTCACCCTGCTGGCGCGCAATCGCCCGGTGCTGCGACGGGCTGTGTATGGCCGGGCCCTGTCTCTCCTCGGCTACCGCCTCCGCCACCTGCTGCGCGCCAACAGTCGGGAGGGCAGCGCACGCAACATCATGGCCCACTACGATCTCGGCAATGATTTTTACCGTCTGTGGCTCGACGACTCCATGACCTACTCGGCGGGCCTGTTCGACGGACCTACCGACACCCTGGAAGCGGCCCAGCGGCGCAAATATCAGCGTCTCCTCGCCCAGGTCGGCGCGGCGCCCGGCGATACCATTCTCGAACTCGGCTGCGGCTGGGGCGGGTTCGCCGAGGTGGCGGCACGGGAAGTCGGGTGCAAGGTGCTGGGGATCACCCTCTCGCCGGCGCAACTGCGCTACGCCAGGGAGCGGGCGGCGGCCGAGGCGTGGGCGGATCGCGCCACCTTCGCCCTGTGCGACTACCGGGACGTCGCCGGTCAGTACGACCACATCGTGTCGGTGGAGATGATCGAGGCGGTGGGAGAGGCCTACTGGCCGACCTACTTCCGCCAGATCGCTGCGCGCCTGCGTCCAGGCGGGCGCTGCGCGATTCAGGCCATCACCATCGACGACGTCCTGTTTCCGCGCTATCGCCGCGGAACCGATTTCATTCAGCGCTATGTCTTCCCCGGCGGCATGCTGCCCAGCCGGGGCGCCATCGCCCGAGAAGCGTCCCGAGCCGGGCTGCAGATCGAGGATGACTTCGGCTTCGGCGCCGACTATGCCCGCACCCTCGCCGAGTGGCATCAGCGTTTTCTCGCCCGCCAGGATGCCGTGCGGGCCCTGGGCTTCCCGGAGCGCTTCCTGCGCCTATGGCGTTTCTACCTCGCCTACTGCGAAGCCGGATTCCGCGCCGGGGACATTGACGTGCGCCACGTCGTCCTGGCCCACGGGACACGAGGATGAGAATCCTGGTCGGCCTCGCCGGATGCGTCCTCGCCACCACCTTGGCCCTGGCCCGCGCAGAGGCCTTGCCGCCGCCGGTCCAGGACCGGGCGGGGGAGCTCGCCCCCCTGGGACGGGGCGAAATGCGCTGGCTGGGGATCAAACTGTATGACGCGGCCCTGTGGGTGCCGGCCGGGCGCGGCTGGGCGCCTTCCGGCCCCCATGTGCTGGAGATCCGCTATGCCCGCAATTTCAGCCGCGAGCGGCTGGTGGAGACCAGTCTCGAGGAGATGGCCCGCCTGGGCTTCGCCGACCCGGCACAGCAGGTGCGCTGGGGCGCCGCCCTGGCCCGGGCCTTTCCGGACGTGGCCGCCGGGGAGGTCCTGATCGGACTTCATCGGCCGGGGGAGGGGGCGTGGTTCTGGCACGGCGCCCGGCCCACCGCCGTCATCGACGACCCGGAACTGGCCCGGGCGTTCTTCGCCATCTGGCTGGACCCCCGCACCCGGGAACCCGGCCTGCGGGCACGACTGTTGGGGGACGGCTGATGGCCCCCTCCGTCGAGCCCTCCCCGCGCGCGATCCTGGCCTACGGTGCCCTGGGGCTGCCCCTGGCCTTCGCGGCCCTGCCCATCTACGTCCATGTACCCAAGCTTTACGCCGAAGGCTTGGGCCTGCCCCTGGCGTCGGTGGGTGCAGTGCTGTTAGCGAGCCGCCTGGCTGACGCGGTATCGGACCCGCTGATCGGTTGGCTCAGCGACCGCTCCGCCGCCCGCCATGGTCACCGCAAGCTGGGGATTATTATCGCCCTGCCCTGCCTGGCTCTCGGGTTTGGCGGGCTCCTGGCCCCCCCGGCGGGCGCCGGGCTGCTCTGGCTGGCCGGTCTGCTGGGCCTTGTGACCCTCGGCTACTCCCTGGCCAGCATTTCCTACCACGCCTGGGGGGCGGAGGCCGGCACGACCCCCGCCGACCGGGCACGCCTGGTGGCGGCGCGGGAGGGCTTCGGGCTGGTGGGGGTCGTCCTCGCCGCCGCGCTGCCGAATCTGCTCGCCGAGGGGGGCGAAGCGGAGCGGGGCCTGGCGAGGCTGACCTGGCTCTTTCTCCCCCTCCTCGGCGCCATGGCGGCGTGGACCTTGCTGCGCAGCCCGGTGGGGTCGCCGGAGCCCTCCGCGCCGGCCCTCTCGGCGGGCCTGGCCGGGGCCTTGGTCCACCGCCCCTTCGCCCGTCTCCTGGGGGTGTTCGCCCTGAACGGGATCGCGGCGGCGATCCCCTCGGTCACCGTGTTGTTCTTCATCGCCGACGTTCTCCAGGCCGAGGCGGCGGCCGGTGGTTTTCTGGTGCTCTATTTCCTCGCGGCAGCCGGCAGCCTGCCCCTCTGGCTGCGCGTGGCCGCCCGGCTCGGCAAGAGCGCAGCCTGGCTCGTCGGGATGGCCGTGGCGGCAGGGGTCTTCATTTGGGCGGCCGGGCTGGGCAGCGGGGAGGTGGTGAGCTACGGGGTGATCTGTGTCCTGGCCGGCGTGGCCCTCGGGGCCGATCTGGCCCTTCCGGCGGCGCTGCTGGCTGACGTGCTGGCCCGGGAAGGCGGCGGGGGCCGGGTGCGGGCCGGGGCCTGCTTTGGTTGGTGGAATCTGACCGCGAAACTCAATCTCGCTCTCGCAGCGGGCCTGGCCCTGCCCCTTCTGGCCTGGCTGGGCTACGTCCCTGGGGATCGGGATCCGGAGGCGCTCCAGGCCCTGGCCGGGGTCTACGCCGTGCTCCCGGTTGTCCTCAAACTGCCGGCCATGGCGCTCCTCTGGCGCTGGCGGCATCACTTCGACGGGGCCGTGCCGGCCTTGGCCCCGACGGTCCATGGAGGGTCGCTGCGATGAAAACAGGGGCGTGCTTGTTGGCGGGCTGCCTGGGGGTGGCGGGGTGTTCCTCGGTGGAGGTCGAGCGCTATGCCGAAGCACGGCCGGCCCTCGAGTTGCGCCGCTACTTCGACGGCACCCTCGACGCCCACGGGATGTTCCAGGATCGCGGGGGCGAGGTGGTGAAGCGCTTCCATGTGGTGATTCAGGCGTCCTGGCAAGGCGACGTGGGGACCCTGGACGAGCGCTTCACGTATTCCGACGGCACCACCCAGCGTCGGGTGTGGACCCTGACCCCCACTGGCGACCACACCTGGCGCGGCACCGCCGACGACGTGGTGGGCGAGGCCCGGGGCGAGGTGCGGGGCAACGCGCTGCGCTGGCGCTACGTGCTGGCCCTGCCGGTGGATGGCCGGGTCTGGCAGGTGGATTTCGACGACTGGATGTTCCTCATGGACGAGCGCGTGATGCTGAATCGCTCGGTGATGAGCAAGTGGGGATTCCGTCTCGGCGAGGTGACCCTGTCCTTTAACAAGCGGTCACCCTGATGTTTGGCGGGTCGCCCATTAATCGCCCCCTGCGTGAATGGCGGGGTTGCCGCGTGTGGATCGTCGGGGCCTCGTCGGGCATCGGCGCGGCGCTGGCCCGCAATCTGGCCCTGCGGGGCGCGCGCCTCGCCCTCTCGGCCCGGCGCGAGGCGGCACTGCAGGAGGTGGCGGCCGACTGCCTTGATGCCCGGGTGGACCCCATGGACGTGACGCGCCCGGAAGATTTTTCCCGGGTGCGCGATGCACTGCTGGCAGCATGGGGCGGGCTGGATCTGGTGGTGTTCAACGCCGGCACCTATCGGCCGCTGCGGGCCTGGGAGCTGACCCCGGAGCGCATCCGCGAGACCCTGGTGCCCAATCTCCTGGGCCCCCTGGACGGCCTGGCGGCGGTGCTGCCCGCCTTGCTGGCCCAGGGAAAGGGGGCGGTCCTCCTGATGGGCAGCGTTGCGGGCTATGGCGGGCTGCCCCGGGCTACGGTCTATGGGCCCACCAAGGCCGCCCTCATCAACCTGGCCGAGACGCTCTACCTGGATCTGGCGCCCCGGGGGGTGTCGGTGTTCCTGGTCAATCCGGGCTTCGTCGCCACCCCGCTGACCGCCGGGAACGACTTCCCCATGCCTGCTCTGATGGATGTCGACGAGGCGGCCCAGGCCATCGTGGCCGGTCTCGGACGCGGGGATTTCGAGATTCACTTTCCCAAGCGATTTACCGCGTTGGTCAAGGCGCTGCGCGCCCTGCCGCGGCGACTCTACTTTTCCCTCATCCGCCGGGTGACCGGGCTGTGACGGGCCGCGCTGGCGAGACTGCCCAAACCGAGGTGGCGGTGGCGCGGCTGGTGGTCTGCTACGAAAGCCTGACGTTGACCGGCCTCGCGGACCTGGGGGCGTGCTATGCCGAGGATGCCCAGTTCCGGGACCCCTTCAATCAGGTCGAGGGACGGGCGGCCATTCTGAGGATTTTTGAGCACATGTTCGCTACCGCCGACGCGCCGCGCTTTCGCGTGACCTGGCAGATGGTGCAGGGGCGGGAGGCCGTACTGGGCTGGGAATTTCAGCTGCGTTTGCGGGGGCGCCCCGGGGTCATCGAGGGGGTGAGCCACCTGCGCTTCGATGCCGCCGGGCAGGTTGTCGCGCACCGGGACTACTGGGACGCGGCGAGTGAGCTTTACGAAAAGCTGCCCGTCGTCGGGGCGGGGGTGGCGTGGCTGAGGCGCCGTCTGGCAGCGCCCCAGCCCTGAGGGATCAGGCGCGGAAGCCGCCAGCGGCGAGTTCGAAATACTGGGGGCCGAGAGCCCTCAGGGGCTCATTGAGCTTCTCCAGTTCCGCGGCCGGGCCATGCACTTCCAGACGGGTGACGTCGGCGATCGCCAGGGCTTCCTGGAGGATTGCGCCCACGTTGTCCAGGTGAGCGAGCACCCCGTCTGCGTCGGCGTAGCCTTCCCGGCAATGGACGGCGTCGCCGTTGAAGCTGAAGGCGTAATGCAGGCACTTCGGTTCGCTGCGGGTCTGGGCGACAAAGCGCTCGGTGAGGGCCTTGAAGGCGGCCATCTTGCCGGCATGGACCTGGAAGTAGGGTACGAGGGTGCAGCAGGTATCGGGCTGAGGCATGGAGTGTCTCCTGATGGGGGGGATCCGGCGGCGACTTCGAGGCCGCCGTCCGGTGCCACCGATTATGGCTCAGCCCGGGCCCGGGGTCATGGGGTGCCGGTGGTTTCCGTGGTCAGCCAGCCGCCCCCCAATGCTGCGTAGAGATCTACTGTGGCCACCAGGCGCGCGCGCCGGCTGGCGATGTAGGACAGGGTGGCGGCCTGGGCGGTGCGCTGGGCATCGAGGACCTCCAGGTAAGCCGAATAGCCTTCCGCGTAGCGGCGGCGGGCGAGGGCCTCGGCCTGGCTGGCGGCCTCGACCTGCCGGCCCTGGGCGCTTTCCTGCTCGCCTTGGCGAGCGACGCCAGACAGGGCGTCCCGCACCTCGGTGAAGGCCCCGCGCACGGCCCCGATGTAGCCCGCGAGGGCGGCCTTCTGGCGGGCGGTGGCCTGGTCCACCCGAGCGGCGCGCTGGCCGGCGTCGAAGATCGGCAGGTCCAGGGCGAGGCCGATGTTCCAGATCGAGGCTGGGCCAGAGAACCAGTCCGAGAGGTCCTTGCTCTGGGTGCCGACGCTGCCGGTGAGGGAGATCGAGGGGAAGAGCGCGGCCTTGGCCACGCCGATGCGGGCGTTGGCCCCCGTCAGGGCGGCCTCGGCCTGGCGCACGTCCGGCCGATCCTCCAGCAAGCGGGCCGGCAGCCCGGGGGGCACGGCGGCGAGATTGGGCATCTGGCGCAGGTCCCCGGCGGGGATTGCGAGATCCAGCCGACCACTGAGGCGGCCGAGGAGGTGCTCGGTCACTTCGCGCTGACGCCGCAATTCGGCGAGCTGCGCCCGCACCGCCTCGGTGGCGGCCTCCGCCTGACGCAGATCGAGGCCCGAGGCCAGGCCCCCGGTCTGGCGCCGGCTGACGATCCTCTGGCTCTCCTCCCGGCTGGCGAAGGTTTCCTGGGTGACGGCCACCTGGGCGTCGAGGGCGCGCAGGTCGAGATAGGCCTCCACCACCTGGCGCACCAGGGTCAGGGCGACGGTGTCCTGGCCGTAGCGGGAGGCCAGCGCGTCGGCCCGGGCAGCTTCTGAGGCGCGGCGCAGCTTGCCCCAGAAATCGAGCTCGAAGTTGGTGCCGATGCGGCCCACGAAATCGTTGCGGAAGGTGGGGGCGCTGGCCTGGGAGGTGGCAGTCACCGTGCTCGCCCGGGAGCGGGAGCCGGAACCCGTGAGGTCGAACTCCGGCCACTCCACCCCATCCACCTCCCGCAGCACGCCCTGGGCTTCTTCCAACCGGGCGGCAGCGGCCGCGAGGTCGGCGTTGTGGGCGAGGGCGGCTTCGACAAGGTCGTCGAGCATCGGGTCCTGGAAGGCTTTCCACCAGGCGCGGGCGACTGCGGGCGGGGTCTGCCCGGCAATCGGGGCAGGCTCGGCATAGCTGCCAGGCAGGCCAAGGGTGGGGCGCTGGTAGTCGGGCCCGACCATGCAGCCGGCCAGCAGCAGGGCAGCGGCCAGGGCGGTGAGGGGGCGCAGGGTACGGGGCATCATGGCTGGTCCTCCGCCGCCGGGTTGGCGCTGACGGGGTTGTCCACCTTTCCGGGATCCCGCGCCAGCCAGGTGAAGAACAAGGGGATGAACAGGGTGGCGATGAAGGTCGCGGCAAGCATGCCGCCCACCACGCCGGTGCCCATGGAGCGCCGGGCGGCGGCGCCGGCTCCAGTTGACAGCGCCAGGGGCAAGACGCCCAGCACGAAGGCCAGGGAGGTCATCACGATGGGGCGGAAGCGCAATCGGGCGGCTTCCACTGCCGCCTGGCGCACCGCCATGCCCTCGGCCATCTTCTGGGCGGCGAACTCCACGATCAGGATCGCGTTCTTTGCCGCCAGCCCCACCAGCACCACCAAACCGATCTGGAAGTAGATGTCATTGGGCATGCCGCGGACGAGCACCAGCAGGAGGGCGCCGAGCATGGCGAAGGGTACGGCCATGATCACCGCCAGGGGCAGGGACCAGCGTTCGTACTGGGCGGCGAGGATGAGGAACACCATCACGATGCCAAAGGAGAAGGCGATGATCGACGCCTTGCCGGTGCGCTTTTCCTGGAAGGCCTGGCCCACCCATTCGGTACGGAAGCCCTCCGGCAGGGTTTGGCTGGCCACTTCCTCCACGGCCTGGATGGCGTCGCCCGAGCTGTATCCCGGGGCGGAGTTGCCCAGGACCTTGGCGGACACGAAGCCATTGAAGCGCTCCACCATCTCCGCGCCGGTCACGGTCTTCACCGTAGCTACCGCCGAGAGGGGCACCATCGCGCCGCTGGCGGTGCGCACATAGGGCTTGAGGAGGTCCTCCGGGTTCATCCGGTAGGGTGCGTCGGCCTGAAGCTGGACCTTGTAGGTCTTGCCGCCCCGGTTGAAGTCATTGACGTAGAGGGTGCCGGTGGTGGCCTGGAGGGTCGCGTAGAGGTTGTTGAGGGGGATGCCCATGGACAGGGCCTTGGGTTCATCCACCTCCACGTACAGCTGGGGCGCGCTAACCCGGAAGAAGGTGTTGAGGCCAGTGAGTTCCGGGCGCTTCCTCAGCTCTTCGACGAACTGGTTGGTGACCTGGGCGAGGTGGCGGGCGTCGCCATCGGCCCGGTTCTGCACATACACCTCGAAGCCACCGGCGGTGCCCAGCCCCTGGATGGGGGGCGGGTTGAAGACCAGGCCCATGCCATCGGGCAGGCTCATCCCCACCCCCATGAACTTGGGCGCCATTTCGATGGTGGTGACCTGACGCGCTTCCCAGGGCTTGAAGACGATGAAGGTGGTGGCAACGCTCGCCCGGTTATTGCCGGTGATGAAGTCGATGCCATTCACGAAGAAGATGTTCTCGATGTTGCCGCTCATCACCCCTTTGCGCATCTGCTCCGACGCGGCAAAGGTGCGCTTGGCCGAGGCGCCGTCCGGGAGGGTGACGAAGCCGAACAGATAGCCCTGATCCTCCGCCGGAACGAAGGAGCCCGGCACGATGCGCAGCAGCCAGGCGGTGGCGCCGATGGTGAGGAGGAACACCAGGGTGCCGATGATGCCGTGGCGCAGGGTGAGTCCCACCGTGCCGGTGTAGCGCCGGGTGACGGCATCGAAGAAGCGGTTGAAAGGCCGGAAGAGGGGCTTTTCCTCCTCGTGGGGCTTGAGCAGCAGGGCGCAGAGGGCCGGCGTCAGGGTCAGGGCAACGATGCCGGAGATCACCACCGCCACCGCCACCGTCACCGCGAACTGCTGGTAGAGCTTGCCGGCGATGCCGCCCAGGAAGGCCACCGGCACGAACACCGCGCACAGCACCAGGACGATCGCCACCACCGCGCCGGAGACCTCCCGCATGGCCTCGATGGCCGCCGCCTTGGGCTTGAGCTTTTGCTCCCGCATCAGGCGCTCGACGTTCTCCAGCACCACGATGGCGTCATCCACCACGATGCCGATGGCCAGCACCATGGCGAAGAGGGTGAGGGTGTTGATGGAGAAGCCGAACAGCCACATGCCGGCGAAGGTGCCGATCAGCGACACCGGCACCGCCACGATGGGAATCAGGGTAGCCCGCCAGCTTTGCAGGAACAGGAACACCACCGCGAGCACCAGCAGCGCCGCTTCGGCCAGGGTCTTCAGCACCTCGGTGGCGGAGGCCTCGATGAAGCGGGTGGTGTCGTAGGGGATGAAATACTCCATCCCCTCCGGGAAGCGGGCCTTCATCTCCTCGAAGCGCGCCCGCACGGACTTGGCGGTGTCCAGGGCGTTGGCGCCGGACTGGAGATAGACCCCCATGCCGGAGACCGGCACGCCGTTCACCGCCGTGGAGCGGTCGTAGGATTCGGCGCCCAGTTCCACCCGTGCCACGTCCTTGATCCGCACCAGGCCAGTGGGGCCGCTGGCCCGCAGGATGATGTTGCCGAAATCCTCCGGCGTCAGGAGCCGGCCCTTGGCGGTGACGGTGTAGGTGAGCTGCTGCCCATCCATCACCGGCTCCTGGCCGATCTTGCCGGCGGCGTTCTGGGTGTTCTGCACCTGGATCGCGGCAGCGATGTCCGAGGTGGTGATGCCCAGCTTGGCCATCACGTCCGGCTTGAGCCAGACCCGCATCGCATAGATGGCGTCGAACTGCTGGGCGTCCCCCACGCCGGGAATGCGGCGGATCTCCTCGATTATGTTGGTGGCGACGTAGTTCGACAGGAACAGGGTGTCGTACTTGCCCGAGGGCGAGCGCACCGCAGCGAAGAGCAGGATGTTGTTGGAGCGCTTCTGCACCAGCACCCCGGTGCGCCGTACATCGTCGGGCAGGCGGGGTTCGGCCACCTTGACGCGGTTGTTGACCGCGATCAGGGCGGTGTCCGGGTCGGTGCCCACCTCGAAGGTGGCGGTGATGCTCACCGTGCCGTTGGAGGTGCTCTGGGAGTTGTAGTAGAGCAGCCCTTCAACGCCGGAGAGCTGCTCCTCGATGGGGGCGGCGACGGTCTTGGAGAGGGTTTCGGCGTTGGCGCCGGGGTAGCTGGCGGAGATGATCACCGTGGGCGGCGTGATCTCCGGGTACTGGGCCACCGGCAAGGTGAGGGAGGCCATGAGGCCGGCGATCACGATAACGATCGAGATCACCGACGCAAAGATCGGGCGGCTGATGAAAAAGCGCGACATGGCGGGTCCCTCAGGCTGGCCGACGGGCCGCCCCAGGGGCTGCCAGGGTCCCCTCGGGGGACACCGAACTCAGGGTGCGGGGGGATTCGGCGCTGGCCTTCGGCTGGCCCGCGGGCGGAGCGGGCGGCGGCAGAGTGGCCTTGTCCACCACTGGCATGCCGGGCCGTAGCTTGATGAGGTTGTCCACGATCACCTTGTCGCCCGGGGCGAGGCCCTCCGTCACCACCCAGTCCTTGCCCACCCACTCTGCCGTTTTGATCGGGCGGGGCGTGACCTTGCCTTCGGGGCCGAGGAGCATCACCAGGCGGCCCTGATCCGTCTGGAGCACGGCGGCCTGGGGCACCAGGAACACGTTTTCGCGGGTGGCAGCGTGGATGCGCGCGCGAACGAACTCGCCAGGCAGGATCTTGCGCCCCGGGTTGGCGAACTCCGCCCGCAATTCCAGGGTGCCCAGGGCGGGGTCGATGCGGCTGGCGGCGAAGTCCAATTTGCCGGTGGCGTCAAAAACCGAGCCGTCCGGGAGGACCATCTCGACCTTGTTGGTCGCGGCCGGCCGGCCGCCGGGGAAGCGGGCGAGGTCGCTCTGGGCGAGGCTAAAGCGCACCCGGATCGGGTCGAGCTGGACGATGGTGGTCAGCAGGCCGTCGGCGGTGCTCACCAGGCTGCCCTCGGAGCGCAGGGAGCGCCCGGCGGACCCGGAAACCGGCGCCGTGACCGTCGAGTAGGAAAGGTTGCGCTCCGCATCCTGCACCGCCGCCCGGGCGGCCAGGACGCCCGCCTTGTTGACCGCGAGGCTGGACGTGGCGTCGTCGTATTCCTTGCGGCTGATGGCCTGGTCGCTGAGGAGATTTTTCAGGCGCGCCTCCTCCCGCACCGACTGGGCGGCCCGGGCTTCCTGCTCCGCGAGCTGGGCCCGGGCTTGGGCCAGCGCGATTTCGAAAGGCTGACGATCGATCTGGTACAAGGCTTGGCCGGCCTTGACTGAGGCTCCCTCGGTGTACAGCCGCTTTTCCAGGATGCCGCCCACCCGGGCCCGGACCTCGATCTCCCGAACTCCTTCGGTTTGACCGACCGCCTCCAGGTTGACCGGCGCGGTTCCGGGGCTGGCGGTGAGGATGCTCACCGGGAGGGCCTGGGGCGCGGCAGGGGGAGGAGGCGCTTTGCCGCACGCCGAGACCAGCACCACGATAGTGGCGAGAACGAACAACATTACGGGGGAGGCCGGACGTTGGGGAAGGGGGGCCATGGCACGTTTCCTGTGGCGAGGTTCTTGGATTTTGGATACAATCGTACATGTATGTATAACGCGGTGCAACAGGGCAAACCCCAATGGCACGAAAGACCAAGGCTGAGGCGGAACAGACCCGGCGGCAGATCATCGATGCCGCGCGGAAGGTGTTTCACACCCTCGGCGTGAGCCGTACGACCCTCGAAAAGATTGCCCAGGAGGCAGGCGTCACCCGGGGCGCGGTGTATTGGCACTTCAAGGACAAGCAGGATCTTTTCTTCGCGGTGCGCGAGCACGCCACCCTGCCGCTGGTGGACCAGGTGGACGAGCGACTCCTGGATGCCGGGCAGGCGGATCCCCTGGCGGGCATCGAGCAGGCCCTGTTGCGGATCTTCACCGTGCTGGAGGGGGACCCTTCGGCGCGGGAGACCTTCGAGATCATGATCTTCCGCTGCGAATACGTGGCGGAGTTCACCCCCGTCCTCGAGCGAATCAACGGCTCCTGCGACGACCTCGCCATCAAACTCCAGGGCGCCTATCGGCGGGCTGCCGAGCGTGGCCTCTTGCGCCCCGGGCTGGACCCTGCCCTGGTGGCCCAGGAGACCGTCTACTTCCTCACCGGCGCGGTGGATCGCTGGTTGGCGGGCCCTGAGCCGGCCCGGGTCACACCCGCCTGGCGGGCCCTGATCGCCCAGCACATTGCCCTGCGGCGGGCCTGAGCCCGGCCCGTATCCTCCTTCCGAATCCGCGCCTGGCCTTCCCACGGCGCGGGCGCTCCCCTAAGCTTCAGCGCTTCGGCATGGGGTGAGCGAGGGAAGGGCGAGCGTGAAGGCATTGATCGGTTTCCTGTGGGATGTGGCGAGCCGCCTCTGGCGGCCGGCGCCCGCTCCCCTTCCATCATCCCCAGCAGCCCAGGCTTCCGATGCGGTGGTCGAGCCGGCTCCCCGGGTCGAGGAACCCCCCGCTGTCGTTGACGCCCCGGTTGCGCCACCCCCCTCACCGCCGGAGACTCGGCCTGCCGAACCCGAACCCGAACCCGAACCCGAACCCGAACCCGAACCCGAACCCGAACCCGAACCCGAACCCGAACCCGAACCCGAACCCGAACCCGAACCCGAACCCGAACCCGAACCCGAGGGCCATCGCGTGGCCGACAACCCCCTTCAACCCAGCGCGCTGGTGCCAGCGGACGATGAGCAACGCGCCAAATGCGCCAAGCTCGAGAGCCAGCTGGCGGAGCTGGCGGCGCGCCGGGCGGAGATGGCGGAGTGTGTCGCCCGCTTCGAGGTCGCCCAGTTTCAGGCCCTTGGGCCGGTGGTCGAGGAATGCCTGCAGCTTCGCCTGCAACTCATGGCCGCCCTGGCGGCCCGCAGCCGGGACCAGGAGGATGCGGCCGCGGAGGCCGCCGCGCGGGAGGAATTTGACGCCTATCGGAGCGTGTGCGACGAAGCCATCGAGCGCCCGGCTCTCGCCGAGGACGACGAGGCCGAGTTGAAGCGCCTCTACCGCGCCGCCGCCATGGCCTGCCATCCGGATCGGGTGGAGGAGGCCCGCCGCGAGCTGGCTCACGAACTCTTCCTGCGGATCCAGCAAGCCTATCGCCAGGCGGATCTCGCGGCCCTGAGGGTTTTGCAGGGGGAAATTGCCGGCGTCCTTGGCATGACGGCGGTGCCCGCGCCATCGGAATCCGCCGATGAACTCAAGCGCCGCATCCGCCGGCTACAGGATCAGGTGGCCGACCTCATCCTCGCCATCCAGATGCTCCAGCTCGACCCCGGCTACCGCCAGGCCGCCCGGCCCGAGGAATGGGAACCCTTCTTTGCCGCCGCCCGGCAGCGCTTTGTGGCGGAATGCGAGATGCTGCGCCAGCGCCTGCGGGAGGTCGGCGCCTGACAGGGCTACGCCTGCACGGTTGGCGTTGCCCTAGGCGCGAGATCGGTTGCGGCGTCGCGCCAGGCCCAGGCCGAGCGCGCCGGCCATCAGGCATGCGAGGGTGCCGGGCTCCGGCACGCTTGCGGGATCCTCCCCCCGGGCAACCAAGGTAAAGCTGAAGGAACTTGGGAAGAAATCTCCCGCGTAGTCGATGCCGCTCATCGACAGGGTCGTTCCGTCGAAACTTCCGGAGTAGTTGCCGAACGACCCCATAGAAAAACAGGAACCCGTGGACGGGAACCAGGTGCAGGGATCTTCGTTGGCCGCGAAGAGCTCGCCGGTCAGGACGGCAAAATAGTTCGGGAAGGAAAAGCCAAGGGCTGCTGCGCCGCCGCTGTCGACTGCCACACTCTCGAACCGGATCTGCTCCCGATCGTAGCCGTCGAGCGGGAAGAATGAGGTGGGCACGAAGACGGTTTCCTGCACAAGCGCGAAGCTGCCCGACATTGCGAATGTTTGCGGCTGTGACGGGGGGTCGCAATTGCCGCTCGGATCGCAGAATGAAAATCCTCCCGGGGTGTAGGTGACGGAACTCAGGCTGCTATCGATAACGAGGTTGATCGCGTAAGCAGGAGGCGCTGCGGTGCCCAACAGGGTGAGGGCCAGAACTGGAGCGAAGGCGGTGCGGAGGGCGGGGTTGAAGAATGCCATGGCTGAATTATTCCCAATAATAAGAAATGTTTACGCAAAAGTACCGCCAGGAGTCAGGGTTTCGTGCGCGACGGCAAAAAATGCAAATTTCATGCCTCAGGGGTCCTCGTGGCGTATGTCTTTGTATTGATTGGGTGGCGTTTGTGGGTGTGGGTTCGGGCCGCTTGGGAGTGGAAGAAAATCCGACGGTCATAGCCCGGATGGGGAGTCTTGGCATCGCCGATTGACGAGCCTGGTGAAGCCGCTTGGGGCCGGGCGCTGGTGCGCGACCTCACTTCAGGGGGTACCCGGCGGGTCGCCTTTCTTCCGATTGGAAGCGCTGCGTCCCAATTTGAGTGACGTCGGTCGGCGTGAGCTGACGCCTCAGGGGGCCTGGTAGCGCGGGGAGCGGGGGCCGAAGAGCAGGCCGTTGGGGCGTCCGGCGGTGAGCTGGCGGTGTACGGCGATGCCGGCGACGCGATGGGATTGGTCCGTCAGATTGGCGAGGATCTGGTTGAGGGCAGCCTTCACCAGCATGGCCGCCAGGCCGCCGGAGTTGCCGCCTTCGTCGCTGGCGGCGACGCCCTTGCCGCTCCACAGCTCGGCGCCGCTTTGAAGGTCCACCAGGCGGCCATCCACCTCGACGATGGTTTGGCTGGTGACGATGGCGTAGATCGTCCCGTAGCGCTTCACCTCCAGGTAGAGGGCGGCGTCGGCGCCAAAGATTTCCCGCAGCTTGGCGGGGGCCACGGCATGGATGTCGTCGGGGGTGGTGAGGCCGTTGGCCTTGAAGGTCTCAAAGGCCACTGCCACCGGAATCACGTAATAGCCGCTTTCGGCCAGGGGCAGGGTGGCCTGGGCCAGCACGCTGGGCGTCGCATTCACGTCCGGCGAACTGTTGCGGGGCGGCAGGACGAGGATCGACGCCGGGTGATGGGCGCGAAAGGCCGCGTAATCATAGGGCGCCTGCTGGGTGGCGCAGCCCGCCCCGAGGAGGGCGGCCGCCATGGCGAGCCAGGGAGTAATGCGCGGCAGGCGGCGGCCCGGCCCAGTCATGGCTTGAGATTCCGCATCAGGAAATCCATGTAGGGACCCGATTCGGGGAACTGCGCCTTCTCCGTCTGCACTTCCTCGACAAAGCGCTCCATTTGGCCGGTCTCGGCATAGAGCATTCCCAGGTGGGCGTGGTAACCGGGGGGAAGCGGAAGGCCCTTCGACCGGGCGGCTTCCCGGTCCTTTTCCAGCAGTGCGATATTTTTCTCCGGCCCACCCTCGGCCTTGAAGTGGTCATACACAGCAGTCTGATAGCCGCCCCAGTAGTAGAGGGGACGCGGGCCTTGGACGCAGGCAGTGAGCAGGCTGGCCATGCAGCCGAGGAGGAGGGCCCGATGGCGCTGCCCCGTCATGGCGCCGGGCGCCAGGCGCCGCTCTGGATCCCGGCCACGAGATTGTCCACGGCTTCCCGGATGGCAAGGTCCAGGACTTTGCCGTTGAGGGTCGAGTCGTAGCTCGCCGTGCCGCCAAAGCCGATCACCTCCCGGTTGGAGAGGCTGTATTCGCCGGCGCCCTGGGCGGAATAGATGACCTGGGAGCTCGCCACGTCCACCACGTTTAAAGCGACCTTCGCATAGGCGACCTGGGATTTGCCCCGGCCGAGAATGCCGAAAAGCTGTTGGTCCCCCACCTCCTTGCGGCCAAACTCGGTGACGTTGCCGGTGATCACGTAGTCGGCGCCCTTCACCGCCTGGGCCTTCTTGCTGAAGCCCGCCTCCTGCTGAATCTCGCTCAGGTTGTCCCGGTCGAGGACCACGAACCGCCCGGTCTGCTGGAGGTGGGTGATGAGAATGGTCTTGGCCTGACCGCCCAGGCGGTCCACGCCGTCGGAGAACACGCCCCGCAGGAAGGTCGAGCGGTTGTCGAACTTGCCCACCGAGATGGGGCTGCGGACGCCTTGGTAAGGCTCGCTCGCCGCGGCCACGCGGGGCACGTCGAGGCTACGGCTTTGCTCGGTGGCACAGCCCGCGAAGAGGGTGGCAAGGAGGGCGCAGGTGACGAGGGCGGAGCGGGTCATGGGGAACCTCTGGGCAGGGAAGCATCGGACCGGCGCATGGTACTCGCCCTGCGGCAACCCGGGACGGCTTCGTGGGGGGGTGCCCAATCATTTCCGGGGAGGGTATCGTGGCCCCATTCATCCGGGGAGGCGGACATGGAGCCATCGGAACAAACGACGGGCGCGGCGCCTGCATGGCAGGTCCTGCCCACCCGCGACGCTGAGCTGGGCGAAGGCATGACGATCCGGCGCGCGCTGCCGACCCGGGGCCGCCGGATGATCGGGGCGTGGTGCTTCCTCGACCATTTCGGGCCGGTGGATGTCGCCACGGGGGAGGGCATGCGGGTCGGGCCTCATCCCCACACCGGATTGCAGACTTTCACCTGGCCCTTGGCGGGGGAGCTCTTTCATCGCGACAGCCTGGGCTGTCAGCAGCTCATCCGCCCGGGGGCGGTGAATCTCATGACTGCCGGGCGGGGGATTAGCCATTCCGAGGAGTCCCCCCCCGAACACGTCCCCACCCTCCACGGTGCCCAGTTGTGGATTGCCCTGCCGGAGGCCCAGCGCCACATCGAACCGGCCTTCGAACACTATCCCGCCATGCCGGTGGTGGAGCGGGGCGGCTTTCGTGTGACGGTACTGGCCGGGGAGTCCCTGGGCGAGCAGGCGCCCACCCGGGTCTATTCCCCCCTCGTCGGCCTGGATCTCGCCGCCCCCGGTGACGCTGCCCTGGTTTTGCCCCTGCGGCCGGATTTCGAATACGGGGCCCTGGTGCTCGCCGGCGAGGCCCGCTTGGCCGGGGGCGCCCTGGTCCCGGGTCAGCTGCTGTATCTGGGGCGCGGGCGGGAAAGCTTGGAAGTGAGCGGGGCCGCCGGGCTGCGCCTCCTGCTGCTGGGCGGTGCGCCCTTTGGCGAGGACGTCCTGATGTGGTGGAACTTCGTCGGCCGCACGCGGGAGGAACTGGCGGAATACGTCTCCGCCTGGAACGCCGGGGATCCGCGCTTCGGCACCGTGCGGGGCTATGCCGGCGATCGTCTCCCGGCGCCCCGGCCGCCCTGGGCCGCCGCGTAAAGACGGCCCAGAAGTCCTCTGATCAGGCGTCGTGGGCGCGGATGAAAGCCTTGATCCGCGGGGCGATGCTGCGGCGGTAGGTGGAACCGTTGAAGATGCCGTAGTGCCCCACGCCGGGCTCAACATGGTGGGCCCGCAGCGCGTCCGGGAGCTGGTGGCATAGCCCCTGGGCCGCCTCGGTCACCCCCAGAGCCACCATGTCGTCCTTTTCCCCCTCCAGGGTGAGGAGGGCGGTATCGGTCACCGCGCCGCAATCGATGGGTTCGCCCCGGAAGCAGAGCTCGCCCTTGGGCAGCAGGCGGCGGATGAACACCCGGTCGAGGGTCTCCAGGTAGAACTCCGCGGTGGCGTCCATCATGGTCATGTATTCGTCGTAGAACTCGCGATGGCGGTCGGCTGCGACGTCGTTGCCCTGAGCGACGTGGCGGAAGAACTGCCAGTGCTTCTGCAGGTGCATGAGCGGGTTCATGGAGATGAAGGCGCCGATCTGGAGGTGCCCCGGATACACCGCGCGCCCCACCCCGGCGTACCCCGACGGCACCCGACGCACCGCCAGGGCCCGCACCCATTTGAGATTGAGGTGTTGGGCCTGGCGGGTCAGTCCGTTGGGATTCACCGCGATGTCGATGGGGCCGGCCAGCAGAGAGAGGGAGCGGGGCCGGCAAGGGTGGCCGAGGCGGGCTAGGAGGGCAGTGGCGCAGAGGGCCTGGACGGTGGCCTGGCACAGGCCGATGACATGAACCCCGGGGCCGAGGAGTTCGAGGAACTCCATCAGGTAGGCGACGTAGTCATCGAAGCCGAAGCTGCCCGCGGAGAGCGGGACGTCCCGGGCGTCGAGCCAGTCGGTGACATAAACGTCGTGGTCGGGCAGGAAAGCGCGGAAGGTCTCCTTCGACAGGGTGGCGTGGTGGCCGGACATGGCGGCCACGAAGAGGACCTTCGGCGCATTCTGCTGCCCGACGCGCTGAAAATGAACCAAGTGGCAGAAGGGCTTCTTGAGGGCGACCTTCTCGACGATCGTCACCTCCTCGCCGTCGGCCTCGAAGCTGCCGTAGTCGAAGGCCTGCTTGTGATAGGGCTTGATGAGCCGGATTGCCGATTCGAGGGCGGCCACCGGCACCCGGCCCAAGGCGGTGCGGGCGAGGGGATTGTAGGAGCTGGCGAGCACGTCCATGGTGGAGGTGAGAGCGGCTTCGACGGGGGCGGCGGCGCTGCGGGTAAGTTCAAGCAGGGTGTAACGCATGGGAAGGCCTTTCGGAGTGTTGCGATGAAACGTCGGCAGGGCGCCGGGGGGCGCCCAGATGCTCCCTTCCCGATCAGGGCGCGAGGCGCCCCAGGGCGTGGAGGAGCACACCCACGGTCCCGCCGACGAGGGTCCCGTTGATGCGGATGTACTGGAGGTCGCGGCCGATTTCGGTCTCGACCTTGGCGGCGACTTCCTTGGCGTCCCAGGAGGCGACGACCTCGGCGATCAGTCGCGAGATCTCCTGGCGATGTCGCACCACCAGCCCCTCGACGCCCTCCAGGATCCAGGCGTCCAAGCGGGCGAGGAGGGCCGGGTCCTCCAGCACGGTGCGGGTGGTGCTGGTCAGGAGGTCGGCCAGGGTGGTCACCAGCACCGAGTCGGGCTGGGCGATGTCCCGGCTGACGCGGGTGACGAGATCGTCCCAAACGCTGCGGTAATAGGCTTCGCTGCGCAGGTGGGCGAGCAGCCCGGCCATCCATTCCCGCCCGGTCTGGGCGTATTCCGGGGACTCCTTGAGCTGGCGCACGAATTCCTGAGTCGCCGCGTCGAAGCGCTGGCGCACCTCGTGTTCCGGATCGACGGCGATGTCGTGGATCAGTGAGGTGATGCCGTCCACGAAGCGATTCACCACGTAGCGGTCGAAGATGCCCGGGGTGTAGGCCGAGGCTTCGCCAAACTTCTGCCGAATGAGGTCGCGATGTTCCTGCAGCCAGTCGTCCAGCGCGCCCAGGCCCTGGTCCAGCAAGGCCTGGTGGCGACCCTCGTGGGTGAGGATCTCCAGCACTTCGCCGGCCAGGGCCGCCACGTCGAGGCGTTCGAGCTGGGGCACGACGGCCCGGTCGAGGAAACGGCGCAGATCCTCGTCCCCCAGCCGTTCAAGTAGGCCGGGGAGGAGTTCGCAGGTGGCCCGGGCGCAGCGCTGGCTGTTCTCCGGCCGGTACAGCCAGTTCAGGGCCTGGCCCACGGCGTCGGCCTCCCGCAGGCGACGCGCCACGTTCTCGGGGGTAAGGAAGTTCTCCTCGACGAATTTCCCCAGGGCCGTGCCGATCTCGTCCTTGTTGCGGGGAATGATCGCGGTGTGGGGAATGGGCAGTCCCAGGGGGTGGCGGAAGAGGGCCGTGACGGCAAACCAGTCGGCGATGGCGCCCACGCTGCCGGCCTCGGCAAAGGCACGCACCCAGCGCAGCCAGGGATAGGCCTCCTGCCAGGTGGCGGACACGGCGAAGGTCGTCAGCATGACGAGGAGCAAAGCCAAGGCCAGCCGCTTCATGCGGACGACTTCTGCGGCGGAGGACATGCGGCTCAACGGACCTCCGGAACTCCCTCGGGCGCGGCGAGGAAGGCCTCCACCTCGGCGGCGGCCTGGCCGGCCCGGGTGAGGAGGAAGCCATGGCCATCCGGGAAGAGGCGCAGCCGGGCCTGGGGAATCAGGGCCGCCAGGAGACGGGCATTGGCCGGCGGCACGATGGGATCGTCCTCGCCCGCGAGTATCAGGGTCGGCTGGCAGATACGGCCCAGCCAGGGCAGGCTGGTCCAGCCCCACAGGGCAAGGAGCTGCCAGGTCTGAGAGAGGAAATCGCTCTTGCCCGCCCGCAAGCCGTGGCGGATCACCGCGGCGGTGCCGGCGTCCGGTGAGCGTCCGAACACCGGGGCCAGCCAGCGGGTGGCGCTCACCTCGCCGGGGTGAAAGGCCATTTGCAGCATGTTGAGGAGCGCGGTGGGCCGGCCCGGCACCATCAGCGTGCCGGGGCTGGTGGCGGCCAGGATCAGCCGCCGGCATTGGCGGGGAAACTGCACGGCGAATTGCTGCGCGAGGCAGCCGCCCCAGGAGACCCCGAGCACGTCCACCGGACCGTCGCCCCAACCGGATTCCCTGATGAGCTGCCGCGTCAACCAGGCCAGGGTCCAGAACCGGTAGGGGAAGAGGGGCGGGGTGGTGCCCACCCCGGGAGCGTCGATCACCATCAGGGTCCGGTCGGGGAGGGCGGCGGCCAGGGGCTCGAGCAGTTCTAGGCTGGCCCCAAGGCCATTGAAGATCAGCAAAGGCGGGCGGTCGGCACCGCCCGGGCTGGCCTCCCTCACCCCCGCCCGCAGGCTTCCCGACCACCCCGTGACCGTCTTCACTTCCATGTGCGCCCGCCTCAGCTTCGTCCTAGGTGAAGCTCATTTTGCCAGGACGTAGGTCCCCGGGGCGGGGTCGGTGGCGGGATGTTGGGGGCTGCCGAGCTGGGTCGGGGCGGGCACCAGGGCTCCGGAGCGGGCCTTGAGCCAGTCCCGCCAATGCTCCCACCAGGTCCCTTGCACCGTCTGGGCCCCCGCCAGCCAGGATTCCGCAGACTTGGCCTGGCCATCGCTGATGAAGTACTTGGCCTTGGCGTTGCCCGGCGGGTTGATGAGGCTCTGGATGTGGCCGCTGGAACTCAGGACGAACTCGCTTTTCCCCCCCAGGGTATGGGCGGTGTTGAAGACCCCCTGCCAGGGAGTGATGTGGTCACTGATGCCGGCCAGCACGTAGGTGTCCGACTGGACCTTGCCCAGATCGATGGGCTGGCCGAGGACCTGCATGCGGCCGGGGATGGTGAGCATGTGCTCGGTGAACATGTCCATCAGGTCGCCATGAAAGCGGGCCGGCAGCCGGGTGGTGTCGTTGTTCCAGTAAAGGACGTCGAAGGCCGGGGGTGGGTTGCCCATCAGGTAGTTGTTCACCCAGTAGTTCCACACCAGGTCGTTGGGGCGCATCCAGGCGAAGACGCGGCCCATGTCCTGCCCCTCGATGACGCCCTTGGCGGCGGAGTTCTTCTTCGCCAGAGCCACCACCTGGGGGGTGGCGAGGAGGCCGAGTTGGGATTCCTCCCGCCCGTCCAGCACCGCCACCATCAGGGTCGCGGCGTGGATCTGGGAGGCGCCGGTGGCGGCCTCGTAGCCCATCAGGCTGGCCATAGTCATGGCGCCGGAACAGGCGCCGTGAAGGTTTACGTCGTCGGCGCCGGTGATTTCCCGCACCACGGCGATGGCCTCAAGAATGGCTTTGACGTAGGTGTCCATGGCCCAGTCGGCGTGTTCCGGGCCGGGGTTGCGCCAGCTCACGGCGAACACCTGGAAGCCGTTGGCCACCAGATATTCGATGATGCTCTTCCCGGGCGCGAGATCGAAGATGTAGTACTTGTTGATCTGGGGCGGCACCATCAGCTGGGGCCGGGCGTGGACGGTTTCGGTGGTCGGGGTGTACTGGATCAGCTCCAGCACCGGGCTGCGGAACACCACGGCCCCCGGGGTGGTGGCGAGGTTCTGGCCGACCTTGAACTTGCTCTTGTCCACCTGGGTCGGCATGCCTTTGTTGGTGGCCAGGTCCGACACCAGATTCTTCAGCCCCTTGGCCACGCTGGCGCCGCCGGTGTCCACCATCTTGCGCAGGGCGGCGGGGTTGCCCAGGAGCGAGTTGGTGGGGGCGGCGGCGTCGGTGAGGAGGGACACGGCAAAGCGGGCCCGCTCGCGATTTTTGTCGTTCAGCGGGGCCTGGTCCACCACGTTGCCCAGGGCCTTGGTCCACGACAAATAGCCCTGCATCCAGACCCGCATGAAGGGGTTGCTCTTCCAGGCCTCGTCCTGGAAGCGCTTGTCCCCCGGGCTGGGTTCGATCTGCGCCGTCCCGGCGAGGACGGACATTAGGTCCCGCGCCAGGCGGGCTTCTTCTTCCAGCACCAGGGTGGAGACCTGGGCGGCCTGGCCGGCCACCTGGGTGGCTTTGGCCAGGGTGGCCTTGGTGCCGCCCGCCTTCTTCTTGGCGGCCGAGGGGGAGGCTTCGGCAACGTCACCAGAGGGGGATTTTTTGGTCATGGCTGCGTTCCTCGTTGGGGGCTTACTCGTTGAGCATGAAAATCATCTGGGCGGTGAGGGCGGGCTTGTCCTCGCCTTCGATGTCCACCTGGCTTCCCAGGGTGACCAGGTGGCGACCGGGGCCTTTCTGCGCCACCGCCTGGAGAGAGAGGCGGGTGCGTATGCGGGCGCCCACCCGCACCGGCGAGATAAAGCGGACGTTTTCCACCCCGCAGTTGATGGTTTGACGCGCTTCCAGGGGTTTCACCAGCAGCTCCAGGGCGTTGGGCGCCAGCGTGGAGAGGGTGAGGAAGCCGTGGGCGATGGTGGTGCCGAAGGGACTCTCTTTGCGGGCGCGTTCCGGGTCCACGTGGATCCACTGGCGGTCCCCGGTGCACTCGGCAAAGGCGTCGATGCGGCTCTGGGGCATGTCTTCCCAGGCGGAGACGCCGATCTCTTTGCCGACGAAGTCCTGGAGGGTGCGCATGCTTAGACTTGGATTCATGGTGTGCTCCTCGAAGAGGGGGCCGGCGCGCCGGGAAGAGGGCGCCGGCCGGTGGTGGGCGGGATCAGCTCGGGTCGTAGCGCTCGCGCAAGCCCTTCTTGTTGATCTTGCCCACGCTGGTCTTGTCGATGCCGGGCACGAAGAGCACCCGCTCGGGGATGGCGAACTTGGAAATCACCCCCTCTTCGGCGAACTTCTTCACGTGGAGCTTGATGTCGTCCTCGCTGGCCTGCTTGTCCTTCTTCAGCACCACCAGGGCCATGGGCCGCTCGCCCCACTTGGAGTCCTTGATGCCGATCACTGCGACCTCGCTCACCGCCTCGTTGCGGGAGATCACATCCTCCAGTTCCAGGGAAGAGACCCATTCGCCGCCGGTCTTGATCACGTCCTTGATCCGGTCGGTCACCTGCAGGTAGCCGTCTGGGTCGATCACGCCGATGTCATTGGTGTGGAGGAAGCCGCCGGTCCACAGGCTCTCGGAGGCGCTGGGGTTCTGGTAGTAGCCCTGGGTCAGCCAGGGGGCGCGGACCACGATCTCGCCGGCCGCCTTGCCGTCCCGGGGCAGGTCTTCCATGTTTTCATCGACGATGTGGAGGTCCACCAGGGGAATGGGCAGGCCGGTCTTGGTGCGGATTTCGAGTTCCCGATTCGGGTCCCCCTGCAGCGAGGTCTTGATCTGGGCCAGGGTGAGGATCGGGCAGGTCTCGGACATACCGTAGCCGGTGAAGAGGTCCATGCCGTGCTCGAGGGCGGTCTTGGCCAGGCCCTTGGGCAGGGCGGAGCCGCCGATGATGAGCTTCCAGCCCTTGGTGTTGGTGTCGTGGATGGCCGGGTTGGTGAGCAGCATGTGGAGGATGGTCGGCACGCAGTGAGAGAAGGTCACCTTCTCCTGCCGGACCAGGGCCAGCAGCCCGTCCGGCGTGTAGCGGCCGGGATAGACCTGACGCAGGCCCATCACCGTGGCGATGTAGGGCATGCCCCAGGCGTGCACATGGAACATGGGCGTGATGGGCATGTACACGTCGTCCCGGTGCAGCCGCCCCTGGCTCGCCGGCGTGGCCAGCCCGGACATGGTGGCCAGGGTGTGGAGCACCAGCTGGCGATGGCTGAAGAACACCCCTTTGGGCAGGCCCGTGGTGCCCGTGGTGTAGAAGGTGGTGGCCCGGGTGTTCTCGTCGAAGTCCGGGAATTCGTAGTGGGGCGTGCCGGCATGCAGCAGCGCTTCGTATTCCCCGGCGAAGCCCGACGGCACGGCGTCCCCCGGCACGTCGCTGATGTAGATCAGGGTCTGGACGGTTTCCAGCTTGTCGCGGATTTCTTCCAGCACCGGCATGAATTCCACGTTCACCAGCAGCGCCTTCACCCCGGCGTGATTGATGGTGTAGAGGATCTGTTCCGGCGACAGGCGCACATTCACCGTCATCAGCACCGCACCCATCATGGGTACCGCGAAGTAGGTCTCCAGATAGCGGTGGCTGTCCCAGTCCATCATGCCCACGGTGTCGCCCGGCACCACGCCCTGGGCTTCCAGGGCACTGGCCAGCTGGGCGATGCGGTGACCCAGGGTGCGGTAGTTGTAGCGCTTGAGGTCGCGGTAGACGATCTCCTGCTCGGGGTTCACCGCCAGGGGGGTGTGGAGCAACTGCTTGATGAGCAGGGGGTAGCCGTAGGCGTTGGGGGTGGGCTGGATCAGATTGCCCGGATCGATGGTTTTCATGGTCTCTCCTCCGTTGTTGTCTGCTTCGGGTCTGGGTGGGGCCTTGGGGCCTCAGAAATGGTCCACGGGCAGGGCCAGCGCGCCCGATGCGCCACTCTCCACCGTCCGGCGCAGGCCCTGGACCTGGCTCATGAGCTGGTCGGCGTAGAAGCGGGCGGTGATGATCTTGGCGCGCAGGAAATCGCCATCGCCCTGACCATCCCGTAACTGATTCTGGGCCACTTGTGCGGCCCGGGCCATCTGCCAGCCGCCGCAGACGATGCCCGCCAGCTTGAGGAAGGGGACTGCGCCGGCGTGGACCGTTTCGGTGGCCGCTGCGGGTTGGGCGACGACCCAGTCCACGCAGGCTTCGAAATCGTCGATGCCGGCCTGGAGGGCGGCGGCGATTACCGCCAGGTCGGCGGAGGTGGCGTCCAGCCCGGCGGCGGTGTCGCGCATCTGGGCGATGATCTGGCGGGCGCTCTGGCCGCCGTCCCGGGCAGTCTTGCGGCCGATCAGGTC
>JAEUNY010000140.1 GCA_016791005.1 Zoogloeaceae bacterium
GTTGCGCTTTGCCCAGACCCGGGACGGCGGGAATGCCGACGCGGAGCCGGTGTAGGTGTGTGGCATCGCCGCCTTTTTGACCCTTCCGTTCCCATGGGACTTGACCGGTTCGCGGCCGCTTAATCGGCGGATTTCGACCCAGAGCGGTCCCTGGCAGTGACAATTGCTCTAAGGCGGCTATACCGCGCCTATCTACCTATGAAGTGGATGGCAATTCAGTATTGCTCGGGGGCAAGGGGCGCCGTGGTGTCTTTCCCACAACTGCTGCTATTGCAATCTGAAGATTGCCGCCTAGTTGCTCAAGGCGGGTGTAAACGACTTCCTGCGCAACTTTTCGACCGACGACGTTGGTAGCCACGGGCCACGAGGCGGCAAGGAATTCAGTCACTAGTGCAATCGTTCGGGCAGCGATTAGCCGCCGCATTCCGCTCTTAGTTTGGCCGCAGGCCTCAGCAATCGCCTCTCCGGCTTCCATTGGCATCACATCTTGGCCGGCAGACCATTTCCTTAACCGACCATGCGAGAAGGTGGCCCCTACACGCCCCCGCAGCTGCATTGCGGCTGCAAGCTCTGCCAACGAGTCGCAAGACATGGGCACCAGGGCCTCCGAAAGCCAATTGCCAATCGGATGGCGCGATGGGTTCGCCAAGGCACCCAAGCGGTCAAGGGACAGTTCTGCTCGCTCCTGAAACGATGCAACGAAACGCTCAATTAGCCCCGCGCCAATAATGGCGTTTAACAGGCGCTCGGCGAAGCGGTACTCATCACGGTTCATCCCGGGCGCATGCCTCAGCCACCAGGCGTCCATATCGTCCAAAAGGTTCTTGCCGCAACAAGGACAAGGGACCTCTCTATCCAAGACCCCTGACGTGACACGCATTGGAAGCCCCTCGACAATCTGGAACATAGCGAGGATTCCAGGTATTAATGGGCCATCCGGGGCGCTGCTATCGAGTTTTTCAAGGTCCTCCATTGAGAGCCCCAAGCTACTGGCTAACACCAGCTTCGTCGTCGGGCTGACCTTGTGCTTGCCTCGTATCAGGTTCTCCAGATTCCTATAATGACTTCCTGCCTCATGCCGGATACACGCCTGATGGCTTGCATGGCCAGTGAGCAGTCGAACGAGGAACTCTGGGTCTGGTGCCTTGGAAATCGGCGGTTCAAGGTCAAGCATTCGGCCGTAAGGGCCAAGCGCACGCAGGACCGCAACCGGCTCGAACGGTGCGAGGAGCAGTTCGCCGATGGTCATATCGGAGAACCTTCTTTTTGGTGCTTTCTGGGTAGCGAGCAGGTTTTCCATCTTGCGGTACTGTCAGCCGGAAGTGCAGTGAGAGCATAGCGTGCGTCCAACAGGACGCCCAGCTTGAACTTATCGCATGAAAGGTAGACATCATGACAAATCGTACCTACGCCGACCCCAGCAATCCGCTTTGGCCTAGCCGCACCGGCAATCCATCCGGCGGCGGCCGCGGGAGCAACCCGCCGGCAAAGAAATAGCAATTGTTTGGTGGCAAGCATCATCCATGAGATGGGCTTGCCATATTCACCCTGAGGCAGGTTTCGGCGTATGGCAGCCTTTAAAACGGCAACTTCCGGATCAGGGTGAATTTCCGCTGCTGGCCGCTTCCTGACGAAAACCATCTGCGTGCCTCCCTAACGGGTCATCCCTCTGAATGGTCCGGGGTAGTCGATTCGGCAGTCAGGTTCGGCGAGGCCACCCACCCGGTCAGGTCAAAAGCCTTCGGGTGGAGGTCAAGTGGATGGAAACATCGCATGTTAGCGAGGGGGTGGCGCTGCTACAGATTCAGCATCAACTCGTGCTCTTCCGGGAGGGGGAGGAAGCCGCGGGTTTCGTAGTGTTTGAAGATGGCGTCCACCACCGCCTCGGGTTCGTCGATGATCTGGACCAGATCCAGGTCCTCCCGGTGGATCATGCCTTCGCCGACCAGGCGGTCGCCGACCCAGTCGAGCAGGCCCTGCCAGAACGGCCGATGGACCAGGATGATCGGAATCCTGCGGCTCTTTCCGGTCTGGATGAGGGTCATGGCCTCCAGGAGTTCATCGAGGGTGCCGAACCCCCCTGGCATGACCACATAGGCTGAGGCGAACTTGACGAACATGAACTTGCGGGCGAAGAAGTGCTGGAAAGTCTGGGAGATGTCCTGGTAGGGGTTGGATTGCTGCTCCATCGGGAGCTGGATATTGAGCCCGATGGAGGGGCTCTTGCCGAAGAAGGCACCCTTGTTGGCGGCTTCCATGACCCCCGGGCCGCCGCCGGAAATCACCGAAAAACCGGCGTCCGAGAGGAGCCGCGCGATCTTCTCCGCCTGCAAGTAGTAGAGGTGGTCCGCCGGGGTGCGGGCCGAACCAAAGATCGACACCGCCGGGCGGATCGGTTTCAGCCGCTCAGTGCCTTCGACGAACTCTGACATAATTCCAAAGATCCGCCAGGACTCCCGAGCAGTGGAATGCTGATCGGCGGGGCTGGGGACGGCCCGGGGGAGCTTTTCTTTCGCGGTCATGGTCGTGGTGGGGGCGTGGCCCCTTTTTTGTTTTGTCGAAGCGGCGGCACGGGCTCGCCGCCGGGCTTTTGGGGTGTTCGATGCCGACCCTGCTGCTGGTCGATGGTTCCAGCTATCTCTACCGGGCTTTTCACGCCCTGCCGGACCTGCGCACCGCCGCAGGTGAGCCGACCGGGGCGGTGCGGGGCGTGCTGTCCATGCTACGGCGGCTGGAGGCCGACTACAAGGCGGAGTACCGGGCCTGCATCTTCGACGCCAAGGGCAAGACCTTCCGGGATGACCTCTATCCAGACTACAAATCCCACCGGCCCCCCATGCCGGAAGATCTGCGGGCCCAAATCGAGCCGCTTCACCAGGCCGTGGAGGCCGAGGGCTGGCCGCTGCTGGTGATCGACGGCGTGGAGGCGGACGACGTGATCGGCACCCTCACGCGGCAGGCGGCCCAGGCGGGCTGGGAGGTGGTCATTTCCACTGGCGACAAGGACCTCACCCAACTGGTGGGTCCTGGGGTGCGCTGGGTGAATACCATGAGCGAGGAGGTTCTGGACGCTGCTGGGGTGGAGGCCAAGTTTGGTGTGCCGCCGGAGCGCATCATCGACTATCTGGCGCTGGTGGGCGACAGCGTTGATAACGTGCCCGGTGTGGCCAAGTGTGGGCCCAAGACTGCGGTGAAGTGGCTCACCGAATTCGGCACCCTCGACAACCTCGTCGCCCACGCCGATAAGGTGGGGGGCAAGGTGGGGGAGAACCTGCGGGCGCATCTGGATTTCCTCCCCCTCGGCCGGCAACTGGTGACGGTGGTCACGGATCTCGACTTGCCGGTAAAGCCCGCCGATCTTCCCGCCCGTCCCGATGACAAGGCGGCGCTGGCGGCCCTCTACGAGCGGCTGGAGTTCAAGACCTGGCTCAAGGAGTTGCAGGCCAATGGCGATGCGGCGCCGGCGGGCAAGTCGGTGGAAGCGGTGGCGGCCGACGATCCCCCGGCCGCGCCGGATGCCCACCGCCAGGGCTACCAGGCCATCCTGACCTGGGAGGCGTTCGAGACCTGGCTGGGCAAGATTTCCGCAGCCCGGGAAACGGCCTTCGACACCGAGACGACCAGCCTGGACCCGATGATGGCGACCCTGGTAGGCATGTCCTTCAGCGTCACGCCGGGCGAGGCGGCCTACCTGCCCCTCGCCCACCGCTACCCGGATGCGCCGCCCCAGTTGCCACTGGAGGATGTCCTGGCGCGCCTGAAGCCCTGGCTGGAATCGGGCGAGCGCGCCAAGGTCGGCCAGAACCTCAAATACGATGCCCACGTGCTGGCCAATCACGGCATTGCCCTGGCGGGGGTGGCCGACGACACCTTGCTGGAATCCGCGGTCCTGGAATCGGACAAGCCCCACGACATGGATTCCCTGGCCAGCCGCCACCTGGGCCTCAAGACGCTGACCTACACCGAGGTGTGCGGCAAGGGGGCGAAGCAGATCGGCTTTGGCGAGGTGGCCGTGGATCGTGCCACCGAGTACGCCGCCGAGGACGCCGACATCACCCTGCGCCTGCATCGCCACCTCTCGGCCAAGCTGGCCGAGGTGCCCAGTCTGGCCAGCCTCTACCGGGAGGTGGAGATGCCGGTGCTGCTGGTCTTGCTGGAGATGGAACGCACGGGGGTGTTGATCGATGCCTTCCTCCTGGCCCAGCAGTCGGAAGAACTGGCGCGGCGCCTCCACGATCTGGAGCGCCAGGCCCACGAATCGGCCGGGCAGCCCTTCAACCTGGGTTCGCCCAAGCAGCTGGGGGAAATTCTGTTCGCCAAACTGGGCCTGCCGGTGCTGAAGAAGACGGCCACCGGCCAGCCCTCGACGGACGAGGATGTGCTCTCCCAACTTGCGGAGGACTACCCCCTGCCCAAGCTGCTGCTGGAGCACCGCAGCCTCGCCAAGCTCAAGAACACCTACACCGACAAGCTGCCCCAGTCGGTGAATCCGAAGACCGGGCGGGTGCACACCAGCTTTTCTCAGGCCGGCGCGGCGACGGGGCGGCTGGCGAGTTCGGAGCCGAACCTGCAGAACATTCCCATCCGCACCGATGAGGGGCGGCGCATCCGGGCTGCCTTCATCGCACCGGCCGGGCACCGCATCGTGTCGGCCGACTACTCGCAGATCGAACTGCGCATCATGGCGCATCTGTCCGGCGACAAGGGCCTGCTGGAGGCCTTCGCCAAGGGCGAGGACGTGCACCGGGCGACGGCGGCGGAGGTCTTCGGCGTGACGCCCCTGGAAGTCAGCGGCGAGCAGCGTCGCTACGCGAAGGTTATCAATTTCGGCCTGATCTACGGCATGAGCGCCCACGGGCTCGCCAAGAACCTGGGCATCGAGCGGCAGGCCGCGGCCAATTACATCGAGCGCTATTTCGCCCGCTATCCCGGCGTGGCGGCCTACATGGACCGGACCCGCGCCCAGGCCCGGGAGCAGGGCTACGTCGAAACGGTGTTCGGCCGCCGTTTGTATCTGCCGGAGATCCGGGCCCAGCAGGCCGGCCGCCGTCAGGGGGCCGAGCGCGCCGCCATCAATGCGCCCATGCAGGGGACGGCCGCCGACCTCATCAAGAAGGCCATGGTGGAGGTGGCAAACTGGCTTCGGGCAGAGCGGTTGGCAAGCCGGCTCATTCTCCAGGTCCACGACGAACTGGTGCTGGAGGTGCCGGATCAGGAAGTGTCGGTCGTGCGGGAAACTTTGCCCCGCCTGATGGCGGGGGTGGCCCGGCTCACGGTACCGCTGGTGGCCGAAGTCGGTGTGGGCGCCAACTGGGACGAGGCCCACTGAGGAAGAACCATGAACGAGTCACGATCGAATGCCTCCCAGGACGCGACGGCGTTCAAAAGCCGGGGTGGGTTGATGCGGGTCTGGCGGGCGTTCACCTATTCCCTGGATGGCTTGCGGGCAGCCATCACCCACGAGGCCGCCTTCCGTCAGGAGCTGGCCCTGGTGCTGGTGCTGGTGCCCGTTGGCTTGTGGTTGGGGCATGACACCCTGGAGCGGGTGCTGCTGGTGGGCAGCCTGTTTCAGGTGCTGGTCGTGGAGATCATCAACTCCGCCATCGAAGCAGTGGTGGATCGGGTCTCCCTCGATCGCCACGATCTCTCCAAGCGCGCCAAGGACCTGGGAAGCGCCGCGGTCCTTATCTCCCTCGGGCTTGCCCTGTGGGTGTGGGTCGGCCTGCTGTTGTTCTGAGGCGAGGGAGGCCGACGGCCGCTAGTTGATGGCCGGCTCGGGGGTCTGCCGCGGTAGGGTGGCGGCGGGGAGGGCCGGCGGGACGGTCGCAACTTCGGTGCGGTTTTCTGGCGCATCCCACAACTGACGATAGGCCTCGCTGTAATTCATGAGCTGAGCATTCATTTCGGCGATCCGGTCGGCCGGGCGGATCGCTTTGGCGGGACCGATTGCCGAGTAGCCCAAGCCCGCCCGGTCGCCTTCCACCGGCAGGCCCATCAGGGCCAGGATGGTGGGGAACATGTCGAAGTGGGTCACCTGTTCGGTGTTCTTTTCCAGTTTGCGGCCGCCGGTCATCAGCAGGTTGTACACCGTGCGATGGGGGTTGCTGGCCAGCTTTTCATAGGACGTGTTGCCCATGGCCAGGTGGTCGCCCTGAATCATCACCGCCACCTTGTCCATCCAGCCGTTCTTCTCGATGTGTTCGACGAAGTCTGCCACCTGGTTGGCGGTGCATTCCACGATGCCCTCAAACTCCGCGTAGCCCTCCTTGCGGCAGCGGGCGGAGAGCTGGCCGTAGGGGTGATGGGTGTCGATGGTGAGCACGGTCAGGTTGAAGGGCTTGCCGGCCTTCATCAGCATGGCCAGTTCGCCGCGCGCATGACGGAAGAGGTCGTCGTCGTAGAGGCCCCAGCCACTCATGGTTTCCTGCTTTTCACCCAGGCCGATCCACTCCTCGCGGCCGATGATCTTTTTGTAATGGTGGTCCTTGAGGAATTTCCCCACCCCGGCAAATTCCAGGCTGGAGCCATTCAGGAAGACGTTGGTGTAACCCTGGCGGTCCAGAATGTCGCTCAGGCAGGTGGCCCGGGGCAGAAAGCTCGCGACGTTCTCACCCTGAACATTTCCACTGAACATGGCCAGGGAACGAAGTGGGAGGCCGCACTGCGTGGAGACAATACCGGCAATGGTGTAGTGGGCGCCGGGCATTTGTTCGTAGCTCTCAAAGGACACCGCCCCGCGGGTCTTCAAGGCATTGAGTCTGGCGAGCAAGTCGCGGCCAAAGCGGCTCGAGTCGGAATAGGTGTTCTCCAGACTTTCCACGTAGATCAGGACCAGATTCTTCGGCTGCTCCTTCTTGAGCGTGACCTTGCGTGGGTCGACGTAGGCCGTGCCGAAATAGTCCGGGCCAAAGTATTGGCGGACATAGCTCACCAACGAAAAACTGTCCACGAAATAGACGGCCCCGGCGCAGGCGACCACCCACGGCAGATGGCGATGAAACACCCGGTTGCCAATTCCCACCCCGAGATGCCCCAGGCGCTTAAGACTGTTCCAGGCGGAGGCGAAGGCGCCTCCGATGCGGCGCCAGGTGCCGGTGACGCCAAACTCCCGGGCGGAGACTATGAACGCGTCGGCACCCCAGAGCGCGAGGCCCAGCCCGAGGGGGAGCAGCACGGCCCGCCGGATGAAGCGCCAGAAGAGTTCTGGATCGCTCTTCATCAGCCCTTCCGTGCCGAAGGACAGGTGGTAGAGCACTTGATCCACCGTGACCGAGCCGAACTCATCAGTGAGCCAATCCGACACCGCATAGAGCAGGCAGCCCAGGAGGTAGGCCGCAGGTTTGGCGATGGCTCGAATGCGCATTTCGGCCTCCCTCCAGGTGGGGAATCCGGGTGACGGGGAGCGCAATGTTACAGAGTTGTGAAGCTCGCTGGAATTTTCTATGAAGATTTCGTGAATTTTGTTATTTCAATTTGTTATAGGCGAATTTTGCCGCCGGAGGGCACCTTGGGCGCTCCGTTTTGGGAGCCTGAGGAGCCACTCGAAGGGAGGGGGCAAACGCCTTATTGGCGGTGGTCCAGCGTGAGGACGGACAATCCGGCAGCGATGAAGGCAATCCCGGCGCCACGGTTTGCCGCCACCACCGCCCGTGGCCGCTTCGCCAGCCAGTCCGCGAGGCCTGCCGCCCAGGCTCCCATGATGGAAAATGCGAGAGCCGTGAGCAGCGCGAAGAGCGCCCCGTAACCCAGCATCTGTGCCGCCACCGAACCCCGTGAGTCCGAGACGAACTGGGGAATGAAGGCCACCACAAAGAGCCCCGGCTTCGGGTTCAGCAGGTTGGAAAGCAGGCCCGTGAGAAATACCCGCCCCAGGGG
>JAEUNY010000171.1 GCA_016791005.1 Zoogloeaceae bacterium
CTGGCCTCCCGAAGGGCGCGAAAGCGCCGGGCGAGAGTTTCCGGGGTGCGAGCCAGGAGGTCTCGCTCCCGCGCGGCGAGGGCACGCTCCAGCACGGCATCCAGGGCCGCCAGCCGCCGCAGGGCCGGGCCCTGGCCTGCAAGGGTCGCGCGTATGCTGGCCCGCAGGGGCACGATGCGGGTGGCCATGAGCCGCTGGCGGTCCAGGTAAAGCCGCTCGTAGGGGCCGAATTGGGCGTCCGAATCGTCCGCAGTGGCGGATGGCTCAGACTCAGGCGCCGGCTCGATCACCTCCGCAATCGTGCGCCGCAGACGGTCCAACGCGGCCCCCAGGGCGGCCCCGCTGTGTGCATGGCGCCCCGCTGCCACGCCGTCCATCGGGAGATCCGCCTTCAGCGCGGAAAACAGGGCGAGGGCGTCGGTGAATGGGAGCCACTGGCCGATCCGGTCGGCGAGGGGTTGGCGGGGCTCGGCCATCACTGGTTCGACCCAGCCAGCGAGCAACCGGGCCAGGCCCGCGGGCGGCACCCAGCCCTCGGACCCCTTGTCCACCATCGCCATCCCACCCCCCGGCCAAGAAAAAAGGCGCAAGGGTACACCAGTGCGGCAATTCGAGGCGGCGCGCCCTACCCTGGTGCAGGTGCGAAACCGGCGAGAGCCCGCCCGGTGGGGCGATCAGGGGCGGAAGAGGTCGTCCAGGGGATTGTGCTTCTTGCCCGTGGCCCCGGCCCCCACTTCGCGGGGCGAGAACTCCTCTTCGACCGCGTCCCGATAGGTGCTCCAGGGTGAGGCGGAGGCCTGGAGGCGGCGCCAGATTTCCTCGCCAACCCCCGAGTATTCCAGCAGGCGGCCATCGTCGAGTTCCACCCGCAGGGCGCGTCGCCCCCGGTCGTAGCCGATCGCGCGCAACTTTCCGGAGCTGATGCGCTGCATGTCCATCGATCTTCCTTTTCTCGATGCGGGGACGGGCCGGAATGATTCCCGGCGGGGTGCCCCGACACCCACCCCCTGCGGTCACCTTGGCGGGTCGCGGCGGGCGCGTCAAGCCCGGCCACCAATCCGGCCCGGGCAATGGCGCAGGACTCAGCCGGGCAAGGTAGGCAGGGCCTCACCGGAGCGTGCGACGGCGCGCCGGCTCATCCAGTGGAGCATGGTCTGAAAAAGATGCCGGGTATCGATGGGTTTGCTCAGGTGGTCGTTCATGCCCGCTCGCAGACACGCCTGGCAGTCCTCATCGTAGGCATTGGCGGTCAGGGCGAGGATGGGCGTTTGCCGATTCCGCATGCCGGCGCGAATGGCACGGGTGGCTTCGAGCCCATTGACCCGCGGCATCTGGACATCCATCAGGATCATCGCGAAGCGCTCCTGAAAGGCCTTCTCGATGGCCTCTGCCCCATCCACCGCCACCTCGACGGACAGCCCGACGGATTCGAGCGCCTCCCGGGTGACATCTAGACTCACCGAGTCGTCATCCACCAGCAAGACCCTCGCCCCGGGAAAGGAGCGCTGGAGCCGCGCCTCGGCGCGCTCTGCGCCGACTGGCAGGTAAGGCAACGCGCTCGGCGGCCCCTGCTCCGTGCGCAGGCGAACAGTGAACCAGAAGGTGCTCCCCTGTCCGGCCTCGCTGATGACCCCCACCTCCCCCTCCATCATCTGGACCAGACGCTTGCTGATCGCGAGCCCGAGGCCCGTCCCGCCGTATTTGCGGGTCATCGAGGCATCCGCCTGGACGAAGTCATTGAAGAGGCGCTGCTGGTCCTCCGGGCTGATGCCGATCCCCTGGTCCTGGATGTCGAAATGCAGAACCACGTCGTCCGCCGTCTGCTCGACGACCCGCACGGTGGTGCGGATCTCGCCCCGCTCGGAGAACTTGATGGCGTTGCCCAGAAGGTTGGTCAGGACCTGCCCCAGTCGCAGTGAATCCCCGTATAAGCGGGTGAGAGCGAGTTCGTCGGGCAGGGCGCAGTCCATGCGCAGCCCTTTCTCCGCCGCCGTGGGGCCAAGGAGCGTATGGAGGTTGTCCAGGATCTCCCGCAAGCGGAAGGGCGCCCGCTCAAGGGCCATGCGCCCCGCCTCGATTTTCGAGAGGTCGAGAATGTCGTTGAGAATCCCCAGCAGGCGCTCGGCCGAGCGCTTGGCCTTGTCGAGCTGCTCGAGGCCTCGGCTGTCCGCCATACGTCGCCGGGCAAGGCCGATCATCCCGAGCACGCCATGCATGGGCGTGCGCAACTCGTGACTCATGTTGGCGAGGAACGCGCTCTTGGCGTGATTGGCCGCCTCCGCGTCCCGGCGCGCATCCAGGAGGTCCTGTTCCGCCCGCTTGCGGCCACTGATGTCCTCCACGGCGGACCAGATGTACTGCTCGCCCCAGCGTTCGATGATGAGGCCGCTGAGCAGGACCGCCACCCGATGGCCCTGCTTGTGGATGAATTCCTTTTCGTAGGGGCCGTAATGGCCGGTCCGGCGCAGGGAGTCGAGTTGCGCCTCCTCGTCGGCTTCATAATCCCGCGGCGTGATCTGCCACGAAGACAGGGCCATCGCCTCGTCGGCGAAGTAGCCGATGATGCGCAGGAACGCCGGATTGACGTCGACAAAGGTGCCGTCCATCGCGCAGAGGGCCAGCCCCACCGGGGAAGTCTCGAAGAGGGTCCGGTTGTAGGTCGTGGCCTCCCGCAGGGCTTCGGTCCGTTTGCCGATCAGCTCCTCCAGATGGAAGTGATAGGCCTTCAATTCGGCCTCCATCGCCTTCTGATCCGTGATGTCCCGGGTGATGCCGAGGAGATGGCTCACCTCGCCGGCCAGATCGCGCAGCGGAACGGCGTGGGTTTCCAGCCACCTGCGCGCCCCCTTGAAGCCCTGGAGTTCGAATTCCAGTTTGCCGGATTCGCCATTGAAGACGCGGCGGGCCAGTTCATCCACCGCCTCGCGGTACTCCGGAAGGATTAGATCCTCGAGGATAGCGCCGCAGATCTGGTTTTCCGTTTCTGCCTGGACCATCTGGAGACCAGCCCGATTCATCTGCTGCACGCGGCCCTCGCGATCCACGAGCTTCACGCAATCCGGCTCGTTCTCGATCACCGCGGACAACAAGCGCTCCCGCTCGGCGAGCCGATTTTGAATCTCTTGTTGTCGGGTGATGTCACTGATGACGCCGTTCCAGACGCTGCCCCCGGACGGCAGGGGCGTCGGGTCTGACGAGAGGCGGATCCACCGCGCCTGGCCACGGACGATGAAGCGCCCCTCCCAGCGGAAAGGGCGGAGTTCCCGCCGTGCGGCATCGTTGGCGGCGACCAGTCCGGGCCGATCGTCCGGGTGGGCAACGTCGAATCCAATCTGGGGGTTCTTGAGGAGGGCCTCGGTGTCGATCCCAAGGATTTCGCCCAGACGCGGGCTGGCATACTTGAAGGCCATGCTGCCATCGGGGCCAAACGCCAGGACATAGACCCCGTCAGGGATCTTCGTCACCAGTTGGGTGTAACGAGCCTCGCTTTCGCGCAAGGCAGATTCCACCTGCTTGCGGACCCCCGTCTCCTTCAGCAGGTCTTGGTAGTAGCGGCGTATGCGGGCGGTGAAAAACCAGGACAAGACCATCGCGCCACTGGTGACCACCAGCGCCCAAGGCACCCACGGCGGCATGGCCGGCGGCTTGGGGTCGTAGAGGAATCCATCGAGTTGAACATCCCCGGGGACCTTGCCCAACTTGGCGTACACCTCCACCACGTGCCGCCAGCGCCCCGGGCTCATGTATCCCGCCTCGACCAGATCGGCCCGGGTCAGGGCATCGATCTGCTCGGCCTCGAAAAGCAGGTGGTCGCGGGATTTTCCCTGGGTGTTGTAGCGGGCGAGAATCAGGTCTGTGATGGCCCGCGGGTGCGCCAAGGCATAGACCATTCCTTTGATGGTGGCCGCCCGAAAGGCCGCGGCCACCGCTGGGCGCTCCCGCAGAAGCTTTTCGCTGGTAAACAGGACATTGCCGAACAGATCGATCCCGCCGGAGCGCGGGCTTAGAACGAGGTAATCACTTTCCCGCCCCCGAATCAGAAAGGGCTCGTTCGAGACGTAGATGGCCTTGGCGGCGATCACCCCCTGGTTCAGCGATTTGAGGGTCCAGTCGTCCTGGGGCACGAAGCGGATCCGCCCCTTGGGGATGCCCATGGCGAGGAGGTAGGCCTCGATCTCGTCCTGGTCGTGGAGATCCACGGCAATCGGCTTGTCCGCAAGATCGTGGACGCTCGCCACGTTGTTGCCACGCTTCGCCAGCAAAGCGATGGGGGAATGCTGCATCATCGCCGCCAGGGCGACGATGGCTTTGCCATGGTAGCGGTCCAGCACCAGGGCCGACGTTCCCAAGCCGAAGTCGGCGCGGTCCGCCAACACCTCACTCACCGCATCGATGCCCGGCCCCCCCTCCCGGATGGACACCTCCAGCCCCGCATCGCGATAGAACCCCATCTCCTGAGCAGCGTAAAACGCCGCAAATTCGAACTGGTGTTTCCAAAGGAGTTGAACAGAAACAGCGTCGGCCGCCACAACGGCGCCAGGGAGGACGCACGCCCAAAGCAGACACGCGAGCATCCATCGCCATGGTCCTCGCCTGCGCTCCGCCGAAATCAATCGCGCCCTCACGCCCTGCCTCGCTCCCGCGCTATTGCTGGTCCTGGATTTTCTTACCGCTGGAGCCCGAAAGGCTCGCCGGCCGTCGCCTGGCCCAGCCCCCGCCCCCTGCCCTGTAACGGCGCAGCCAGAGATTACTTATGGCAAATTCCATGTTAATACCCTGGGCATAGCTCGCCGGCGCCCTCCCTGATCCACCATTGCGGCCTGTCGGCGCTTGCATTCGGGCGAATCCGGGACTATAAGTGACCCATTGGTCACTTATTCGCCTTCCATGATGCCCGCCACCTCCCCCCCGCGCTGGCAACGCCGGGCAGATGCCCGTCCCCAGGAATTGCTGGACGCGGCCCTGGCGGAGTTCATCGAGCGGGGCTATGTCGCTACGCGCCTGGATACCGTGGCCCGCCGGGCCGGAGTGGCCAAGGCGACCCTTTACCGCTACTACGCCAACAAGTTCGAGCTGTTCAAAGCCGTGGTGCGGTCCGCCGTGGTCGCGGAAATCGACGAACTTGCCGCAAATCCGGCCAAGGCTGCGAGCGCGCGGGAGGAACTGGCGGCGCTGCTTTCGGCCTTCTTCCAGCGCATCGTCAATTCGCCCCTGTCCGGGATTCCCAAACTGGTGATCGGCGAGGCCGGCAACTTTCCCGAGATCGCGCGCTTCTACCACGACGAGGTCATCGACCGGGCGCGGGCCCTGGTCCTCGCCGCCCTGCGGCGCGGCATCGCCAGCGGCGAGTTTCGCGCCATTGACGCCGACTACGGGTTTCGCATCGCCGTGGCGCCGCTGCTCCTGGCAATCATCTGGAAGCACAGCTTTCAGGCCTGTGAACCGCAACCCCTGGATTTCGACCGCTATCTCGCCGCTCACCTGGACTTGCTCCTGGGCGGCCTGACCGCCCCCTCTGCCGAAGCCGCTTAGCCATGAACAAGAAACTGCTCCTTATCCCGGTTGCGCTCCTCCTGATCGCCGGGGGAGTCTGGTGGGCCCAGCGCGATCACCCGGGCAACGGCCTGGACCTGGTCCTCCAGGGCAACATCGACATTCGCCAGGTGGACCTCGCCTTCAACGCCAGCGGCCGCATCGCCGAGATCCTGGTCCACGAAGGCGCCCGGGTGGCGCCTGGCCAGACCCTCGCCCGGCTCGACACCACACGCCTTGGGCTGGCCCTTGCCCAGGCCCAGGCCCAAGCCGATGCCCAGCGCAGCCAGGTCGCCAAGCTCAAGAGCGGCTCGCGTCCGGAGGAAATCCGCCAGGCCGCCGCTCTGCGGGAGGCCGCCCAGGCCGCCGTCACTGATGCCCAGCAGGTCTTTCGCCGCCAGCAAGAGCTGGTCGCCCGGCATTTCGTCTCACCCCAGCAACTGGACAACGCCAGAAATGCCCTCGATGCCGCCCGAGAGCGCCTGAAGGCGGCGGCGGAGACCCATCGCCTGGCAGTCCTCGGGCCGCGCCGGGAAGACATTGAGGCCGCCGAGGCCAACCTCGCCGCCCAGGACGCCGCCGTGGCGGGCCTCCGCCAGGACATCGCCGAGGGCGAGCTAAAGGCCCCCGCCGCGGGCGTCGTGCAGAACCGGGTACTGGAGCCCGGCGACATGGCCTCGTCCCAGAAAACCGTCCTCACCCTGGCCCTGGCAGATCCCCTCTGGGCGCGGGTCTATCTCCCCGAGACCGCCCTCGCCCGGATTCCCCTGGGCGCCCGCGCCACCCTGGCCACCGACGGCGAGCCGGGGCGGCGCTTCGAGGGGTGGGTGGGCTTCGTCTCTCCCACCGCCGAGTTCACGCCGAAGTCGGTGGAGACGACCGAACTGCGTACCAGCCTGGTGTACCAGGCCCGGGTCTTCGCCTGCGATGACGGCACCGCCCTGCGCCAAGGCATGCCGGTCACCGTGCGCATCGCCTTTGACCAGGCGGCGCCCGCGAATGCCCCCGCCTGCGCCGACGCCCCCCATGGACGCTGAGGCCATCCTCCGGGCGGGGGGATTGCGCAAGAGCTTCGTCTCCGGCGGCCGCCGGGTGGCGGCCCTGGATGGCATCGACCTCGCGGTGCGCCCCGGGCGGGTCACCGGTCTCATCGGCCCCGACGGGGCAGGCAAGACGACCTTCATGCGCCTGGCCGCCGGCCTGCTCACCCCGGACGGCGGACGAATCGAAGCCCTGGGTCTGGATGCGACCCGTCAGTCCCTCGCCGTCCAGGCCGCCCTGGGCTACATGCCCCAGCGCTTTGGACTCTACGAAGACCTGAGCGTGCAGGAGAACCTCGACCTCTACGCCGACCTGCAGGGGGTTGCCACCCCCTTGCGGGCAGAGCGTTACGCCGAGCTGATGCAGATGACCGGGCTTGCCCCCTTCACAAAGCGGTTGGCGGGGCGGCTCTCTGGCGGGATGAAGCAGAAGCTCGGCCTGGCGTGCACCCTGCTGCGGCGGCCCCGGCTCCTGCTCCTGGACGAACCCACGGTGGGGGTGGACCCGGTGTCCCGCCGGGAGCTGTGGGCCATCGTGGACCGCCTGGTGCGGGACGAAGGAATGAGCGTGCTCCTCTCCACCGCCTACCTGGACGAGGCCGAGCGCTGCGCCGAAGTGATCCTGCTCCATGAAGGCCGGGTCCTCGATGTGGGAGTGCCGGCGGCCATGAGTGATCGGGTGGCGGGGCGGATCTGGGCGATCACCCAGCCGGGACGCCATCAACGCGCGCTTCAGGCCGATCTCGCCGGACAGCCAGGCGTGGTGGATGCCCTGGTGCAGGGCGACCATGTGCGGGTGGTTTCCGCCACCCCCACCCTGCCTCCCGCCGTCTCGGCCCTGGCTGGCGTGGAGAGCCATCCGCTGCCCCCCCGCTTCGAGGATTATTTCGTCGCCCTCCTCCATAACGACGGCAAATCCCCCGCCGCCCTCCCCACAGCCATCAATGGAATCACCGCCCCGTCCGTCCCGGATGCGGAATCCGAGGTCATCCGGGTGGCGGGTCTGCGGCGCCGTTTTGGCGACTTCTGGGCCGTAGACGGGGTAGAGTTCACCATCCGGCGGGGCGAAATCTTCGGCTTGCTGGGGGCCAATGGCGCGGGCAAGACCACCACCTTTCGCATGCTGTGCGGCCTGCTGCCCCCCAGCGCCGGGCAGATCCAGGTGGCCGGCCAGGATCTGCGCCACGCCGCCGCAACGGCCCGCGCCCGCCTGGGCTACATGTCGCAGAAGTTCTCCCTCTACGCCAATCTGAGCGTCGCCCAGAACCTGAGATTTTTCGCCAGCGCCTATGGCCTCACCGGGGGCCAACGGGACGAACGGATCGCCTGGGCCGAAGCAGAATTCGAACTTTCTGCCTTCGGCGTGCAGCCCAGCGGGGATCTCCCTCTCGGCTTCAAGCAGCGCCTGGCCATGGCCTGCGCCCTGATGCACCGCCCCGACATCCTGTTTCTGGACGAGCCGACCTCCGGCGTCGATCCCCTGGCACGGCGGGAATTCTGGGCCCGCATCAATAGCCTCGCCCGCCAGGGGGTTACTGTCCTGGTCACCACCCACTTCATGGAAGAGGCCGAGTACTGCGATCGCCTGGCCATCATGGCCGCTGGACGCATCCTCGCCCTGGATCGCCCCGCCGCCCTCAAAGCCCAGGCCCGCCGCCCGGGCCTTCCCAATCCCAGCCTGGAAGACGCCTTCATCCAGCTCATCGAGGGGGCCACCGTGGCCAAAGCGGCATGAACCCCGGGGCCGGCATGCGCCTCTCGGGGCTGCTCAAAAAGGAATTCCTGCAAATCCTGCGGGATCCGAGCAGCATCGCCATCGCCTTCCTGATGCCCCTTTTCCTCCAGTTGCTTTTTGGATTCGGGGTGTCCCTGGACGCCGATCATGTCCCCATCGCCCTGGTGGCGGAGGCGCCCGGCCCGGATAGCGCGGATTTTTTCGCCTCCCTCGAGGGGACCCACTATTTCGCGCCCCAGGCCATGGCCAACATGCCGGAGGCCGAGCAGGCCCTGCGCCGGGGCGACGTCAAGGGCATTCTCCGACTCCGGGCGAACTTTGCCCGGGAGATCCGCCAGAGCGAGGGCGCCCCAATCCAGTTGATCGTCGATGGCGTCGACGCCAACACGGCGCGGATCGTGATCGGCTACGTGGAGGGGGCGTGGGGCAACTGGGTGACCCTGCGCGCCACCCGCAGGGGCCAGGACGCTCATTCCCCGGTAACGCTCCAGCCCCGCACCTGGTTCAACAGCGAGTTGCGCAGCCGCAACTTCCTCGTCCCCGGCCTGATCGCCATCATCATGACCCTGATTGGCGCCCTCCTCACCGCCATGGTGATGGCGCGGGAATGGGAGCGGGGCACCATGGAGGCCCTGATGGTCACCCCGGCGAGCATGACCGAGGTGCTGCTGGGCAAGCTCGGGGCCTATTTCCTCCTCGGCACCGGCGGCCTCCTCCTCACCGTGGGGCTGGCGGTGGGCCTCTTCGAAGTGCCGCTGCGAGGCTCGTTCTGGGTGTTGTGGGGCTGCGCGAGCCTGTTCCTTTTGGCCGCCCTCGGGATGGGGCTCACCATCTCGACCCTGGTGCGCAGCCAGTTCGTCGCCGGCCAGATCGCCATCCTGGCCACGTTCATCCCGGCGTTCCTGCTCTCCGGCTTCATCTTCGACGTGGACAGCATGCCGCCGGTGGTCCAGGCCATTACCCATCTCGTGGTCGCGCGCTACTTCGTGGCCATCGTCCAGACCCTGTTCCTGGCCGGGAACGTCTGGTCGGTCATTCTGCCCAACGCCCTGGCCCTGGCCCTGATGGCGACCTTCTTCCTCGGCGTCACCTGGCGCAACGCTCGCAAGCGCCTCGACTGACATGTGGTCCCGCCTCCTCGCCCTCATCCACAAGGAATTCCTCGCCCTCCTGAAGGACCCGAAGAGCCGGACGGTGCTGATCGTCCCGCCCCTCATCCAGCTCCTGGTGTTCGGCTACGCTGCCACCTTCGACCTCAAGGAGGTGCGCTACGCCGTCTATAACGAGGACCGGGGCCAGGCGGGGCGGGATTTGCTGGCCCGCTTTACCGGTTCCGACAGCTTCCGGCAAGTGGCGACCCTCCAGAACGAGGCGGAGATCGCGCCCCGTGTCGATTCCCGGGAGGTACTCGTGGTGCTCCACCTGGGACCACGCTTTTCCGCCGATCTGCTGGCGGACCGCTCCCCCGCGCTGCAGGTGATCATCGACGGCCGCAACTCGAACACGGCGCTTATCGCGCTGAACTACGTGCGGAACGTGGTGAATCGCTTCAACGACGACTGGACGGCCGCCCACGGCCTGCGGGGCCCGCCTGCGCGGCTGGAAACCCGATCCTGGTTCAACCCCAATCTGGAAAGCCGCTGGTTCTTCATCCCCGGCATCATCGGCATGCTCACCCTCCTGGCGACGATGCTGGTGACGGCCCTGAGCGTGGCGCGGGAGCGGGAACAGGGCACCTTCGACCAGTTGCTGGTCACGCCCCTGCGGCCCGCGGAGATCCTGGTTGGCAAAACGGTGCCCGGCTTCGTGATCGGCCTCTTGCAGGCAACGGTGATCCTATTGGTCGCCACCCAGTGGTTCCACGTTCCCTTCGCGGGCAACCTGGCGGCCTTTTATTGCGGACTCGTGCTGTTTCTGGCATCCGGAATCGGCGCGGGCTTGCTGATCTCGGCCCTCTCGGCCACCCAGCAGCAGGGCCTGCTGGGGGCCTTCCTGTTCATGGTGCCGGCGATCATCCTCTCCGGCTTCGCCACCCCGATCGCCAACATGCCGCGGGCGGTGCAGCTCGTTACCCTGATCGATCCATTGCGCTACTTCCTCATCGTGTTGCGCAAGAGCTTCCTCGAAGGCGCGGGCTTCGCCCTCCTCTGGGACCAATTCTGGCCCATGGCCCTGATCGGTGCGACCACCCTGGTGCTGGCAGGCTGGCTATTCCGCCACCGCATGTATTGATCCTGGATCTAGCCCGCGAAAGCCGCCAGGCGCAGCGCGGCGAGGGCAAGTACGGTCGCGGCCACCCACTTTGCGACGGCCCCGCCCCGCCCCCACCCTGACCAGGCCACCGCAATCCGCCTTGCCGCGCTTGCATGGGCGAAGTCGAAGGCCAATCCCAGCACCACAAGGATCGCGCCCAGCACCAGGTATTGAACGGCCAGTTGGCCGGCCTCCACCCGGATGAACTGTGGGAGGAGCACGGCGCAAAACATGAGGGCCTTGGGATTGAGAAGATTGGTCAGGAAGCCCTGGCGCAATGCGGCGCGAGCCCCTGGCGGACCCGCCAGCGAGGCGGAGCGTAGCCCGGGGTCAGACCGGAGAATGCTCCAGGCCATCCAGCCGAGATATCCCGCCCCCAGCCAACGCGCCCCGGCGAACCACGCCGGATGCGCCTTCAGCAACGCCGCCAGTCCCAGCCCCGCAAAGGCTACGTGCAGGGTCCGAGCCAAGGCGAGGCCCAACGCCGTCACCCACCCCGCCCGTCTCCCATGAGCCGCCGCGTGGCTCATGACCAGCGCCATATCCGGACCCGGCAGGATATAAACCGCCACCAGCGCCGCGACAAAGAGGGAAAGGTCCGAACTACCGATCATGGGCCGAAAATCTCTGGGGGACAGAAGATTCCATGGTGGCCGGGATCGCCTGAAATTGGATTGCCATTTTTTCCGATACTTCGCAGAAAATTAGTCCATATATTTCTGCCTATCGGATCTCATGAAATGAATGATTCAGAAGTTGGCCTGGACAAAACAGATCTCGCCATCCTGCAAGCGCTCCAGCAGGATGGGCGGCTTTCCAGCGCGAAGCTCGCCGACACCCTCTCCCTCAGTGCCACCCCCTGCTGGCGGCGCCTTCGGCGCCTCGAAGAGGTGGGCGTCATCCAGGGCTATCAGGCGCGGCTGGACCGCCGCAAGCTCGGGTTCGGCGTCGTCGCCTTCGTCCAGATCACCCTCGGATCCCATGCCGGCGACACCCCGCTCCAGTTCGAGAATCAGGTGCGCGAGTTGCCGGAAATCCTCGCCTGCCACAACGTGTCCGGCTCCTGCGACTATCTGCTGGAGGTCGTGGCCCCGGACCTGGATGCCTACGGGGATTTCGTCCGCAATCAGTTGCGCCGCCTGCCCGGCGTGACCGCGATCCATTCCAATCTCTCCCTGAGGGAGGTCAAGGCGCGGGGAAACCTGCCCCTTTGAATCCGCCGCACCCGGTCGCGGAAGGCACCGGGCCGGGATAGACGCCAACCGGGGCCCCTCTGGGGGCCGATGAATCCGGCCTATCCGGATGATCGGAATTATTCGTTAGATCCCGTGTCATCCCCTACCTAAGGTTAATAGCGGGAACCGTTAACCCACGACAACAAGAGGAGGAAGCCATGAGTAACGAATCCAAATGCCCGTTTGCCGGCGCCCATGGGGCGCGGTCGCGGGTGGGGGTCCAATCGAACCGAGACTGGTGGCCCAACCAGTTGAATCTTGCCATCCTGCACCAGCACGCCCCGGCATCGAATCCCCTCGGGGCGGACTTCGATTACGCCGAAGAATTCAAGAAGCTCGACTACGCCGCGCTCAAGAAGGATCTCTATGCGCTGATGACCGACACCCAGGACTGGTGGCCGGCGGACTGGGGCCACTACGGCGGCCTCTTCATCCGCATGGCATGGCACAGCGCCGGCACCTACCGCACGGCGGACGGCCGGGGCGGCGGCGGCACCGGCAACCAGCGCTTCGCACCGGTTAACAGCTGGCCCGACAACGGCAACCTGGACAAGGCCCGGCGCCTGTTGTGGCCGATCAAGCAGAAGTACGGCAACAAGATCTCCTGGGCCGACCTGATGATCCTGGCCGGCAACTGCGCCCTGGAGTCGATGGGATTCAAGACCTTCGGCTTTGGCGGCGGCCGAGCCGACATCTGGCAGCCGGAGGAAGACATCTACTGGGGCGCCGAGAAGGAGTGGCTCGCCACCAGCGACAAGGCCAACAGCCGCTACTCCGGCGACCGTCAGCTGGAAAATCCCCTCGCGGCGGTGCAGATGGGCCTCATCTACGTGAATCCGGAAGGGCCGGATGGCAACCCGGATCCGGTGGCCTCCGGCGTTGATGTGCGGGAAACCTTCGCCCGCATGGCCATGGGGGATGAGGAAACCGTGGCCCTCACCGCGGGTGGCCACACCTTCGGCAAGGCCCACGGCGCCGGTGACCCGGCCCTGGTCGGGCCGGCTCCCGAGGGTGCCCCCCTCGAAGCCCAGGGCCTGGGCTGGATCAACCGCCTGGGTTCCGGCAAAGCCGGCGACACCACCACCAGCGGCATCGAGGGCGCGTGGAAGCCCAACCCCACCCAATGGGACAACGGCTATTTCGACACCCTGTTCGGCTACGACTGGGAGCTCACCAAGAGCCCGGCGGGTGCCCATCAATGGGTGGCCAAGGACGTGAAGCCGGAAGACATGATCCCCGACGCCCACGACCCGTCGAAGAAGCACCCGCCGATGATGACCACGGCGGATCTGTCCCTGCGCTTCGACCCCATCTACGAGCCGATCTCCCGCCGTTTCCATCAGGATCCGGCCGCCTTCGCCGACGCCTTTGCCCGGGCCTGGTTCAAGCTCACCCACCGGGACATGGGCCCCAAGGCCCGCTACCTTGGCCCCGAAGTGCCCGCCGAAGACCTGATCTGGCAGGATCCGATTCCGGCGGTGGACCATCCCTTGATCGACGCCGCGGACATCGCCACCCTCAAGGCCCAGGTGCTGGCCTCGGGCCTGTCGATCGCTGAGCTGGTCTCTACCGCCTGGGCGTCGGCCTCCACCTTCCGGGGCTCGGACATGCGCGGCGGCGCCAACGGCGCCCGCATCCGCCTCGCACCCCAGAAGGACTGGGAAGCCAACGAACCGGCCAAGCTCGCCAAGGTGCTCTCTGCCCTCGGCGAGATCCAGCAGGGCTTCAACCGTGCCCAGGCGGGCGGCAAGAAGGTGTCCCTGGCGGACCTCATCGTGCTGGCCGGCGGCGCGGCGGTGGAAGCCGCCGCCCAGGCGGCGGGACATTCAGTAACGGTGCCCTTCAGCCCCGGCCGGATGGACGCCTCCCAGGCGCAGACCGACGTCGAATCCTTTGCTGTGCTGGAGCCGGAAGCCGATGGCTTCCGCAACTACCAACGCGCGGCCTATACCGTGTCGGCCGAGGAGATGTTGGTGGACAAGGCCCAGTTGCTCACCCTCAGCGCCCCGGAAATGACCGTGCTGATCGGCGGCCTGCGGGTGCTCGGCGCCAACGTGGGCGGCTCGCGGGATGGCGTACTGACCCAACGGCCCGGCGCGCTCACCAATGACTTCTTCACCAATCTGCTCGACATGGGCACGGTATGGGCGCCCACCTCCGACGCGGCGGACCGCTTCGAGGGACGGGATCGCAAGAGCGGCGCAGCGAAATGGAGCGGCACCCGGGTGGATCTCGTCTTCGGCTCGAACTCCCAGTTGCGGGCTCTGGCCGAGGTCTATGCCCAGGACGACGCCCAGGAGAAGTTCGTGGGGGACTTCGTTGCAGCCTGGACCAAGGTGATGAACCTCGACCGCTTTGATCTGAAGTAAGCCCACAAACCGCACGAAGAGCGTGCCGGCCCCCCGCCCCTCACGGGGCGAGGACCGGCACGCGGCCGTTTACCGCCCCGCCCGAGCCTGGTAGTACTGGGCGATGGCGGGCGTCTCGCCGATGCGGCGGACGTAGTCCACCAGGGTAGGAGCCACCGTGGCCACGATGTCGGTGGGGATGTGGTCGAGCACGCCCGAACTCACCCAGCGGAGAACCACGAGCGCCTTGAGGTCGGCGATGGTGAGGCGATTGTCGGCGAAGAAGGCGCCGCCGTGGCTCGCTAGCTGACCGGCCAGCCAGCGCAGATAGCGCGGCAGAGCGTCCCTGGCCAAGGCCTCCCGGGCGGCCTTCAATTCGTCGCCCTTCATCCCGAGGGTGGCGGCGATCTTGACGATGACGTCTTCGAGCCCGCCCATCACTTCGTCGCACAGCAGCGCCTGGAGTTCATCCTGGGGATAGAGGCCCGCCAGCTTGCCGGCGTAGCGGGTGATGGCATCACTTTGCGTCACCACCCGCTCGCCGATCTGCAGCACCGGAACCTGATTCAGAGGCGTGGCCTTGCGCACCTGGGGAAAATCCGCCGGCGCAAAGCGATCGTCCTCGAAGGGAATGCCGCCCAGGTGGAAGGCCAGGCGGGCCGGCTCGGCGCGGCCGCCGGAGAAATCGAAATAGGTAAGCTTGATCTTGTCCATAGGGTCTCAGTCCTGAAGGCGCTACTGTGCGGGAAAATCCGATGCCGGGCCCAGGCCGGTCACTCGGTGTCGAAACCCAGGAGCCGCGAGCCGATGATGCGCTCGGCCACCGCCGGCGGCACATCCTCTTCCCACTCCCCCCGCCCCTGCCGCAAGCCCGCCAGAACCTCTGCGACGTCGATGTGCAAGTGGCTGTCGTCGTGGGGCTCGACGGCCAGGAGCTTCTGGCTTTCCTTCAGATAGGCCAGGAGGTGGCGCAGATTGGGGGGCACCTCGACACTGTCCAGGGTGGTCAGGCTGGTAGCGTCTCCCCGGCGCGGGCGGGCGGGATAGACATAGACGTGGGTGTTGTCCGGGAAGAGTTTGCCAAAGGCCTCCAGGATGCCGCCCTCCAGGCCCTCGTAATACTTTTCGTCGAACAGGAAGGCGAAATCCCGCACCGACAGCACAATCCCGATGGGCTTCTGGGTGTAGCGGCGAAAGTAGGCCCGCAGGCGGAAGAAGCGGACGTAGTCCGAGATCATCACCGTGTAGCCCTGGGAAGCCAGCAGGTCGATTCGGGCCAGGAAATCCGCCCCATCCACATTGTCGCCACTGATGAGGGAGTTCATCGTCACCTCGGCCAGGGGCAGGATTTCGTTCTCGTCCACCGCTGCGATCTGGCTGAACTGCTTGAGGCCCGCCGACATCATGTCCACATTCACCAGGGTGACCGGCTTGAAACTCCCCCGCATCACCATCACCGGTTTGCGATAGAGGAGTTCGCCCGGCACCACCACCTCCCCGGCCGGGTTGAACACCACCGCCCGGGTGAGCCAGCTGCGAATCAGGTGCAGGTTCATGAGGCGGTTTTCCACCTCCTCGAAATACGGCCCGGAGAAGTGGATCAGATCCACCTCGATCCGGTCCGATCCCAAGCCATCCGCCAGTCCCTCAATGACCCACTCGGGGTGGTGATAATGCTGGAACGCGCCATAGACCAGATTCACCCCGAGAATGCCCAGGGCATCGGCCTGCTGAGCGTTGTCGTTGTCGAGCATGCGCACATGCATGACCACGTCGCTGGGTTCAGCGCCGGGATGCAGCTGCAGGCGGATGCCGACCCAGCCGTGGCATTCGTTCTTCTGCTTGAAACTGCGCGCCGTGACCGTCGCCGCGTAGGCGAAGAAGGTGGTGTTCTTCGGGCGGACGTGGGTGAGCCGCTTCACCACCAGGGAAAACTCCTTGTCCAGCATCTGTAGCAGCCGCGCCCGGCTCACGTAGCGATCGGCGTGCCCGTAGATGTCGTCGCTCACCGCCATGTCGTAGGCCGACATGGTCTTGGCGATAGTGCCCGCCGCCGCGCCCACCGAGAAAAAGCGCCGCGCCACCTCCTGCCCGGCGCCGATCTCGACGATGGACCCATATTTGAACTTGTCGAGGTTGATCGCCAGGGCTTTCTGGTCGGTGGTGAGCGTGGTGTCGCGCTTGCGCATGGTGCCTCCTGGAAACTTGCAAAACCGCGGGAAGCAGCCCCCTGGCCCCTCCCGGCGAAAGGCGTGAGTTTACACCCGGGACGCCGCCGGACTGCGGTTGAGGGGCAATACGCCGTAGCCTGGCCAACCCGCTTAGAATTAAAAAAATGCTTGGCCGGGACCCCGATTCAATCCGATCAGGCAAACCGTCCGTTTCCGAGGCTCCCATGAATATCGAAGCAAATCCCCCGACCGCCATCCCCTTCAGCGTGAATGACGCGATCGTCGGCCTGTTGGAGAACACGTCGGACGAGGTGCGCAGCCTCGTGTCGGGGATGGTCGAAGAGGAGGCCGAGTCGCTGACGATGGAGTTCTACGAAGTGATGCTTGGCGACCCTTCGGCGGCTCAGTTCCTGGCCCACGATGTGGTCAGCGAACGGCTGCAGCGGACCATGCAGGAATGGCTGCGGCACCTCTTCGTCGGGCTCACCCCGGCGCGGGTGGGCTTTCTCGTGGCCCGCGAAACCGAAGTCGGTCGGGTCCATGCGCGCATCAAGCTGCCGCTTTCCCTGATGCAGGCCGGCACGCGCACGCTTTGCATCGGAATGGAGGTCCGTCTCCATGCCCGGGAGGTGCCAGCAGAGCTGGCGCTCCGTGCAGAAATCTACCTGTGCCGCCTGATGTATCTAGCCGAAGGGATCATGCTGAATGCCTACATCCAGGACGTGCGCAAAGGGGCCAGCGCCCAGGCGGACTACCGGCATGCGGTGATGACCCATGACACCCTCCTGGAGCGGGAGCGTCAACGGGCGGTGCTGTCGGAGTGGGCCAGCGAGGTCCTGTTTTCAGCGCATTCGCCAGCCCAGTTGCGTCGGGTACCGAAGCTGGCGGATTCAGAATTCGGCATGTGGTTCAAGCACAAGGCCCGGGTCCTGTTCGACGGCGCGCCCGATACGGAGATCGTGACCGAGGTGGTCGAGCAGATCGACACCGTCCTGATCCCCAAACTCGCCTCTGGCGAACTCAGTCCGCCAGAGGGTCACGAGGTGCTTGCCGAACTGCGCCGGCAGCTCGAACTGGTGCGCTACCTGGTGGGCGATCTCTTCGATCGCCTGACCAGCGCCAGCTCGGCCAAGGACGCGGCGACCGGGCTGCTGTCGCGGCGGCATCTCCCCACGGTCCTGGAGCAAACCATCGCCGACCACGCCCCGCGGCACCTACCCTTCGCGGTCCTGCTCGCCCGGGTCGATAGCCCCCGGGGGGACGTGATCGATGTCGACAGCCGGAGCGCCTTCCTGCACCAGATTGCCGCCATATTCCTGGAGTCCGTGCGCTCCTCGGATCACCTCTTCCGCTACGGCGACGACGAGTTCCTCATCATCGCGGTGGAGACTGACGAGGCCCGCGCCAAGGACCTCGCGGAGGCCATTCGGAAGAAAGTCCTTTCCCATCATTTTAAGCTGCGGCAGAACACGGCAACTCACGTCACGGTCAGCATCGGCCTGGCGGTGCACGATGGCCATCCGGATTACCTCCAACTCATCCGGCGGGGCGAGCTGGCCTGTGTTCTCGCCGCAGTGGAGGGAGGCAATCGGCTTGCCCACGCCTGAGCGGCTCCAGCCAGCCGGAATCGACGACGATTCCCAGTGAAGGACGTTTCCATGCCCCACATCGCCAACCCCCATTTCGCGCAGGCCGTCGCCGCCAGCTTCGCCAAGCAACACGCGATGGCCCTGATCCGCGCCACCCTCCCGGTGGTGGACCATGGGCGGACGGAGATCCACATTCCCCACTGGGAGGGCATCGAACAGCAGCACGGATTCGTCCACGGCGGCGTGGTGGGCATGATTGCCGATTCGGCGGCCGGTTACGCCGCGATGACCCAGGTTTCCGCCACCGCCTCTGTCCTCACCGTCGAATACAAAATGAACCTGGTTGCCCCTGCTGACGGTGACACCCTCATCGCCCGGGGGCAGGTCGTGCGACCGGGACGAACCCTCATCGTCACCAAGGCCGAGGTGTTTGCGGTCAAGAACGGCCATGAAACCCTCTGCGCACTGATGCAGCAAACCATCATGGTGATGCACGGCAAGGCGGAAAAGGCGTAACGGCCTCGACGGGCGGCGCGAGCAGGAGCGTCGGCGCCCCCGTCTCACCCGCCGAGAACCGACAGGAGGCTGCGAATCATCCGCTCAGCTTGGCCGAGGTAGGCCGCGCCAAAAAGATTGAGGTGGTTCAGGACATGGTAGAGGTTGTATAGAGTTTTGCGGGGCTCGTAGCCCTCGTCCAGCGGCCAGGCTTTCCGGTATTCCGCATAGAACGCGGGGGGAAATCCACCGAAGAGTTCGGTCATCGCCAGGTCGGCTTCCCGATCGCCGCGATACACCGCCGGGTCGAAGATGACCGGCCGGCCGCTGTCATCCATGGCGGCGTTTCCGCTCCAGAGGTCACCATGGAGCAGGCTGGGCCGGGGCCGGTAGTCCAGGAACAAGGCGGGCACCCGGGCCATCAACCGGTCCGCCTCATGTCCGAGCGCGCCGGTGCACCCCGCCCCCCGCGCCTGCTGGATTTGGGGGGCCAGGCGACATTCGACGAAGAAGCGCGCCCAATCCTCGTCCTGCCGGTTTGACTGGGGCGTGGCGCCGATGAAGTTGTCCCGCCCCCAGCCATAGACCGCCCCGCATTCCTGATGCAGGCTTGCCAGCGCCCGGGCAAAGCGGCGCCCGCTTTCCGCTCCCTGGAGGGGGTGCAAGGGGAGAAATTCGAGGAGCAGATAGGCCTCCTCCCCGGCAACCCCCCACGCCAGTACGCGGGGTACCCGAAAGGCCTCGCAAACCGCGAGCGCGGCCAGGCCCTCCGCCGCGGCCTCGAAGAGCAACGAGGCCCCAGCGTGATTCCGTTTGAGAAAGTAGCACCGACCAGCGACCTCCACGGCATGCGCCCGGTGAATGCACCCGCCTCCCACCGGGCGGATCTGCGCGGCCCCCAGATCGACCCCGACCTCGGCCTTCAAGGCCTGGATGAGCGCCGCAGATAACCCGGCAGGTGCAGGATGCAAGGGCCGACCTCGATGTGGGAAAACAATGACACTGTATCCCCGGAGGCTCGGCCCGGCAGCATCGCAAGGTCCACGCTGGCGCTACCATGCTCGAATGCCATCCCCCCAGACCACCCCCGCCCAGCCCCCTTCGTCGCCGATCGAGTTGGAGGTGGTGATCGAAATTCCCCGCAGCAGTTTTCTCAAACGCGGCTCCACCGGCGAGATCGACTTTGTCTCGCCTTTTCCCTGCCCCTTCAACTATGGCTCGGTGCCGAATCTCCTGGGGATGGAGGGCGACCTGCTCGATGCGGTGGTGCTGGGTCCGCGGCTCGAGGTGGGGTCGCGGCGAGTGGTGCCCGCCTGGGGCGCGGTGACCCTCATCGATCGTGGCATGGCGGACGACAAGCTGATCTGCTCCGCCGTGCCGATCACCGCGATGAAGCGGGTGCAGGTGTTACGCTTTTTCCACTTCTATGCCCGCTGCAAGGGCTGGCTCAACCTTTGGCGTCGCCGCACCGGGCGCAACGCCTGTGCGGGCTGGTGCGAAGCGGCCGAAGCCCTGGCGCGGGCCCGACCGCGGGATCCGGACTGGCCGGGCCCCACCTTGCCGTACTAGCGCCGCCCTTGCCCCCCAGCATCAAAGGCACAAAGCGTCCGGATCCGCCCGCATCAGCCGCTTGTTCATCTTGCCGACACTGGTCTTGGCCAGAGTTTTGACGAAGCGCACCTGGAGCAGCACACCGTAGCGGGAGATACCCGCCGCCTCGATGGCGTGCGCGGCAAAGTGGCGCAGCGCGTTTTCGGTAAGGCTCCCCACGTGCTCGGGCTTGAGCAGCACCAGCGCCAGGGGCCGCTCGCCCCATTTGTCGTCGGGCACCCCGATCACCGCCACCTCCTGCACCGCCTCGTGCTTGGCGATGATGTCCTCCAGTTGCAGGGAGGACGTCCATTCGCCGCCCGTTTTGATGACATCCTTGATCCGGTCCGTCACCTTGAGATAGCCCGCCGGATTGATGTTGCCGATATCCGCGGTATGGAGGTATCCGCCCTCCCAGAGCTCTTCGGAGGCCTCCGGCGCCCGCAGGTAGCCCTGGGTCAGCCACGGGGCGCGGACCACCACCTCGCCGGTGGTTCGGCCATCGTGGGCCACCTCCCCCATCGCGGCATCCACCACCCGGAGATCCACCAGGGGAATCGGCCGCCCGGTTTTCGCCCGAATGACCGCCTGCTCCTCCGGCGAGCGGGCCAGATCCGCGTTTTCCAGGTGGGCAATGCTGAGCACCGGGCAGGTTTCGGACATGCCATAGCCGGTGAAGAGATCGATCCCCCGCTTGTGGGCCGACACGGCCATGGCCTCCGGCAGGGCCGAGCCGCCGATGAGGACCTTCCAGCCGGAAAAATCGGTCTCCTTGGCCTGGGGATGGGAGAGGATCATGTGGAGCACGGTGGGCACGCAGTGGGAAAAGCTCACCTTCTCCTCGGCCACCAGGCGGCAGATCAGGTCCGGCTGATAGCGGCCGGGGAACACCTGCTTCAAGCCCATCATGGTCGCCAGGTAGGGAAAGCCCCAGGCATGCACATGGAACATGGGCGTGATCGGCATGTACACGTCTTCGCGATGGACATGCCCCTGGCCCGGGGCGCCCCCCAGGGCCGCCGCGCAGCCCAGGGTGTGGAGCACCAGTTGGCGGTGGCTGAAGTACACGCCCTTGGGATTGCCCGTGGTGCCGGTGGTGTAGAAGGTCGTCGCCTGGGCGTTCTCGTCGAAATCGGGGAAATCGAACTCGGGCGAGGCTGCGGCCAGTACCGCCTCGTAATCCCCCGCCGACGTCACCGGTGGCACCGGGGCGCTGCTGCCATCTTCGATGGTCACGAAGGTCTTTACCGTTTCGAGGCGGCCCGCGATGGCGGCGAGAATCGGAAAGAACTCGCTATTGACGATCACCACGTCGGCACGGGCGTGGTTCAGGGTGTAGAGGATCTGCTCCTCGCTGAGGCGGACATTCACGGTCTGGAGGATCGCGCCCATCATGGGCACGGCGAAAAACGCCTCCAGGTAACGGTGGCTGTCCCAGTCCATCATCGCCACCGTCTGCCCCGCTTCGACCCCCAGCCCTTCCAGGGCGCTGGCCAGCCGGCCGATGCGTTCCCGCAGGGTTCGGTAGGTGTAGCGGATTTTGCCTTGGTAGGTGATCTCCTGCTCCGGCGCGATGGCCAAGGGAGTCAGGAGAAGTTGCTTGATCAGCAGGGGATAAGCATAGGCCGAAGGGGTGGCCGGGACGAGCCTGACGGGCATGGGCGCCTCCTGAATTATTGTGATGGCTTTCGGAGTCCTGCGCGTTCGCCCGGAAACCGCGGGCGGGCCCCTATCTTAAAGAATTTTCCCGCCGTGCCTGGGCAATTTCACCGCCCAACGAGCCCCCGCGCTGGGGGGGCGCCGATGCTCTACCCGAGCTCTGACTCCGAGGCAATCCGAATCAGGCGCTTGCCCAGATTCTCGCCCCGGTACAACCCCGCAATGGCGCCGGGCGCCTGCTCGATTCCCTCGAGAATATCTTCGCGGTAATGAATCAAGCCGGCCCGGATCCAATCGGCCAGCATTTTCAACCCCTCCGGATATCGATCGACATAGTCGAAGATGAGGAAACCTTGCATGCGGGCGCGTTTGACGAGTAGGTGCCGCTCCACCCGGGGACCCAGCGGGGCTGGATCCCAGCTCGAGATGGACGCGGTTCCGCAAATGATCACTCGCGCGCCGACGGCCAGCCGCTTCATGACCGCATCGCTGATCTCGCCGGCGGTATTGTCGAAATAAACATCGATCCCGTTCGGACACGCTTCCGCAATCTTCGCCTCCAGATCCCCGGCGCGATAGTCGATGGCAGCGTCATAGCCGAATTCGTTGCGGCACAGAGCCACTTTTTCCGGACCGCCCGCGATGCCCACGGTGCGGCATCCCTGAATTTTTGCGATCTGCCCGACACACGACCCGACGGCACCCGCCGCCGTGGAGACCACCACAGTTTCGTTGGCTTTCGGCTGTCCGAGTTCCAGGAGGGCGAAGTAGGCGGTGAGGCCATTGATGCCGAGCACGCCCAGCGCCGTTGAAACTGGGATGTCCGTATCCGTGATGCGGCGCTGGACCTCGGAACCGTCCACCGCGGCATAATCCTGCCAGCCAAAGAGCCCCGTCACAAAATCACCTGGGCTGAATTGGGGATCGCGCGAGGCGGCAACACGCCCGACGGTGAAGCTCCGCATGACGCCGCCCAAGGGAACAGGTTCCGCATAATTCCCGACACTGCTGACCCAGCCGCGCATGGCCGGCTCGATGCTCAGAAACAGGTTGCGTATTAACACCTGCCCCTCCGAGGGTTCCGGAATGGGCGTCTCCACAATCTCGAAGTGCTCCGCCTGGGGAATGCCCGATGGACGGGCCTTGAGCCTGACTTGCCGATTCACGCCGCTACTCATGCTGCACCCCCTTGCTGCACTGTCGGACACCACGCACGAACCTGGTCGGATTGAACGGTCTCCGAAGCCGTGACGCGACGAATTTTAGCGGATGGGTTGTGCGCCAAATGTTGTTCTTGAATCGACGCTTCCCACGCTTGATGCCCGTGGGCACCCGGTGCGCAACAAAGCCAATATCAACGGCCCCGTGGATCCTCTGCATTGCAGTCTCGTCGCCCAGGGTCATTTGAACCGGCTCCCGTCTCTTCTTTGGGCAGGGCCGGTCGTCGACGGGGCAGCGTCATTCTCCCGGTAGCGGATCACCCCCGTCCTTCGGCAAAAAATCGATTCGCTTTTTCGTCCTACTCGTACCACATTAACGAACATCGCTGGCGCCGCGGGATCGCCGGTATGGCACGGTCATCCTTGGCGTTGTAATCTGCATTTGTTCAAGCCCCTGGTCAGGAAGATCGGGGGTCTGGGATGGGTCTTTTTAACGGAACGCGGGAATCTTGGTGCGTTCAGCTTGAGCGGAGGAGAAGAGGATGAAAATATCAAAAGCGGTGTCGATGGGTGTTTGTGCCGTCATTGTGGCTGGACTGACATTTACCAGTGGCGACGCTTCCGCCAATCCCATTCGGGGCAAGGAGAGGGGCCACTGCCGTTTGATCAACGTGGATTACGGGCGGGACCTTTACAGCGGCAATTGCGTGATCCGGGAGAAAATCGACGGCAATCTAACCATTTATGACATCAAGATTCCCGGCAGCGACGAATCGTTCCGGTTCGCGTCCAGTGACGGCGGGCGGACCTGGATGCACGGCCCAGAGCCGACGCGCTTTCGCGACCGGGGCCACTCCGCGGTGTTCCGTTGGGGTAGTTTCCGGCTGGAAGTGGAAGAGGACTGAGCGAACGAGGCGACGAGGCCCGTTCACAGCATCGTCGCCTGCTTGAAGCGCATCGCCCTTGCCCGGAGGCCGCCCCTGCGGGCGAGAGGTGAATCAGGTCTTGCCATCCAGCCTGGCCCACGATCCGCGCAGCGGGCACATGGCGCGTGCGGCTATTGGCTCAACGGCCTCGCCCCGTTCGACCCTCTACCCGCCTGTCGCGGTCACCGCTCTGCTCACCCGCCCCGGCATTTGAGCAGGTGATTCACGATGAACGTGAGCACCGCCTCCTGGCGCTGGTTCTTGGCCTGGTACTTGAGGCGGGCGATGCCGCGATCGGGCTTGGATTTCGAGGGGCGGACCTCCAGGACTTCCACCTCGCAATGCAGGGTGTCGTTGGGGCGCACAGGAGCCAGCCAGCGCAGTTCGTCGATGCCGGGCGAGCCGATGCTCGATTCGAGAAAAATGCCGCTCTGGATGAAGAGGCGGAAGCACACTCCCAGGGAGTGGAAACCGCTGGCGATCAGCCCTCCGTAGGGCGACCGGGCGGCCGCCTGGACGTCCAGATGGAAGGGCTGTGGGTCGTAACGCCAGGCAAACTCGATGATTTCCCCTTCAGTGAGGGTGAGCCCATTGGTCTTGAAGGTTTGCCCCTCGACCAGATCGTCCAGATAGCGGGTATCCATGTTTGCGCCTTCCCAGGGAACGTCACCGCACTATAGCCGAGGCACGACGCGACACGCCTGCCCCACGCCGCAAAGCCCTCTGTAAGCTTGCGTGCTATCGGTACGACAAAGGGTCAGTTGGCGGGAAGAGGCCACCCGATGTCGACACCAGGAGCGCGAGACGCCCCGCCACCCACAAAAGTGACCGCGAGATTTTGCCGGCGATCACCCCTCACTGAGATTGGAGAAGCGACCCCATGAAAGATTATGTCAAAGACCCCGCGGCCATCGCCGCCCTGAGTCCGGAGCAATACCGCGTCACTCAGCAAAATGGCACCGAGTACCCGGGCACTGGGGAATATCTGCACAACCACGCAGCGGGAATCTATGTCGATGTGGTTTCCGGCGAGCCGCTATTCGCCTCCAGCGACAAGTTCGAGTCGGGCTGCGGCTGGCCCAGCTTCACCAAGCCCATCACGCCCGCCTTCGTCCAGGAGTTGCGGGACACCACCCACGGCATGATCCGGACGGAAGTGCGCTCGGCCCACGGCGACAGCCATCTCGGTCACGTCTTCCCGGACGGGCCAAGGGATCGAGGCGGCCTGCGCTACTGCATCAATTCCGCCTCCCTGCGTTTCATTCCCCTCGATCAGATGGAAGCCGCGGGCTACGGGGAGTACATCGACCAGGTGGAGGTGCGGTGATGGCCGACTTAGAACGCGCAGTCCTGGCCGGCGGTTGCTTCTGGGGCATGCAGGACTTGATCCGCCGCTTGCCGGGGGTGGAATCCACCCGGGTGGGCTATACCGGCGGCGAGGTGCCCCGGGCCACCTACCGCAATCATGGCAGCCATGCGGAAGGCATCGAGATCTTGTTCGATCCCGATCGGCTGAGCTACCGGCGCCTTCTGGAATTTTTCTTCCAGATTCACGACCCCACCACCCGCAACCGGCAGGGCAACGACCGGGGGACGTCTTATCGCTCGGCCATTTACTACGGCGATGAGCGTCAGCGAGCCATCGCCCTCGACACCATCGCCGACGTGGACGCTTCGGGCTTATGGCCGGGCAAGGTGGTGACCGAGGTCGCACCGGTGGGAGATTTCTGGCAGGCCGAGCCGGAACATCAAGACTACCTCCAGCGCTACCCCGGCGGCTACACCTGCCACTTTCCCCGCTCGAACTGGGTGCTCCCGAAACGCGGCGAGGCTGCGGGCGGATAGCCTTCTCACGGCCGCCCCGCTTGCGTCGGGGTCAGGGCTCCGATCGAAGCGGCTCCCATTCATAGATGCCGCCGTCGGCCATGAGGGACAGGTAGAGCCGGCCATTCTTGATGAGATAGCCGCGCACATAGGTCAGGTCCCGGACGATGCGTTCATCCAGATGGGGCGGCGGGCACATGGCCCGGGTGGCGGCGATGGGACCGAACGTCAGTTGGCCGGAGTCGGCTCCGGCCGGCTTTGCCTCCCAGGCGCCGGTGCCGCGATTGCAGTCCAGGCGCAGACTGGCCCGCCCATCGGCGCCAAAGCTCAGGGTAAAGCGCTTCGGGTCGGCGAGCTTCGTGGTGCCCTGGGCATCGTCCATCGATTGAATGGCCAGCAATTGCCAGGACGTCCCGGCCAGGGACGGCGGCCCGGAAGTGTTCGATGTCGCTGCGCAGGCCGTTACCAGAAGGGCCGGCATCAGTTTGACGAACATGGATTGCATTCCCATCCTCCTGTTTGCAGCGCTCTTGCGAGCTTGAGCCACGCGCTCCGGGTTTGGTGCGCGGGGCCTGCCCATTACTTTCCCCGTCCCGACGGGATCTGCGGCCCCTTGCCCGCCAAGGCGGAATGGGCTGCGCCCTTGAAATCCGTCGGCGCGGGCATTCCTTTGGCCGTCGCCTTGCGTCGGGCAATCGCGTGGCTCATGTCGGCCGGCACGTAGTGGACCGGCTTCCCTGCCTGCCGGGCCGCGAGCATCTCGTCGCGGGTCACTTCCCCGCCGCCGATGGCGACGAATTCCGCGCCCGTATCGACCATCGCCGCGGACGTCGGGGAGAGATGGCGGGTCCCCGGCCAGCGCCCACCCCAGATGGTATCGGGCACGAGGAAGACCACATCGACGCAAGGCGCAAACGGAACCTGCTCATCCCGGGCGAGGGAGGACACGATGCCCATCGTGCTGAAGCCCCGCCCCTTGGCGAGTTCGTAGGCCGCGCCAATCCCAACCTGGGTGGCGCCGATATTGACCAGTGTGCCCGCGGGGTCATGGCCCTCCAGCACCGCCACCACGGCGGCACGCAGGGCAGCCGGATCCTCGTACTCGGCGCCGGAATAGCCGCTGAAAGTGAGTACCGTCTTGCCCGTGCTCAACACGGCGGCCTTGATCGCCGCCGGCCGCGCCTCCACGATCTCCAGCGGGCCGCTGCACGACGGGGCCGCAATCGCCGGGACGGCGGGGCTCGCAGTGACGATGATCGCTGCCATGCCGACGTAGCGCCAACGCGGGTTCATGGGATTGGCCTGGCGGCGCGGATTTCAGCCACCGGAGATGACGGCTTCGGGAATCTGGTAGTGCTCGTAATCGTTCACGTCGATGAGCCACAGATCGCCCTGCTGAGAGGCCTTGACCTTGGCATCCCCCGCACTCACCTTGCTCCCCATGAACCGCAACACCCGTTCTAAGCCTCCGGGGGGAGTGATATGGACATCGGCGTTGCCCGGCCGGCCCCGCACCACGCCGACCTTGCACAGGCTGGAACCCGGCGCGGCATCCCCCATCGAGCAGGGCACATCCGAGAGGGCGTGATAAGGCGTGCCACGTACTTTGGCATCCCCCTTGGGCGCGGGGCCGATGCCCTCACCCCCTGCTGCGGCGCTGCCGGTGATACCCACCGTGAGGGTGTAGTTGGCGGTCTCATGGCGCCGCGCGGCGCTGCGCATCAGGTAGAGGCGGATCGAGTAGGCGCCGTCCGCTTCGAGGGTGCCCGTCCAGGTGTTGCCGCTGGTGGATCCGATGAAGATAGCCGAATCCTGGGACCCGGGGGGAAGCACATTGAAATAGTTGGCGCCGTTGCTGGTCTTGAGGGTGACGTTCATGACCTGCCCGGCCTTTGCCCCCAACTGGTAGTCGATGATCTGATCGCCCTTGAGGGTGCCCTTCAAAGTGGCCGAGGAGGCCCCCTTGGCGAAATGGACGGGCTGGCTCTGGATCCCGTCGGCAGCCAGGGCGAGGTTTTGGGTCGCCGCGAGGAAACAGGCCAAGGCCACCGCGCGGAGGGAGGAAATTTTCATCTTCGTCATCGCCCGAAAAGTGCAAATGAAACGCGTTCGTTCCGGCCCCGCAGGTGCGGGACGAGGGGAAAAAAGCCCTTCGCAGCTCCCCGCCACGGCTTATGCGAACATAATCATCCCCCGCCCAGCGCGGCAAATCCAATCCTTTTTCAACGATGCAGGGAATGTGACAGGCATGTGCAGAATCTCCGCTGGCCCGACTCACAAGGAGGTGCGCCATCGAGCCTGATTTCATCCAGAGCGACCGCAACCCGGCCCTTGTGATGGCCCTTGCACCGATCGCCATAAGGAGCCGCCACCACGGGCAGATTGGCGATCGGCGTCGTGCTCACCCCCATCCTGCAAGCAATCGCCTTCGGCATCGTCGCGCCGTTCGCGGCCTGGACCGCCCACCGCATACGGCCATGATTTGAGCCGGGAGCGAAGGGGACACGGGCTCCTTCAAGTTCTTATTTTCCGCACTGACAGACAGCTTTTCTCTGTTTGTTTCGCACTTATCGGCTCCCGATAATCAAGGAAACGCCGTCCCTGACGGGCGGGATTCGCATTTTGCGTCCCCCTGTGCTGTGTTCAGGGAGGCTTTTCGCGCCATCGGCCAAGTGAAACCCATAGCGCTTTCTTGAGACTGTTTTGCAGGAACCGGATTCATGAACCCTGAAGAGCAAAGAGCCCTCCTTGCCATTGCCATCCATGCCGCCTTCGCCGATGGAGCGAAGGATGAGCGCGAGCGGGAAGAGGTGCGCCGCGTCGCCGACAACCTCGCCCACGACAGCGGCAGCCCCGATCTACCGCGGACCTATCAGGATGTCCTCCTCAAGCGACTGCCCCTGAGCACCGTCACGGCAAGCCTGACCGACCCCGGCCAGCGCCATTACGCCTACGAAATCGCCCTGTGCGTGTGCGAGGCCGACGGCCGGTTGGCCCAGGGGGAGCGGGACTTTCTCGACGAGTTGAAGCGCTTGCTCGCCCTGCCCGCGACCGAGGCGGACCAGATCGAGCAGGAGATCGACGCGACGGTGGGCCAGACCGAGTTCGTCCCGCCCCCCGCCGCACCTGCCCCGCAGGCGGCCTCGCCTCCGGCTGCGAGCGAGCAGGACAAGTCCATCCTCAATTACGCGATCCTGGCCGGAGCCCTGGAGTTGTTGCCGCAATCCTGGGCGTCGATGGCCATCCTGCCACTGCAGATCAAGATGGTGTATGGAATCGGCAAGGCCCACGGCGTTGCCCTCGATCAAGGTCACATCAAGGAGTTCATCGCGACGGCCGGCATCGGCCTGACCTCGCAGTATCTCGAGCAGTTTGGGCGCAAGCTCCTCGGCGGCCTGCTTGGCAAGGCGGCAGGCAAGACCTTCGGAAAGGTGGGTGGCGCCGCCACCGGGATGGCCTTTTCTTTCGCCACCACCTATGCCCTCGGTCAGGTCGCCCGGCGCTACTACGCCGGCGGGCGGACGATGAGCCCAGCGCTGCTGCGCGAGACCTTCGAGAGCCTGCTCGGGCCCGCCAAACACATGCAGACGCAGTACTTGCCCCAAATCAGGGAGAGGGCTACGACCCTCGATGCAGGGCAGGTGATGGCGCTGGTGCGCGGCTGAGGAGGCTGTGATGAACGAAGGCGCCGTCACGAGCTTTGCCACCGGCCCAATGTGGGCCGGCTTCGTCGCCTTCGTGCTGGCCATGCTCGCGCTGGATCTCTTCGTCTTCGGTGGCAGGAAGGCGCACCGCGTCCATGTGCGGGAAGCCGCCACCTGGGTGGCCGTCTGGGTCAGCCTTGCCCTCGCCTTTGCGGGCCTCCTGTGGTGGCATCTGAACGACACCCAGGGTGCCGAGGTGGCGCGCACCAAGACCCTGGAGTTTCTCGCCGGCTACCTGATCGAGCAGTCGCTGTCGGTGGACAACATGTTCGTCTTTGTGATGATCTTCAGCTATTTCGCGGTGCCGCCGGAGCTGCAGCGACGCGTCCTGCTCTTCGGCGTCCTCGGCGCCATCGTCATGCGGGCCGGGATGATCCTCGCGGGGGTATGGCTGGTGCAGCAGTTCTCCTGGATTCTCTATGGGTTCGGCGCCTTCCTCGTGGTGACCGGCATCAAGATGTTGATCTTCGCCGAGGCGGAGCCTGACCTCGAAAAGAACCCGATCCTTCGCTGGCTGCGGAGCCACCTCCGCATCACCCCGGAATTCCACGGCGAGAAGTTCTTCGTCCGCCAGAAGGGACTGCTCTGGGCGACGCCGATGTTCCTGGTGCTGGCCCTCATCGAGGCCAGCGACCTGGTGTTCGCGGTGGACAGCATCCCCGCCATCTTCGCGGTGACCACGGATCCCTTCATCGTATTCACCTCGAACATCTTTGCCATCATGGGATTGCGCGCGCTCTACTTCCTGCTCGCCGACATGGCCGAGCGCTTCCACCTGCTCAAGTACGGCCTCGCGATGGTGCTCGTTTTCATCGGCGGAAAGATGGTGGCGATGCCCTGGTTCCACGTCCCGATCCAGTGGTCCCTGTCGATCGTCGCGGGCATCATCCTGGGGTCAGTCGTCGCCAGCCTGGCCTTTTCCAAAGCCAAGCCCCACACGGCAAGGAGCGAGGCATGAATCCGGCGTCGGCCCAGCCCACCCCGGTCGGCAGCACCCGCGATGCTGACGGACGCCTCATCGAACTCGTGTTCGACAGCGCACCGGCGCCCCAGGCCGCGGGCTGCGACGCCTGGTTGATCGCCGTGGATAGCTCGGACAACGCCCTGCGCGCCGTCGCCTTTGCCGCCGGACAAACCGGCAGCCGCGATCCCTGCGCCTTGCATCTCGTCCACATCCAGCCTTGGCTGTCGAAGGAAGCCGCCGAGGTGCAATTGGCGTCCCATGCCCTGGCGGCCACGGCTCCCGCCCGCGCCCTGCTGGATGGCAGGGGCTTGCCGTGGCGCCTGATCGCCGCGATGGGCGAGCCGGCCTCCGCCATCCTTGAACTTGGCCGCCGCCTGAACGCCAAGGGCATCGTGATCGGCAGCCGCGGCCTGAATACGGTCGAAAGTCTCCTGTTCGGGTCGGTGGCCTACAAGGTCCTGCATCTGTCCCCCGTCCCCGTGCTGGTCGTGCCCTGAAATGCACCACCAGCGACGTCTTTTTCCCGACCCGCCCCGCCTCATCCCGCCGCGGGAACCCATGGGCAGTGAGGTATGACGACGATGCCTCCCCTCCTGCGGCGCCTGAGAAACCTGGCCCCGCGTCGCGAGACACTTGAAGCCAATCCCTGGTTGCGCGGACTCGCGCCGCACATGTCCCATCCGAAGCTTTGGCTCTGGTCCCGCCGCAGCGTGGCCGGCGGCATGGCCATCGGCCTGTTCATTGGCCTCCTGATTCCGGTGGCCCAGATCTTCCTGGCCGCCGCCGTTGCCATCCTGTTTCGCGCCAATGTGCCGATCGCCGCCGGAGCCACCCTGGTCACCAACCCCCTGACCGTGGCCCCCATCTACTACGCCGCCTACCGTCTTGGCGCCTGGGTCACCGGCACCCCTTCGCCCATTACAGCGTCATTGGCCGATCCGGCCGCAATGTGGGCCCAGCTCGGCACCCTCGGCCTGCCGCTCTTCACCGGTCTGGCCATCGCGGCCAGCGTTGCCGCCTTCGCCAGCTATGTGCTGATCTCCCAGGCTTGGGCGTGGCATGTGGCGGTCAAGCGTCGGCGGACGCGGCCCTGAGGCGCATCGCTTTGCCGGGCTATAGCGCCCGACCCCGGCTCCCGACGGCCCCTCGGTCGTGCCCCGGGCGGGATGTCGCGAAGCTGACAATGCGCCCCTGGCCGCAGGCTTGCCCTTCCGATCGTCGCCCACCAATCGCTGCCAATCCAAAGACTTAACTGCAGCACCCAGGTCGGCCCCGAACTTGCGGAGCCTTTTTGATCTTGTTCGCAGCCGTCACGTGCAATTGCTTTTGGACTCCATCACCCCACCCCACGATCAGGCCGCCATCCCGGTGGCCCGCCTCTACCATCAGCACACCCGACACCGGTTCGAGGCCTATGCCGCCGGTCCCGGGAGTCTGGACTGGGACGCCCAGCCCGCCGCGTTTCGGCGGTTCGCCGGCGCGCCGTCAGTCTCGCTGCCTCTGATCGACGCCGCGTTCGAGCCCCGCCCGCAGGACGCGCCGAGCCTGGAGGGCGTGGCAGCGCTGCTCCAGTTGGCCCTGGGGATCACGGCCTGGAAATCCTACGGCCCGGACCGTTGGGCAGTGCGCGCCAACCCTTCGAGCGGCAATCTCCATCCGGTGGAAGCCTACGTGTTGATTAGCGGGATCCAGGGCCTCGGCGATGGCGTGTATCACTACGATCCGGAAAACCACGCGCTAAGCCTGCGCCAGTCGTCCCCAAGCCTGGCGGAAGACGGCCCCATCCTGGCCATCGCGCTCACCAGCGCCATGTGGCGCGAGGCCTGGAAGTACGGCGAGCGGGCGTTTCGCTATTGCCAGCTTGACGTCGGCCACGCCCTCTCCAGCCTCGCCCATGCCGCCGCGTTGCTCGGCTGGACGCTGCACGAACAGAGTCAAGTCGGGGCCGCCACGCTAGGCCATTTGCTGGGCCTGGAACGAAAGGCCGACTTTCCCGGCAAACGCTGGGACGTGGAGCGGGAAGAGCCGGAGTTGATCCTTACCGTCCAGTGCAGAAACCAGCCTACCCCGCATTTGATTCCGGCGCGTCTCCGGCAGATCGCCGAGGACGCGCAGTGGTTCGGCACGGCGACGACCCTGGATCGTCATCCCATGTACCGCTGGCCGCTTGTTGAAGACGTCGCCCTCGCCACCCGGCGGGACGACGATCCCGGCCGCCCGCCGCGCGCCCTCACCGTGCCCGCCCCGCTGCCCGCCCGTTTCCTCCGCCAGCGCCGCAGTGCCCAGCGCTTCGACCCCAACCACGTGATGAGCGCCGGGGTGTTCCACCGGCTTTGCAAGGCCGCCGGCGAGGTCGCCGCGGAATTCGGCATCGCCCTTGTCCTCTACGTCCATCGCATCGAGGGCCTCGCCCCGGGGCTTTACCTTCTGGCGGCAGCCCGCGATCGGGCGGTAATCTCTCCTCACGCCTCGCAGGGTTTTCCGGCCGAAGGTGCCCATCCAGACCTCATCAGCCTCGCACGCCACGATGCCGTCCCCTTTCGCCGCCTGGCGCGCAGCCTGCACTGCCACCAGGACATCGCCGCCACGGCCTGCGTGGCGATGGGGATGCTCATGAGAATGGCCGAACCGTTCGATCGCGACCCCGGGACTTATCGAGACATGTTGCGCGCCGCAGGGCACCTCGGTCAGGTGCTTTACCTGCATGCCGAATCCCTGGGGCTACGGGGCACCGGCATCGGATGCTACTTCGACGAGCCTGTCCTCGAGGCCGCCGGGCTGAGCGATGGCGAGTTCCGCAGCCTGTATCACTTCACCATCGGATTACCGATCGAAGACGGCCGCATCGAAACGACCCCCGCCTACCCCCACCCCCGAAAGCCTTCGCCATGAACTCGCCCACCCGCACCACCGCGGCGCCCTCGCGCGTGCGCCGCGTCAACGCCGCCGACGCGGCAGACCTCATCCTCCGGCATCGCCGCGGGATCCTTCCGGAATTGGCCATTTACGACGTGCGCGACAAGCAAAGCTTTGACGCCAGTCACATCGAAGGGGCCTGTCATCTCGTCGAGGCGCAGTTCGGCTCCGTGCTGGGCACCCTGCGGAAAAGCACGCCGGTCCTCGTCTATTGCTATCACGGCAACGCAAGCCAGGTGATTGGCGCGATGTTCGCGGACTTTCGCTACAGCGAGGTCTACAGCGTTGACGGCGGCTACGCACCCCTTGCCACTGCACTGGCTATGGCCGGGCACGACGCAGCCCCCCGCCTGGGGGAACTCGGTAGCGCAGCGCTGGCTGATTTCGTCCGCCAACACGGTTTTGATCCTGAGGACCTGAACGCAGCCCGGGAAAGCGGCCTCACCCCGCTGATGCGTGCCGCGCTGAATGGGCAAGTCGCACTGATGAGTGAACTGCTGGCCCTCGGTGTCGCGCCCAACCAGCGCAACGGCGACGGCAACAACGCCCTGTGGCTCGCCTGCGTCTCCAACAATCCGGCCGCGGTGAAGGCGCTGACGGACGCCGGCATCGACATCGACAATCGCAACGACATGGGCGCCACCTGCCTGATGTACGCCGCGTCAAGCGGGAAACCAGGAATTGTCGCCCAGTTGCTCGAGGTCGGCGCGGATGCGCAAATCCGCAATTTCGATGACGCCCGCGCCGGTGACCTGTGCGCGAATCTCCAATGCTTGCGCCTTCTGCGCCATACGCTTACCTGAAGCGGCCCTGAGCCTGCCGTCCCGTTGTGTAGATGTCACCCATCTCAGCGGGGAGTGACATCGCCGCAGAGCCGCGGACCCCGGCACCCGAAGGCGGCAATTCGGCGAGACTGTGCAAAAAACGAGGTAAGTGGCGTTTTGGTGGCAGTTGGCCTTGTGCCGTACCTTTCCAGAAATCCAGGCGAACATGCAAACGGCAAGGGCAGCCTACTCCAAGACCGATGCAATTTCGATAGCATTGGCGACTCGGGACGGTTGTGGATCCTGGCGTGAAGTGCTTAACGTGGCGCCATTTTGAGCTCGTTTATTGTAGTGACCGCGGGAGTAACTACATCCCTGTCCAGTTTCTTTGCTGAATTTAGCCTGAACAGCTTATCTCCGAAGCCGGCGTATCATGGCAACCGATGAATAAGATGCTTAAAGTAATTAGCCACTTTTTTCCCTCAACAACACTAGTGAAGCTGTTTTTTGACAGCGCCCTGTTGTTCGCGGCGGTCTTGCTGGCGATGTTCATGACCGATTCGGCCCATGGCGTTGCCGACTGGCGGGTCGTTGTCCCGTCCGGCCTGTTCTTTGCGCTGGTCATGATGCTCGTTAATACCGCTATGGGCCTTTACCGCCCGGTCGCCGGCGACAGCTTTCTTCATCTCCTTGCCAAAATCCTGTTTTCGTTTTTTGTGAGTCTCCCGCTGGCTTTCGCTGTCTTTCCGGTTCTACCTTGGACGGAATTCACGACTGAAGCTGTTGAAATTTCCTCAGTGCTCGTTGTCGGGGCAGTGCTTGTCGTTCGGGGGTGGTCAAGCCGGCGTTCGGCCCCCCTCTTTCTGGCGCGGCGGATGCTCGTGGTCGGGACCGGGACTGACGCCGCAGTGCTAGAACGCGAACTGTCACAGTTGGACGGCCAAGGTCTGACGGTGGTGGGCTTCCTGCCGGCAAATGGAGAAGACAGTTGTAAGGTCGATCCCGGAAAGGTCCTTCGGGACAGCGGTTCGCTCCAGCAAATTGCCCGTAAACTCCGCGCGGGGGAGGTTGTTGTTGCCGTTCGAGAGCAACGGGGAGGCGCGCTGCCTTTGCGCGAACTCCTAGATTGCAAGTTGGCCGGCATCAAAGTGTATGACCTTTCCACCTTCTTTGAGCGATTTCGCGGACAGGTTCGGATAGATTCGTTGAAGGCGAGTTGGCTCATTTACGGGGATGGATTTCGCCAGGACTGGGGCCGCACCCTAGTCAAACGGTGTTTTGACTTGATCGCAGCTTCTGTGCTTCTTGTTCTTGCCTTGCCGGTTATGCTAGTGACCGCAATCCTCATTCTGCTGGAGGACGGCGCTCCCGTGCTTTACCGGCAGGAGCGGGTAGGACTGGGTGGCAAGACGTTCAAGGTCATAAAGTTCCGCAGCATGCGTAGCGATGCAGAAAAGGACGGGAGGCCGCGGTGGGCCACAAGTGGGGATGACCGGGTCACACGAATTGGCAGATTCATTCGCCGCACTCGAATTGATGAATTGCCCCAACTGGTCAATGTTCTCGTGGGCGAAATGAGCTTGGTCGGGCCTCGACCGGAGCGCCCCTACTTTGTCGATCAGTTAACACGAAGCATTTCCTTTTACGCAGTGCGGCACTGCGTAAAACCGGGGGTAACGGGCTGGGCTCAGGTTCGCTACCAGTATGGCGCCACCGTCGATGATGCCATCCAAAAATTGCAGTACGATCTTTACTACGTCAAGAATCATACGCTCGTGCTGGATACGCTTGTGCTGTTTGAAACGATTCGCGTCGTTTTGACCGGTGAAGGCGCGCACTGAATATCTATCCCACACCTTGGCGGGCACTGCCTTGCCAGAAAGTGACGCATGGAACTCTTGCCGGCCTTCCCGGGTAAGAGTCCTAACGGCCTGAAACATTGATGGATTCCTCACTGAGCGCCCTTGCATTGTGGGGCTATGGCGCAGCGGCCCTGCTTCACGGACTTTTTTTTCTCTATTTTTTCTCAGCATGGCAACGAACCCTAAGCGGTGCATTGCTGTGGGTCGGCGTCGGCCTCGGGTCAATTTCAGCTGCGATTAATTGGTCCGCTGTATTGACCGGTCAGGGTTGGCTGCTACAGGCCGCCGCCGTGGTCGACGTCTTATGGTTTTCCGTTTGGGCAGGATTTGTCGTCACACTGATCACCCAGGTGTCCAGCCCGGCTGTTCGCTACCTGTCAATTCTGGCGGGTTGCGTAGCCGCGTTGCAATTAATTGCAGCAATTGCAGTTGCAACTGATTTCGGCCCCTTTGGCGACCCTCGACGCACTGCTATTTTTGCCTCTTTGCTCGCGTCCGTTACGTTGCTGGTGATGACCGAACAACTTTATCGGGCACTCCCGGACACCAACCGCTGGGCGTTAAAGCCTGCCTGTATTGCACTCGCTGCAGTGGCTATGTTCGACCTTTACTTTTATGCGGATGGTTTCCTGTTTGGCCGCCTAGAACCCGATGTCTGGGCAATACGCGGTTTAGCACACGGTGTCGTTCTACCACTTTTTGGCTTGGCTGCCGCTCGAACTCCGGCGTGGCGTTTACGGGTCGCCGTTTCTAGAGAGCTGGCCTTCCATTCTTCAGCATTGGCAGTTTCGGGCATCTATCTGCTGCTCGTCTCAGCGGCGGGGTATTACGTTCGGTACTTTGGCGGTGAATGGGGACGAGCGCTGCAAGTGGCTCTGCTCTTCGCAGCCCTCGTCCTGCTAAGCACAGTGCTCCTTTCGGGTGCCCAGCGAGCTCGCCTCAAGGTTTTCCTAAACAAGCACTTTTTCCCGTATCGATATGACTATCGCGTGGAATGGCTGCGCTTCACGAAAGCCTTGTCTGGTGCAGATGGCGCCGACAGCTCAAGTCTAGGTGAGTCTGTCATTCGAGCTCTGGGTAACTTGGTGGAAAGCCCTGGAGGAGGATTGTGGCTAAGAAATGAAACCGGAGCATTCGTGCAGACCGCGAGGTTGAACGCCCCCATTTCTGAGGCCTCGGAGCCCTGCGATTCCGCGTTTTCGTCCTTTCTTGCCGGAAGGGAATGGATCTTCAATTTGCAAGAGTGGAGGGGGGGTGTTCACACGGAGGCCGAGACGACGCCTCCCAAATGGTTATCAACGATCGACGACGCTTGGCTACTTGTTCCGCTGGTATCAGTCGACGGTTTAGCGGGATTTGTCGTCCTCCTGGCGCCGCGCACCAATCTTGACGTCAACTGGGAAGTTCTCGATCTGCTCAAGACGGCTCAACGTCAAGCGGCCAGCTACCTTACTCGCATGCTGGCAACCGAAGCGTTGATTGAGGCAAGGAAGTTCGAAGCATTCAATCGAATGTCGGCCTTCGTCGTACACGACCTCAAAAATTTGGTCGCGCAGTTGGCACTGCTGGTCAAGAATGCCGAGCGACATCGCCATAATCCTGAGTTTCAGCAGGATATGCTGGACACAATTGCCCATGTCGAAGGGAAGATGCGTAGCCTCATGCAACACCTTCAGGAAAAGGCCTCGATCAATCCTCGCCAGCGAATCGATATGGCCACGCTGCTGGAGCGAGTCTGCCATCGGCGACGACCCCTCGGACAGGAAATCCGCCTGTATTGCGATGATCGAACTACCGTAACCGCCCACGGCGACAAGCTTGAACGTGTAATCGGCCATCTTGTGCAAAATGCCCTGGACGCTTCCGAGGGGCATGGTAAGGTGCAATTACGATTGAATATGGCCGGATCTAAGGAGTGTTGCGTCCAGATCGCAGACAATGGATGTGGAATGACCCCAGAATTCGTCCGCAACCAGCTTTTCAAACCGTTCCAAACGACCAAAGCGGATGGAATGGGTATTGGAATGTTTGAGACCCAGCAATATGTTCATGAACTCGGCGGCAGGATCACCGTTGTAAGCGACACTGGCTCCGGCACAACGGTTAGCGTCTATTTGCCAGTCGCAGACCCAACGCCAACGTCGCCAAAAACCGAGGAAAGGGTGTTGTTGCAATGACGGAGCAGCGTCGAACGCTGTTGATCGTGGAGGACGACCCTGCTTTGCAAAAGCAGATGCGTTGGGCATTCGATGGTTTTGAGACCGTCGTTGCAGGGGATCGAGAAAGTGCCTTGGCCCAGCTGCGCCGCCACGAGCCCGCGGTGGTCACCATGGATCTTGGCTTACCTCCCGACCCCGATGGGACCAGTGAAGGATTTAGCCTCCTGCGGGAGATTCACGCATTAACTCCAGACGCCAAAGTTATTGTTCTCACTGGCCAACATGATCGGGAAAATGCCCTGCGGGCGGTGGGAATGGGGGCCTATGACTTTTTCGCCAAACCGTTTGAGCCGGAGCTTCTAGCCTTGACGCTCGAAAGAGCATTCCGCCTTTTCGACCTGCAGCAGGAGAATTCGCGGTTGAAGTCGGGGCCGGTCGCCGGGCTCCATGGGGTCATTAGTCGCGATCCGGGCATGCTCAAGCTCTGTCGAACGATCGAAAAACTTGCATCTACTAATGCGACTGTTGCGCTGTTTGGCGAAAGCGGAACCGGCAAGGAAGTGCTTGCCAAGGGCCTGCATAGCCTTTCCGCTCGGAGCAAAGAGCGATTCGTCGCCATCAACTGCGCTGCGATCCCGGACGCTTTGCTCGAAAGTGAGTTATTCGGGTACGAGAAAGGCGCATTTACAGGGGCCGCCAAACAGACCTTGGGAAAGATTCAGGTGGCAGACCGCGGGACGTTATTCCTTGATGAAATCGGGGATCTCCCCATGGCCTTGCAGGCCAAGCTCCTGAGATTCCTGCAAGAACGGGTAATCGAACGGGTCGGAGGCCGCGATGAGATCCCGGTGGATGTGCGGGTCGTGTGTGCCACACATCGAGACCTAAGAGCCCTTATCAAGGACGGAGAATTTCGGGAAGACCTCTATTATCGTTTGGCGGAAATCGTAATAGACATTCCTCCGCTGCGGCAACGAGTGGGCGATGCGGTCCTCCTCGCGCACGCGTTTATTCAGCGCTTTGCCCGAGAAAATGCTCGAAGTGGGCTAACTTTGACTGACGACGCTGTGATGGCGATTGACACCCATCCTTGGACGGGTAATGTCCGTGAGCTTGAAAATGCGATCAAGCGGGCAGTTATTATGGCCGACGGGAACCAGGTTACCGCAGACGATTTAGGAATTTCATCGCCAAATGCCGATGACCAGGTTTTTAATCTCCGCGTGGTGCGTGAGGAAGCCGAAAAGCGTGCAGTATTGCGGGTGTTGTCCCGTACCAATGGGAATGTAGCGAGAGCCGCCGACCTGCTTGGCGTCAGCCGGCCAACGCTTTACGATTTGATGAACCGCTTCGGTTTAAAAAAGGAGGCCTGACTTGGCCGTTGACATTCGCAAACCTTGTCACTCGATTATTTGTGCTTTTGGCCCCATGAGGCTCGGGATTATGGCTGCCGTCATTGTCGCAGCTTGCGGCGGCAGCCCCGATTCAATGGTGAGTTCCGCTAAAGAGTATCTCAGCAAGAGAGACCTGAATTCGGCGAGCATTGAGCTAAAGAATGCATTACAGAAAAACCCAGAGCTGGGTGAGGCGCGATTTCTGCTCGGCAAAGTCTACTTCGAACAGGGTGACTTTAGCGGCGCGGTAATAAACTTCCAAAGGGCATTGGATTCAGGCTTCAAGACGGACGAACTCCAGGGGGTATTATCCCGAGCATTGCTGGCCACAGGGGAATCAGAGACCCTCCTTAAACAGCTTGACGGGGTATCACTGACTGACCCCGTACAGAACGCTTACCTCCAAGCTAATCTGGCGGACGCGCGGCTGCTCAAAGGGCAGCGCGACGAGGCGGAGAAACTCTATCAGGCGGCGCTGGCCAGTGATCCCAATAACATCCGGGCAAGGACGGGGGTCGCGCGCCTGAAAGCCCTAGGGGGTGATATACCTGGGACGAAGGCAGAACTTGACCAAGCCCTGGGACAACCTGCCTCACCGGACCAAGCCGAAGCGTACACGCTCAAGGCTAGCGTTCTGATAAACGAAGGGAAAGCCGATGAAGCAATATCTGCCCTTGAAGGAGCTGTCAAAGCCAAACCGTCTCTAGTTGCAACTCATTTTTCGCTGATCTCCTTCCTGCTGCGCAAGGGCAAAACTGACCAGGCAAAAGAGCGGCTCGCCGGGATGAAAAATGCGGTGGGAAATCATCCGCTGACGCTCTACCTGCAGGCGTTCATGAACTTTCGCGAAGGCAGAGTAAAAGAGGCCAAGGACGAAGCAGAAAAGGTCATCCGCGCAGCGCCAGAATTTCTACCAGGCCGGCTTTTAGCAGGAAGCATTTACCTTCGTCTTGACGAACATCAGCAGGCTCAGGCCAATTTGCAGAAAGTTCTCGAAAAGGTCCCGGGGCAGCCACTAGCGCGACGCATGATGGTGGCGTCACTGTTGGCTACCAAGGAACCGGACCGGGCCGAGGATGTACTCAAGCCCTTGCTTGAAGCGGGAAAGAACGACCCCGCAGTGATGGGGCTTGCCGGTCAACTCTACCTGGCGAAAGGGGATTTCGATCGTTCATCTGACTATTTCGATCGGGCCACCAAGTTGGACCCAAACAACGCGGACGCAAGGACGCGGCTCGGGGTGGCAAAGTTGGCAAGTGGCGAAGCCCAGGAGGCTTTTGCAGACTTGGAAGCCGCCTCGCAATTGGACGATGGGTCAGTCCGCGCAGATGTGGCCCTGATTATGGCTCATCTTCGCCGGGGAGAGATCGACAAAGCCTTGGCTGCACAAGCGACGCTAGAGAAGAAGCAGCCGACCAATCCCCAGACCTACAATTTGAAAGGTGGGGTGCTAATGGCCAAAAAGGATTTGGCCGGAGCAAGAGCTGCATTCGAAAAGGCACTGAGCCTGGAGCCCACCTTCCTCCCCGCCGTGTCCAATCTGGTCCGTATTGATTTGTTTGAAAAACAACCCGGTGAAGCTAAGAAGCGCTTTGAGAACGTGATCGCTAAGGATCCAAAGATGGCACAAGCGTATCTTGGATTGGCTGAGATTCAGGCAGCTACTGGCAGCAAGCCGGAGGAAGTGGAAGCAACGCTGAAACAAGGCATGGCCGCAAATTCCGCCGCGGTGTCACCCAAGCTGGCGCTGACACGGTTCTATCTCCAAACCAAAGAGCCCAAAAGAGCACTCTCGCTAGCCCAGGAAATTGAAGCGGGTGCCCCCGACAATCCTGCCGCCGTGGAACTCCTCGCGAGAAGCCAAATCGCTGCCGGAGAACTTCAGCAGGGCTTGACAAGCCTCAATAAGTTAGTCGGTCTGCAACCAAAGGCGCCTGCGCCGCTAGTCGAATTGGCGGAAGCTCAGGCATTAGCAAAGGACTTTTCCGGCGCAGAACGGAGTTTAAAGAAGGCACTGGAGGTTAAGCCGGACTTTATTCCCGCCCAACAGCGACTGATCGCTCTTTACCTTCGTGACAAACGTGAAGACGCGGCCTTGGCGACAGCAAGGACGGTGCAAAAACAACAATCCGACGCTGCAATCGGCTACGCCCTCGAGGGGGATATCCGTTCGTCTGCAAAAAAGTGGCCAGAAGCCGTATCGGCCTATAAGAAGTCGTACCAGCTCGGGAAAACGCCAACATTGTTGATCAAACTCCATGCGGCCCTACTGCGGACAGGCGCGTCATCAGAGGCAGACCGCCTGAGCGCAGATTGGATTCGTACCCAGCCCAACGATGTCGCCGTTCGTAGCTATCTTGCTGAGCGCGCACTAACGAATGGCAAAACAGCCGAAGCAATAAACATTTACGAGGGTATTCTCAAGATAAATCCGAATAACGCCCTAGTTCTCAACAACCTCGCCTACGCGGCCGGAGAGGCCAGCGACCCAAGGGCCATGGGATATGCAGAGAGTGCACTCAAATTAGCCCCGAACAACCCGGCCATTCTCGACACCTATGGAGTGTTGCTAGTCAAGAAGGGTGAAACCGCAAAAGGCCTTGAAGTGCTGGAGCAAGCCAAGGCTGCAGCCCCCAAGGCATTGCCGATTCGGCTCCATCTCGCAAACGCCTACATCAAGGCCGACCGCAAATCCGATGCTAAGCGTGAGCTTGAATTGGTCATTGGTGAGGTAACGACAGATCAGCCTGCCATTAGGGAAAAAGCTGAAACAATGCTTAAATCCCTTTGATTGCTCGCAAGACGTGGCAAACAATTAGGTAATTACATGACGACAATTGCGGTAATCGGCCTAGGATACGTCGGGCTCCCGCTGGCCGTGGAATTTGGTAAGCGGTTCACAACACTTGGATTCGACCTCTCCGAAGAAAAAGTCTCGGCCTATCGAAATTTCGTGGATCCGACCGGCGAGGTCTCCAGCGAGGATCTTCGCGCCTCATATTTACTTTCGTGCTCGTCAGATCCGCAGATTATCTCAGCAGCTGATTTCATCATCGTCGCAGTGCCCACTCCAGTAGACGAGGCTCATCAACCAGATTTAACACCTTTGGTGAAAAGCTCAGAAACTGTTGGTCGCCATATTAAACGTGGCGCAGTGGTGGTTTACGAATCGACCGTCTACCCAGGCGCAACCGAAGAAGTATGCATTCCGATTATCGAGCGGGAATCTGGCCTGCAGTGGAAAAAAGATTTTTTTGTAGGCTACTCCCCTGAAAGGATCAACCCGGGCGATAAGGAGCGGACGCTCACCAAGATTGTCAAAGTAGTCTCGGGCGATACAGCGGAAACTCTTGCGAAGGTGCAAATGGTTTATGGCGCAGTGATTGGAGCCGGAGTCTATCCCGCCAGCTCAATCAAGGTAGCCGAGGCCGCCAAGGTGATCGAAAACACGCAACGGGACCTCAACATCGCCCTGATGAACGAGTTAGCAATCATCTTCCACAAGATTGGGATTGACACCTTGGAAGTTCTTGAGGCGGCAGGAACAAAGTGGAATTTCCTTCCATTCAGGCCAGGTTTGGTCGGTGGGCACTGCATTGGCGTGGACCCCTATTACCTTACCTACAAGGCAGACATGCTCGGCTATCATCCCCAAGTAATCCTGGCCGGCCGCCGGATTAATGATGGGATTGGAAAATATGTTGCTGAGCAAACCGTAAAGCAAATGATCAATAATGGGTCTGCCGTCAAAGGAGCTAAGGTACTGGTGCTCGGGCTGACCTTCAAAGAAAATTGCCCCGACCTCCGAAACAGCAAGGTCATCGACGTGATTCGGGAACTCGAGAGCTATGGCTGTCAAATACTGGTTCACGACCCCGTGGCCTCACCGGAAGAGGCTATTCGTGAATATGGGATTGACCTCCAGAATTGGTCAGCGTTGCCAAAATGCGATGCAATTGTTGCGGCAGTAGCCCATCGCCAGTACCAAGAGATTGGCACTAGCCAAGTTCTTGAAAAAATGGCTGAAGGCGGGATATTTGTCGACGTCAAGTCCACATACTCGCCCGCCGAGTTAGACCGCGCGGGAGCCCGCGTTTGGCGCCTATAACTGTTGGCCCCGACCGGAAACTGATCATCTGAAGGGGTGGTTGCTGATTGAAAACTGACCAAGGTTTTATTTAAACCGGCGAGCGTCATTCACCATTCCGATCCGGGCAGTCAAGGTGGATTCAACCGGTGGTCGCAACACCTTTCATCATGGAGGTGTTTATGGGACGACCCGCAGGGTGGATGCAGAAGTTAACGGGGCGGTGGCCGATGCACTCACCGGGTGAGCCATCGCTTTGCCGTGAGATCGAACGGCTATTTTGGAAGCAAATCGCAACCGGGATCCCTAGCGAAAAAGCAGCGGAGGCGGTTGGCGTATCTTCGGCGGTATGGACACGCTGGTTCCGTCATCGTGGCAGGATGCCGTTGTTCATGTCAAAGCAGATATCCGGAAGGTATTTGTCGTTCGTTGAACGGGAGGAAATTGGGCTGCTTCGGGCGCAAAGTGTCGGCGTGCGTGAGATTGCTCGCCGTCTTGGACGAAGCCCGTCGACCGTTTCACGCGAACTGGCACGTAACGCTGCAACTCGTGGTGGCCAGCTTGAGTATCGAGCGTCAGTTGCGCAGTGGAAGGCGGAGCGGGTTGCCAAGAGACCGAAGACGGCGAAACTGCTCACTAACTCGCGTCTGCGCCACTACGTGCAAGAGCGTTTGGAGGGCAAGGTTCATGACGCTGATGGCCGTGAGGTCGCCGGGCCGCGACAGGCACCTTTCAAAGGACGCAACAAACCCCATCGTGGTGACCGTAAATGGGTCAATGGCTGGTCGCCCGAACAGATTGCCAACCGGCTGCCCGTCGACTTCCCGGATGATGAATCCATGCGCATCTCTCACGAGGCCATCTATCAGGCTCTCTACATTCAGGGACGAGGGGCTCTCAAGCACGAGTTGGTGAGCTGCCTGCGCACTGGGCGGGCGCTGCGCGCACCGGGAGCCAGAGCGCAGGCCAAAGCGTGGGCACATGTTAGCGAGAATGTCATGATCTCCAGTCGTCCCTCTGAGGTAGAAAATCGAGCTGTACCAGGGCATTGGGAGGGCGACCTGATCATCGGTCTGAACCGATCCGCAATCGGGACCCTAGTCGAGCGGTCAAGTCGATTCACCATGCTCGTCCATCTGCCTCGCGAGGACGGCTATGGTCTGACGCCCCGAACGAAAAACGGCCCCGCGCTTGCCGGCTACGGGGCCATCACCATGGCCAATGCACTGAAGAAGACCATCACTGCTCTACCTGTACAACTGTGGCGGTCATTGACCTGGGATCGGGGCAAGGAGCTATCGGACCACGCCCGCTTGACCATCGAATCTGGCGTGAAGGTCTTCTTTGCCGACCCTCACAGTCCATGGCAGCGTGGCACGAACGAGAATACAAACGGTCTTCTGCGGCAATACTTTCCGAAAGGCACCGACCTGTCTCGTTGGGGCGCCAAAGAAATCCAAGCTGTGGCCCACGCGCTAAATACCAGACCCCGAAAAACTCTCGGCTGGAAAACACCCGCTGAAGCTCTGCATGACTATCTAAAATCAATCCAACATCCCAGTGTTGCGACCACCGGTTGAATCCACCCAGTTCAGCAGTCACGACTGGCAGGATTTCCTGAAAGCCCACCGGCTGGTGCCGAGTATGAGTCGGCGTGGCAACTGCCACGACAATGCGGTCGCGGAGAGCTTCTTCCAGCTACTCAAGCCCCGGTAGAGTTCGAACGCCAGTATTTTTTGAAGTTGAAAACCGTCTAGAAAACCCGGGGCAATTCACAGCGCAGGTTGTAGCCGGCAGCACAGAGAACGGCATGCAGCGCATCGCCCAATTGGCCCTGCAACCAGCAGCGATCCATTCGGCGATCCGATTTCAGATGCCCGATGGCCGGCTCGACGGCCTGGCGGCGCTTGAGCCAGCGGCGCTGCTGGCGGGTCAGCGACTTGCACTTGCCGCGGTGGATGATCTCCACCCCGGGGTTGTCGTGATCCACGCCCCGGAAGCCCAGATCGACGACGACCGTCTTGGGGGCCTTGGCGGCGTTCTCCAGGAGGATGGTGGTTTGTTCCAGCTGCTGGCTGAGGATGTGCCCGTCGTACGGGTTCCCGGGGAAGGTCTGTGCCGCGACCATCAGGCCGCTCTTGTGGGTGACGGCAATGCTTGCCTTGACGCCGAACTCATAGGGCTTCCTGCCTTTCCCCTTGCCGATGCACTCGACTTCCGGGGCACGCAGGGCGTAGAGCTTGTTCTTGTCCTTGGGCTGCTGACTCCGGATGCGTTCGGCGCGCTCCAGGAGCAGGTTCAGCCGGGCATGGGTGGCCGGTGATTCGGTGCTGGTGGTGGCGAGCTTGCGCCGGATTTCCCGCAGCACGATGCCGAGGACGGTGCGCTGCCGCTTGACGGTCCGCCTGAGACGCTTGAACTGCTTGGCGTGGGCGTAGCCGCCGGCCTTGCGCCGCAGTTCCGTGCCTTCCTTGATGAAGGTCTGCTTCAGCGCGATGCCGGGCTGCTTGGCCGCCTGAACCACCTTGGTACGGGCAATTTCCAGCAGACGGCAGTCCACCGGGTGGGCGACGGCCTTCTCCTGCACCGTGGTATCGACGATGACCTGTTCAAATTCCGCCGGGCGCACCGCCTTCGTCTGCACGGCAGTGTCGATGGTGGCCTTCAGGAGTTCCTCGACCCCGGCCTCACCGATGGCGGTGCGAAAGCGCCCGATCTGGGTGGCATCGCACGGCAGCCGCGGCGTGTAGTACGCCTGGCCGCTGAAGCACTGCCAGACGACGTCCTCGGCCCAACGGGCCGCCACCTCTTCATCGCTGAGGTTGAAGGCGTGCTTGAGGTAGAGCAGCGAGGCCATCAACCGGATCGGCAGGCGCGGCCGGCCCGCCGCGCTCACTCCGGCGCCGGCGATTTCCAGGGTCGAGCCAAAAAGGTCTCCCCTCTCGATCGCCTGGCCGGCCCGGGACCGGCGCGCAAATGCAGACGCCAGCACCGCTTCGATCTGTCCCCTGGGCATCCGGTTTGCCAGCACCGCCAACGGGTGCCGCAGGTCGATCATCTGGTCCAGCCGGGCGCGGAAAAAATCGTCGGTCGCCATGGCTTTCTCTCTCGATATCACTCAGGTTTCGCTAGCCAACATTTGAAGTTCCCGGGGTTTCCAGCCAGTCAAATTCTGGCAATCGCCCCTGTTCATGCGGGTTGCAGGCGTTTTGCAGAGCCGACGAAGTACGGGGATCTGGGGGTGAGCGAGCTGCGTAAGCTGCGGCAACTGGAAGATGAGAATAACCGGCTGAGACGGATCGTAGCCGACCTGACGCTGGATAAGCAGATCCTGCAGGAGGTGGTCAAAAAAGCTCTGAAGGCTGCCAAGAGACGGGCGCGAGATCAGAGTGCACTCCAGCAGCGGATCCGGGATATCGCCCTGAGCCGCCCCCGCTTTGGGTATTTGCGCGTCTTGGTGATGTTGCAGCGGGAAGGCTGGCGGGTGGGTAAAAAGCGGGTGTATCGACTGTACCGGATGGAGGGTTTGCAGTTG
>JAEUNY010000139.1 GCA_016791005.1 Zoogloeaceae bacterium
GCGTAACCTCGTCGAGCGATTCTTCAATCGCCTCAAACAGTTCCGTCGCATCGCCACCCGATACGACAAACTCGCCAGTCGATTCAACGCATTCTTGCATCTGGCTTGTGCTTATATCTGGTTACTGTGAACGCGCTCTAATGCCGTCCACCGCTTCCAGCACATTCTTGGCGCTGGTTTCGATGACCCCCACCGAATCCCCGGCGGTGCGAGACAAGGAGACCCCCGCCTCGACCTTCTCCACCCCCGCCTGCATTTCGCCAGCGGCGCTGCGGGTGCAGGCCTGAATCTCCTGGATCATGCCGGTGATCTCGACGGTGGATTTGCCCGTGCGTTCGGCCAGCTTGCGGACCTCGTCCGCCACCACGGCGAAACCGCGACCGCTCTCGCCGGCCCGCGCCGCCTCGATGGCGGCGTTGAGGGCAAGCAGGTTGGTCTGGTCGGCAATGTCGCGAATGGCGGAAACGATGCTGGAGATCTGCAGGGAGAAGCGCTCGAGTTCCTGCACCGAGCCGGAGGTGGCCCGCACGGTGTCGGCCACCACCCCCATCTCGCGAGAGATCTCCATGATCAACGCGCCGCCGTCGCGGGCCTGGGCGCTGGCATCGCCGGACAGGCTGTGGGCGTGGCTGGCGTGCTCGCTGATGTGATCGATGGAAACGGAAAGCTCCTCGATCGCGGCGGCCATCGCGGAGGCTGAGCTGGCATGGGACTCGGCCGACGCCGTGGCCTGGGTCGCCGTGGCGGAGAGGGTCGAAACGTACTGATTGACCTTGCCCACCTGCTCCTGAATGCCGGCGATGAGTTGATGCAGCGTGTTTCGCATGGCGGTGAGCTTGACCACCAGGGTCCCCACCTCGTCGGCGCCCGCCGACGGCATCTGGCAGAGCAGATTGCCGGCAGCGAGTTCTTCCGCCGCGGCCCCCGTCGCCTTGAGGGGCTTGGTAATGGAGCGCGCCGCCCACAGGGACAGCAGGAAGGTCACCAACGCCGCCAGGGACACCGCGCCCCCCAGGATGAGGAAGGCCTGGGTGACGGAGTCGCGGGATTCGGCGACCAGCGAGGCGTCGTAGCCCTTGTTCAGCCGGACGAGCTCGTCCACGGCGGTCCGGTGCTCCTGGTAGAGCGTCTCCAGGCGCTGGAGGTCGGCCTCGACCTGGCCGGCGTCCCCCGCCTTGAGGGCCCGGGCGTAGTCCCCGGTGGCCAGGGCAAAGAATGCCTGCACCGGCGGCACCGATCGGTTCAGCAGCACGGAAGCCATGTTTTCGGGCAATTGCGCGCCCCGCCAGAAGGTGACCCGGTCGTCAAATTCCCGCCGCAAGGAGCCCAGCCGGGCCACCGCCTGATCGAGATCCCGGCCCTTTCGCGCGTACATCTCCAGCACCACCGAGTAGGATTCCAGCACGTAGGCAGGGGGAGGGAGAATGTCGGCGAGGAAATCCTTGCTCTGCACGATATGGGCGAAGCCCTCTCCATCGACGCTGCTTTTGCGAATGCTTTGGGCGGCGAACAGGGCCGTAGCGACCAGGATGATCAGGGACGCCACGCCGACGGTCAGGACCCGTAATCCCACTGATTTCCGGAACGGGGCGGCGAGGGGACTCAAAATGGCCGCGAGACCGCCCCCGCGCCCAATCGGCTGGCCCTCCCGCAGCCGCAGGGAAGGATCCCTTGCCATTTTCGCGTACAGGGCCTCGGCGGCCTGGATCGCGCTGCGCTCGGCGGGCACCCGCACGGAGATGTAGCCCCCACGGATCGAATCCGGGGTGGCCGTGGCCTTGACCCAATAGTGATCACCATTCTTGCAACGGTTCTTCACCAGCCCGGACCAGGGGCGGCCCTTCTTCAGGGTATCCCACATGTCGCGGAACGCTTCGGGCGGCATGTCCGGGTGACGAATGATGTTGTGGGGCTGGCCGATGAGCTCCTCACGAACAAAGCCGCTTACCTCGACGAAGGCGTCGTTGCATTCGGTGATGCGCCCCTTTTCGTCGGTGCGGCTGATGAGAGCGCTCCCAGCAGGCAGCCGATACTCTTGCTGGGTGACAGGTTGATTGTTGCGCATCGCGCACTCCGGACTGATTCAATGGCACCTATATCGTCCAGAGTAGGCCGAAAATTGACCCTCTTCTTGAAGCGGCCGGCCCGCGGTCAATCAGAAGGTCCGGTGACCCCCTCGGGCAATCGTTCCAGTTGCGCCGCCAGGGCGTCCAGGTAAGCCGGAACGCGATGGATGTCCCCGTGAGAGGCCCCTTCGATCTCCTGCAACTGGGCGCGCCCTGCTGCGAGGCGGGCGAGGCGCCGGGCATGCTCCAGCGGGATCAGGGCATCCTCCGTCCCGTGGAGAATGAAGATCGGGCTGGACACGGCCGCGATCCGGCTTTCGCTCGACAAGGGATATTTGAGCAGCCAGTCGGGCACCAGGGGATAGTCCCGCCGGGCCAGCTCCTGCACGCTGGCATAGGGAGAGACCAGGACGAGCAGGGCGGGTGACACCTCTTGGGCCAGACGGACGGCGAGCCCCGTTCCCAGGGAGCGCCCATAGACCACGATCGGACGGCCCACGTAGCGTGGCGCAACCCAGGCCCAGGCGGCCTCCACGTCGGCGTGGAGCTGAGCTTCGCTGGAGATCTCACCGGTGCTCTTGCCGAAACCGCGGTAGTCGAGGAGGAAGACGTCGAAATTGCGCTGCCGGTACCACTCCGGATTGCCCATCCAGGTGGTCGCATTGCCGCCGTTGCCATGGAGAAAGAAAATCAGGCCGCGGGGCTTGGGGTGGCGCAGATGCAGGGCATGGAGGCGAGCGCCGGGTACCGGGATCCAAACCTCCTCGAGCCACTGGGCGTCCCCGGGCTGCCCCCGCGCCAAGGGTTGATCCACCGCCATGACCTCCGGGTGGAACAAAAGGCTTTCCTGACGCCAATACACCGCCCCCAGCGCGCCGCCCCAGGCCACCAGGGCCGCGCTCGCCAGGACCAAGGAAATCCGCACGATCCGGCGAGACGGAAAGAAGCGTGGCCCGGCGTCCATCTGCGCTCAGGCCCCGGCAGCCTGGGAGGCAATCCAGGCCGCAAATCGGGCCACCTCCGGCCGGGTCTCCCCCGGCGCGGTGATCAGCCAGTAGGCACGGCCCTGGATGTCGCCCCCCTCGCCGCCGATCACCCTGAGCCGCCCTTCGTCGATGAGGCGGTCCAATAGCCGCACCCGGCCCAGGGCCACCCCCTGGCCCGCCACCGCGGCCTGGATCAACTGGTCGTAGTGGCTGAAGGACAGCACCCCCCGGGGACGCTGACCGGCCAAGCCGTGGGCCGCCAGCCAATCGTCCCAGTGCAGCCAGGGAAAGTTGCGCTGGTCGAATTCAAGCAAGGTGACACCGGCAAGGCTCGTGGCGTCGAGGGTCGCCAGGTCCAGATGGGGGCTGGCCACCGGGGCCACCGATTCGCCAAACAGACGCAGCGAACCCGCCGGCATGTCTTCGTCGGGACCGTAGCGGATGGCCAGATCGATGTGTTCCCGGGAGAGATCCAGCACCCGGTTGTCCGCCGCCACCCGGACGTTGATCTCGGGGCACTCCACCTGGAACTCCCGCAGGCGGGGAATCAGCCACAGGGCGCAAATACCGATGGCCGAGGTCACGGTGACCGGCGGACATTCCGCCGAGCGGCGAAAACCCTCGGCCAGATTCGCGTAATCGGCAAGCCATCCCTCTGCCGCCCCGAACAAGCGGGCTCCGGCATCGGTCAGCGCCAGGGCCCGGGTCCGGCGCTCGAAAAGGGCGACCCCCAGCGCGTCCTCCAGGGTCTGGATCTGGCGGCTCACGGCGGATTGGGTGAGGAACAGTTCCTCCGCTGCCCGGGTAAATGAGAGGTGCCGAGCCGCCGCCACGAACCCCCGCAGCGGGTCCAGCGGGGGCAAGCGCGAGAGCGTTCTATCCATGCGCAATACTCATCAAAACAATGCGAATTCCCCGTTTGAACGCACCATAGGCCCGGCAGATACTGCAATCAAGCGCAACAATTGATGCGCTTGATTCATACCCAAGGAGGATTCCACCATGACCATCTCGGACCCCACCCTCACCCTTGCCATCACCCCGACCGACCCCGTCGTCCTGGAACGCGCGGTGGGCACCCGCATCGTGCCCCTCGAAGGTGAAGTGTGGATCACCCAGCATGGCGATTCACGGGACATCATCCTGCATCCCGGCCAGGAATTCATCATCGATCGCCCCGCCTGCCTCGTCATGACGGGCATCCACCTTGCCCGGGTGGCGCTCCACCAGCCCGCGCCAGATGCCGTGCCGATGCGGCCAAGACCGGCGACCGGGTGGCTCGCCTGGTTGCCCATGCGCTGGAACTCCGCCTCGCAAAGGCTGATGGGCGCAGGGCTGCGCCGCATTGCCCTGGGGTGATCGGCGCCGCTCAGCGGATGCGATCGATGTCGGCGCCATTGCGTTCATCGGTATAGACGGAGGCCGCAGTCGGTCGGCTGGACGCATAGCAACTCGTCACCACGTTGGCGAGGGGTTTGCCCCGATGGAGGACGTCCACCCCACATCGGCCGAAGACGTCCTCCAAAGTGGCCAATACGCCCCGAGCGTATGGGCTCTCCAGGCGGCCGTCGAGAATCAGGTTGGCGAGCAGGACCCCGTCGGGCTTGAGGGCGCGACGGGCCGCCTGCCAGAACTCCCGCGTCACGAGGTGGCTGGGAACGGAGTGGTGATCGCTGAAAACATCCACCACCACCGCGTCGAAACGCCGGGACGTCTGGGCAACGAAACGGCGGGCATCATCCACCACGAACTCCCCCTGCATGGGCCCGCTGAGAAAGCGCGCCTCGGCCAGGGTGCGGATCGCCGGGTCGATGTCGACGTAGGTGTAGTGATTGCGCGTCTCCCCCAGGGAAAGGGTGAACCCGCCCGCCCCCAGGACGAGGATCTCGCGACCGGTAAAGCCGAGATCGTCGAGAAGAATTTGACGCAGGTGGGCCACATAACGGGCCGTGCGGGGCGGATCGCTGTCATCGAGGATGGAGGCCGTCGAGCCGTTCACCGCGAAGACCCGCGGTGACACATAACCCGGCAGCTCCACCTGCTTCACGGCGTAGTCGGCATAGGCCGTCTCGACGGCGTCGGTGGGGCGCACGAAGTTGATCCCGGCCGCCCCGGCCACCACGACGGCGCTGGCCACCCACTCCCGCCGGCGGGGCGTGAGCATCAGGACGCCGAGCCCGAGCAAGCCCGAGCACAGCCAGACGGCCGCTGAAACCCCGAGCCACTGCATGACCGTCAGCGACAAAAGCAAGGCGCTGAGAAAGGACCCGAGGGTGGACCAGAAGAGGGCGCTGCCGCTGGCCTCGCCGACCCGCCGTGCGCCGATCTCATTGGTGAGGATCGGGACGGTCTGCCCCATCAGCCAGGCCAGGGGCCCCAGCACGCCGCCCACCACCACCAGATAGGCCACCCAGATCGGCTGGATGTGGGCAAAGGCGCCGTTGACCGCCGGGGCGGACAAGCCCGCCCCAGCGAGGGCCGAGGCGATGAGGAAGTTGCGGGCCACCACGCGGCGAAAATCAGCCTTGACCTTGCCACCGGCGGCGTAGCCCAGGGCCAAGGCGAGGAGAAAGAACCCGATCGTGGGGGCCGTCACCACGATGGCGCTCCCCAGGTGCGGCACGAGGCGGCGCAGCGCGATCACCTCCGCGCCGAGGGAGCAGAATCCTTCGATAAACACCACGGCGTGAATCAGGGCTGGCGACACGCATCTCTCCACACCATCCGGGATGCCGACTCACTGGCCGCGGCCGGCCCCCTCGGGGCCGCCCAAAGTACGACCCGGGCGCGCTTAGGTCAATCCTGGCTCAGTGTGTTCGAACCAGCTCCCACCCCTGGGGCCGTGGGGAGCCATGCGCGCAACGCATGGCGGTCATGCGCAATCGCCGTTTGAATCCCCGCCACCGGACATCGATACTGGGAAGACATCCCGCTGCGCTGGCGCCGCCCCGAGCGGCGCCGCCACGGCCCACTCCTGGAATCCGCCCCATGCCTGCAATCCCCGTGGAATTCTGGTTCGAGTTCGCCAGCTCCTACTCCTATCTTGCCGCCCAGCGCATCGACCGCCTCGCCCGGCCGGCGGGGGTCGAAGTGATCTGGCGTCCATTCCTCCTCGGGCCGGTGTTCCTTTCCCTGGGCTGGAACGATTCGCCCTTCAACATCTATCCGCCGAAGGGACGCTACATGTGGCGGGACCTCGCCCGTCTGTGCGCCAAATACGAGCTCCCCTTCCGCCTTCCCAGCCAGTTCCCTCGCAACGGGCTGCTCGCCGCCCGGCTGACCCTGGCGGCGGGCCGCGAACCCTGGATGCCGGATTTCGTGCGGGCCGTCCTGCGGGCCAACTTTGGCGAGGATCGGGACATTTCCCAGCCGGCGGTGATCCGCGAGGTTCTGGCTGACCTCGGCGTCGCACCAGAGCCCTGGCTGGAAGCCGCAGCGCACGATGAGGTCAAGACCGCCCTGCGACGACAAACCGAGCGGGCCACCGAACTGGGGATCTTCGGCGCCCCCACCTTCCTGGTCGGCGGCGAGATGTTCTGGGGAAACGACCGTCTCGAGGATGCCCTGGCCTGGGCGACTCAACCGCCCGGCTGAGGGCTGGGCGCCGGGGCGGGCGCTTTTTCATCCTTGTGCTTATGTGTTCGAGGGGGCTTGCCCGCCGCCGCCGCAGCCTTAGCTGCGCGCCGGGCGTCGATGCGGGCCTGTTTATCGGCCTTGGCCTGGGCCTCCGCCGCCTTCTCGGCCTGCTTGGCGCGATACTTTTCCATCCGATCGTCGTAGCCCTGTCGATCCTTGGCGGCCTGTTCGGCGCGGGTGGCGGCGGCCGCCTCGTTTTCGGCGCGGCGTCCGGCATCCGCCGCCTGGCCCTTCTGCCTTGCCACGGTGGCCTCTCGCGCCCGCTGGGCGGCGGCGCCCGCCTCGTGTTCGCGACGGGTCTGAGACTCGGCCGCGGCGGCCTCGCGGGCCCGCGCCGCATCCTTGGCTGCGGCCTCCTCGGCCGGACGATGGGCCTCCCGCTGGCGATCCGCCTCGGCCTGTTCGGCGTCCCGCGCCTCCACGGCACGGCGCTTGGCCGCCAATTCCAGCTTGGTGGCCTCGGCCTCCAGGGCCCGGGCCCGATTGACCTTGGCGACCCGCAGCTCGACCGCCTGATCGATGCAGTAATTGACGCGAAAGGCCTTCTGGCACTCGGCCTTGCTGGCGTCGAACTCCTGCTGGGCCGTCTGGCGCAGCCCGCTCGCCTCGGCCCGCAGAGCCTTGGCGGACGCCTCGCCTCCCTCGGCCAGCACCGCACAAGGAATCAGCAAACTGGCCAGCAGACCGGCGCGAAGGAAACGGGGCATGGGAAAGCAAAGCCGCGACAATCACAGGGCTTACTACAATAGCGGCTTTTTGCGGTTCCTGCTGACGTGATCCAGTTTCGAAATGTGCGCCTCGCCCGGGGCGTGAAAGTGCTCTTTGAAGGGGCGAGCCTGCAGCTCCACCCCGGGTGGAAGGTCGGCCTCACGGGGGCCAACGGCAGCGGCAAGTCGAGCCTCTTCGCCTTGCTGCGCGGCGCCCTGCATGCCGATCTGGGCGACCTGGAAATTCCGCCGGGTTGGACCATCGCCCACGTCGCCCAGGAAACGCCGGGGCTCCCCACCCCGGCCATCGAATACGTGCTCGATGGGGATGCCGAACTGCGCCGCATCGAAGCCGAGTTGGCCGAAGCGGAAGCCGCCCACGACGGCCACCACATCGGGCTCCTCCACGGCCGCCTGCAGGAGATCGAAGGTTACGGAGCGCGGGCCCGGGCGGCGGCCCTGCTGGATGGCCTGGGCTTTGGCGCGGGTGATGTCGAGCGTCCGGTGCAGGATTTCTCGGGCGGCTGGCGCATGCGTCTCAACCTTGCCCAGGCGTTGATGTGCCGCTCCGACCTGCTGCTCCTGGACGAACCCACCAACCACCTCGATCTGGACGCGGTGATCTGGCTGGAGCAATGGCTGCGCGACTACCGTGGCACCCTGCTCCTGATCTCCCACGACCGGGATTTCCTCGATGCGGTGGTGGGCCAGATTCTCCATCTGGAAGGCCAACGGCTCACGCTTTATGCCGGCGGCTATTCCGACTTCGAGCGTCAGCGCGCCGAACGCCTCGCCCAGCAGCAGGCTATGTTCGAGAAACAGCAGCGGGAGCGCGCCCACCTGCAAAAGTATGTGGACCGCTTCCGCGCCAAAGCCACCAAGGCCCGCCAGGCCCAGAGCCGCATCAAGGCCCTGGAGCGCATGGAACTCATCGCCGCGGCCCACGTGGACACGCCCTTCACCTTCATTTTCCGCGAGCCGGCTGCAGCGCCCGACCCCCTGCTGCAACTCGAGGACGCCCGGGTGGGCTACGACGGCCGTGCAATCCTCGACCAGGTGACGCTGACCCTGCGCCCCGGCGAACGGATCGGCCTCCTGGGGCGCAATGGCGCCGGCAAATCGACCCTTATCAAGCTCCTGGCAGGCGCCCTCGACTTTACCGGCGGCGAGCGGCGGGAGGGCAAGGGTCTGGCCCTGGGTTACTTTGCCCAGCACCAGCTAGAGAGCCTGCGGCCGGGGGAATCGCCGCTCCAGCATCTGGCGCGTCTCGACGGCGCGACCCGGGAACAGGATCTGCGGGACTACCTCGGCGGCTTCGACTTCCGCGGCGACATGGCGATGGCCGCCTGCGGTGCCTTTTCCGGCGGCGAGAAGTCGCGCCTCGCCCTGGCGCTTTTGATCTGGCAGCGACCCAATCTCCTCCTCCTCGATGAGCCGACCAACCACCTGGACCTGGAAATGCGCCACGCCCTGACCCTGGCGCTGCAGGATTACGTCGGCGGAATGGTCATCGTTTCCCACGACCGGGCACTGCTACGAGCCACCTGCGACCGCTTCCTCCTCGTCGATGGCGGCCGGCTCAGCCCCTTCGACGGCGATCTGGATGACTACAAGGACTGGCTCGCCCAGCGCCGGGCCGAAGCCGCGCTGGCCGCCCAATGCCCCGACCGGGCCGCCGACAAGGCCGCCCGCAAGGCGGAGCGAGAGCAGAACGCCGCGGATCGCCAGGCCCGGCTTGCCGCCCGCCGGCCGTTACTCAAGGAAGTGGAGCAGATCGACAAGCGCCTGGCGGCCTGGCACCAGGAAAAATCGGAACTGGACGATCGCCTCGGCGACCCTGCCCTCTACACCGGCAGCCGCGCCGACGAACTCCAGACCCTTTTGCGCCGGCAGGCGGAGCTGGCCGGGCACATTGAAACGGCGGAGATGCGCTGGCTGGAACTGCAGGAGGCCCTGGAAAGCCTTCCCGCGGACTGAATCACGAGCAGGGCGCGTGACCTAGCGGAGTCCAGGCGTCCGGCTCGGGCGGGAATTATTCACTGCGCCATCGAGCTTTTCCTATCGCTTTCGCACACCCTAGGCGCGGTGTCGCACCCGCTACGACCGGGGGCCGGGCGCGCTGCGCTCAAAACGACGACGGCAGCTCCCGAACCGGGGCCGCCGTCGTCTTCACACCCGCAAAGGTCCGCTCAGCGGGTGATCACCACCTCAAGGTACTCCGAGGGGACCACCATGGTGCCGTCGCATGCGAGGTTTTGGGCCTGAATCAGGGCCAGGATGTCCTCTGCGAGGGAGGCCGCGGCAACCTCGTCGAGGGCCTGGAAGGCACGAACGGTGGGGCCGTACCAAGTGCGGAACACCTCCAGAAAGTGCGCGGGGGAGCGGTAGCGGAAGGCAAACTGACGCCGCGCCACTTCGATCCGGCGCGCCACGCCGCCAAAATTTGCCTGGAGAAAGGCTTCGGTGCCCCACGCGGCGGGGGAATTCACCCCTTTGGGAGGCGGGAGGTAGCGCCCGATGGTCTTGAACATCTGCCCGATAAAGCTTTCCGGCGTCCAGTTGGCCAACCCGATGCGGCCGCCGGGGCGGCACACGCGCAGCAATTCGGCGGCGGCCCGGGGCTGATCGGGCGTGAACATCACGCCGAACGTGGACATGACGTTATCGAAGCTGGCATCGGCGAACGGGAGGTTTTCAGCATCGGCCTCTTGATAGTCGATCTCCAGGCCGTCGGCCTCGGCGCGGATCCGGGATTGAGCCAGTAGGCTGCCGACGTAGTCCGTCGATACCACCTTGCAAAAGCGCCGCGCTGCGGCGAGGGAGGCGTTGCCATTGCCGCCGGCCACGTCCAGCACCGACTGACCGGCGCGCAGGTCCATGGCCTCGCACAGCTGTTCGCCGGTGATCTGAAGGGTCACGCCAACCCGGCCATAGTCGCCGGATCCCCAGGTGGCCTGCTGCTTGGTTTTGATGGCGTCGTAGTCCGGCCGCTCGATGATGGACTGGGGGAGGGTGTTCATCGCGCTGGCTTGCGTCATGGTGGTCATGGTGTTCTCCTGCATTTTCGGTTGAGGGGGACCGAGATCCCGGCGGGAACTCGATGGGGTGATGCTATGCAGGGCGAAGGGACGGCACTAATGAACAAGCTGGAGTAAGGCACTACACTAAATGAAGTTCTTCACTACATCGCCCGGAAGCGCCCCTTGGCGGCGGCACGGCGGAAGGAGCCCACGGCATGGAATATGGACAGTTCTGCCCCATCGCGAAGGCCCTGGAAATCATTGGCGAAAAGTGGACCGTGCTGGTGGTACGCGAACTTCTGATGGGCGGCTGCCGCTTCAATGAGTTGCAACGGGGGCTGAGCCTGATCTCCCCCACCATCCTCAACAAGCGGCTGATCTCCCTCGCCGAATACGGACTGGTGGTGAAGAAGAAGCTGCCGGGGCAGGACAGCTATGCCTACTACCCCACCGAGGCCTGCAAGCAACTCTTGCCGATCATCAAATCCCTGGGGGACTGGGGAATGCGCTGGGCCCGGGACGGGCTGAACGAGCGGGATCTGGACGTGGGCTTGCTGATGCTCTACCTGGAACGCAGCGTGCGTCCCGACAAGCTGATTGGCGGCCAGACCGTCATCCACTTCAAATTCACGGATGTGGCCAACGTGGCCGACTGGTGGATCGTCGCTACCCCGGAGGAAGTGGATGTCTGCTGCAGCAATCCGGGCAAGGACGTGGATGTGTATTTCACCTGCACGGTCCGGACCCTGGTGGACATTTGGATGGGAGACCTCTCCTACCGGAAAGCCCTGCGGGAAGACCAGATCAAGGCCGTGGGCAACCCGCTCCTCACCCGCGACCTCTTTTCCTGGCTTCAGCCCAGCGTCTTTGCCGATCTACCCCCCGCCGAGGACATTTAGATCCGGCCGCCTCGGGCGCGCATCAAGGCCGCCCCGCCCGGTCGCCCGCGGTCCGCAGACGATCCAGTTCGGCTTCCAGATTCCGGATGCGACGGTCACGCTCCGTCAGGGCGGCGGCCACGTCGGCGGCCTCCAGCCGCTGGGGAATGTGCTGGGGACAATTGGCATCCCAGGCCGCCACATCCATCTGGATGACCCGCTCCGCCCTGGCCTTGTACCCCGGCACGGTGAACCGCGCCAGCAGCGCCGGATCGTCCTCGATCACCCGCGCCTGGCCCCAGATCTTGATGCGCTGGCGCTGGGCGTAGTCCATCAGGAAGAGCTGGGCCCGAGGGTTCTCTGCCAGATTGCCAAGGCTGATGTACTGGCGGTTGCCGGCGAAATCGGCAAAGGCCAGGGTCCGGTCGTCCAGCACCTGGAGGAAGCCCGGGGGCCCGCCCCGGTGCTGGATATAGGGCTGCCCGGCGGCACTGGCGGTGGCCAGGAACAGGCTGGTCTGGGCGCCGATGAAGTCCGCCAGTTCCGGCGTGACGCGGGTCTGCCAACCAGCGCCGGATTCCATCCGGGCGTAGGCCGGCCGGGAGCCGAGGCGGGTCTGCACGGCCTTCACCGATGGGGAAAATGCCACATCGCTGGGCGGGGGACGCATGGCGAAGTCCTACAGCCCGAGGTCGGACAGACCGGGGTGGTCGTCGGGCCGGCGGCCTTGGGGCCAGTGGAATAGCCGCGCCCCTTCGGCGATCACCAGATCGTTGATGCTTGCGATGCGCCGGCGCATCAGGCCATGCTCGTCGAACTCCCAGTTCTCGTTGCCGTAGCTGCGAAACCACTGCCCGCTGTCGTCATGCCACTCGTAGGCGAAGCGCACGGCAATGCGGTTGTCGCGATGGGCCCAGACTTCCTTGATGAGGCGGTACTCCAGTTCCCGCTGCCACTTGCGGGTCAGGAAGGCCTCGATGGCCTCCCGACCCTGGAGAAACTCGGCCCGATTGCGCCAGAGGCTGTCCGGCGTGTAGGCCAGGGCGACCCGGGCGGGATCCCGGGAATTCCAGGCGTCCTCGGCAAGGCGCGCCTTTTGGGCGGCGGTTTCGGCATTGAAGGGGGGCAGGGGCGGACGGTCCATGGGGGTCTCCTGTAACCGCGCCACCGGGCGATCCGACGGCGCGGAGGGGGATTCAGGCGGCTTGGAGGGCGCGGGCGGCAGGGAAATCCAGTGCCGTTCCACCCACCAGGTTAATGTAATTGGTCCAGGTGTTCAGGGCCACGTGGAGCACGATCTCGACGATCTGGGCGTCGTCGTAGCCGGCAGCCCGGACCGCCTCCACGTCACCAGCCGTGACTCGCCCCCGCTGGCGCGTGACCTGGACGGCGAAGGCCACGGCGGCCTGGGCCTTGGGATCGCTGGAGCGTCCATGGCGGTTGGCGGCGATCTCCGCCTCGTCGAGCTTGGCGAGGTTCTTGCCAAGATAGGTGTGGGCTGCCAGGCAATAGTCGCAGCCGTTGATCTGGGCCACCGCCAGGGCGATGCGCTCCCGGGTCGGGGCCGGCAGGCGGCCCTTGGCGAGGGCACCGGAGAGGCCCAGATAGCCCTCCAGGGCGGCCGGGCTGTTGGACACCAGGCGGAACAGATTGGGAACCACGCCCAGTTGCTTTTGAATGGCTTCGAGCAGCGGCTGAGCAGCAGCGGGGGCGTCCTGGATGGTCGCGGGGGTGGCGATGCGGGGCATGAAAATCTCCTTGGCGGGTAGTGAGTCGGGTGACGAGCCAAACCTTACGCGCTTCCACCTCAGGAGATAATCCATCAAAATTCAGAAATACTTTCCCGAAAATCGAGAACATGACGGATCGCTTCGAGGCCATGCAGCTGTTTGTCGCCGTGGCGGACGCCGGCAGCTTCTCCGCCGCCGCGAGCGGTCTGGACATTCCCCTGGCCACCGTGAGCCGCAAGGTGGCGGAACTGGAAGGGCACCTCGGCGCCCGCTTGCTGCTGCGCTCCACCCGCCGCCTGACCCTCACCGAGGCGGGCCAGTCCTACCTGGCGGCCTGCCGCCGCATCCTGGAACAGGTAGGGGAGGCGGAGCGAACCGTCAGCGGCGAGTTCACCTTGCCCCAGGGGGAACTGGTGGTCACCGCCCCCATCGTTTTCGGGCGCCTCCACGTCGTGCCAGTGGTGGTGGAATTCCTGCGGGCCTATCCGGCCATCGACGTGCGGCTGGTGCTGGCCGACCACCTGGTGCGCCTGCTGGACGACCAGGTGGATGTGGCCCTGCGCATCGGCGAATTGCCCGACAGCGGCCTGGTGGCCCTGCGGGTCGGCGCGATCCGGCGGGTGATCTGCGCCAGCCCGGACTACCTGGCGCGACGGGGCACCCCAGTCCAGCCGGAGCAGTTGGCCGGGCATGATTGCGTCGCCTTCGAGGGCCTGGGCGGGACGCGGCGCTGGAATTTTCGGGTGAGCGGGGCGGAGCTTCCGATCGCCATCCACACCCGGCTGGCTGTGAATACCGCCGAGGCGGCGGTGGACGCGGCCATCGCCGGACTGGGCCTGACCCGGGTGCTGTGCTACCAGATGGCGGCGGCGGAACGGGCCGGCGATCTGCGCATCGTCCTGGCGCCCTTCGAGGAGGCGCCCTGGCCGGTGAGCCTGGTCCATGGCGGACAGGGGCCCCTGCCCCTCAAGTTGCGCGCCTTCCTGGACTTTGCCCGTCCGCGCCTGGCCGCCCGGCTGGAAGCCAGCCTGGCGTGACGCGGCCTCCCCCCAGGAAAAGCGTCATCGTCCAAGTCCATAGGTTTTCCACATGATTGAAATCCCAATAATCAATTGGGACAATCTTCCCAGCGCCGCTAATCTGGCGTCATCAAATTTTCCACCACCCTTCGCCAAGGAGCTTCCATGTCGATCATCAACACCGAAATCAAACCCTTCCAGACCCAGGCTTACCACAATGGCAAGTTCGTGCCGGTGAGCAGCGAGGACCTGAAAGGCAAGTGGTCCATCTTCTTTTTCTACCCCGCCGACTTCACCTTCGTTTGCCCCACCGAGCTGGGCGACATGGCCGATCTGTACCCTGATTTCCAGAAGCTAGGTGTCGAGGTGTACTCCGTGTCCACCGACACCCACTTCGTGCACAAGGCCTGGGCCGACGCCTCCGACACCATCAAGAAGATCAAGTACCCCATGCTCGGCGACCCCACCGGCACCATCACCCGCAACTTCGACGTGATGATCGAGGAAGAGGGCCTCGCCCTGCGTGGCACCTTCCTGGTCAACCCGGAAGGCCAGATCAAGGTCGCCGAAATCCATGACCTGGGCATCGGCCGCGACGCGTCCGAACTGCTGCGCAAGGTCAAGGCCGCCCAGTACGTGGCCTCCCACCCGGGCGAAGTCTGCCCGGCCAAGTGGCAGGAAGGCGCCGAGACCCTGAAGCCTTCCCTGGACCTGGTCGGCAAGATCTAAGCCGCCGCCCCAGACCGGCGCCCGGTTCGCCCCGGGCGCCCCGTCCAGCGGATGGCAACGAAAAGGCGCCAGCGGGTTTGCTTGCACCGCCCCCTGGCGCCTTTTCATTGCCCATTCGGACCAACGAGGAGAATGACCATGCTCGACGACGCCATCAAGACCCAACTCAAGGCCTACCTGGAGAAGCTCCACTGGCCCATCGAACTCGTGGCCTCCCTCGACGGCAGCGCGAAGTCGGCCGAGACCCGGGCGCTCCTGGACGACATCGCCAGCCTCTCGGAGCGCGTGTCCGTGCGCCACGATGGCGACTCGGCCCTCAAGCCGTCCTTCACTGTCGGCAAACACGGGGAACCCGCCCGCGTGGCCTTCGCCGGCTTGCCCATGGGCCATGAATTCACGTCGCTCATCCTGGCCCTGCTCCAGGTGGGCGGCCATCCGCCGAAGGTCGAGCAGGCGGTGATCGACCAGATCAAGGCCCTGGGAACGGATCTGGCCTTCGAGACTTATATCTCGCTCTCCTGCCATAACTGCCCGGACGTGGTGCAGGCCCTCAACCTCATGTCGGTGCTGAACCCGCGGATCAGCCACACCATGATCGATGGCGCGCTCTTCCAGGAGCGGGTCGATGCCCTTCAGATCATGGCCGTCCCCACGGTGCTCGTGAACGGCGCACCCTTCGGCCAGGGCCGCATGACCCTGGAGGAGATTGTCGCCAAGGTGGACACCGGGGCTGCGGAGAAGGAAGCCGCAAAACTCTCCGCCAAGGAGCCCTACGATGTGCTGGTGGTGGGAGGCGGCCCGGCCGGGGCGGCGGCGGCGATCTACGCTGCGCGAAAGGGCATCCGCACCGGCGTAGTAGCCGAGCGCTTTGGCGGTCAGGTGATGGACACCCTCGGCATCGAGAATTTCATCTCCGTGAAATACACCGAGGGCCCGAAGCTGGTGGCAGCCCTGGAAGAGCACGTCAAGGAATATGGGGTGGACATCATGAGCCTGCAGCGTGCCGCAAAATTGTTGCCGGGCGACGATCTTCACGCGGTCCAACTGGAGAATGGAGCGACCCTCAAGGCCAAGACGGTGATCGTGTCCACCGGCGCCCGTTGGCGGGAGATGAATGTGCCGGGCGAGAAAGAATTCCGCGGCAAGGGCGTGGCCTATTGCCCCCACTGTGACGGCCCACTATTCAAGGGCAAGCGCGTGGCGGTGGTGGGGGGTGGCAACTCCGGCGTGGAAGCGGCCATCGACCTCGCTGGCATCGTGGCCCATGTCACCCTGCTGGAATTCGCCGAGGATCTCCGGGCCGACGCCGTGCTGCAGAAGAAGCTCTACAGCCTGCCCAACGTCAACGTCATCAAGTGCGCCCAAACCACCGAGGTGACGGGCAAGGACAAGGTGAATGGTCTGATGTACAAGGATCGGGTATCCGGCGAGACCCACTGGGTGGAACTGGAAGGCATTTTTGTCCAGATCGGCTTGCTGCCTAACACCGATTTCCTCAAGGGCACCCTGGAACTTTCGCGCTTTGGCGAGGTGATCGTGGATGCCAAGGGGCAGACTTCGGCGCCCGGCATCTATGCCGCCGGCGACTGCACCACCGTACCCTACAAGCAGATCGTGATCGCGATGGGCGAGGGGTCGAAAGCTGCGCTCTCGGCCTTCGACCATCTCATCCGGACGTCGGCCCCGGCCTGATTTCCACCCGAGTCTCCCGGGGCGATGGCATGACCGCTCCGGCTGCTAAAATGGCGGCTTTTCTCCTCCAGGAAAGCCGCCGTGCGCATAGTCTGCCTTGACCTCGAAGGGGTACTGGTCCCCGAAATCTGGATTGAATTCGCCGAGCGCACCGGCATTCCCGAACTGCGCCGGACCACCCGGGACGAGCCCAATTACGACACCCTGATGAAGTACCGCCTGAACATCCTGGCGGAGCACAAACTCGGGCTGCCCGACATCCAGAAGGTGATTGCCGACATGGGCCCGATGGCCGGCGCCCGGGCTTTCCTGGACGACCTGCGCAACACCTATCAGGTGATCATCCTCTCGGATACGTTCTACGAATTCGCCAAGCCGCTGATGGTGCAACTGGGCCTGCCCACCCTGTTCTGTCACAGTCTGGAGGCGGACGCTAGCGGGGTTCTGGTGAATTACCACCTGCGCATGCCCGACCAGAAGCGGGAGGCCGTGCGCCGTTTCAAGGAACTCAACTTCCAAGTCGTCGCGGCGGGCGACAGCTACAACGACACCGCCATGCTCGGTGAGGCCCATGGCGGCATCCTTTTTCACCCCCCTGAAAACGTGGTACGGGAATTTCCCCAGTTTCCGGTCACGCGGGACTACGCCGCCCTGCGCGGGGAAATCGACAAGGCCTTCGCCCGCATCGTCTGAGCCTCGCCATGCACCGCGAACGCTATTTCACGCTTTCCGCATCCTGCCCGGACCGGGTCGGCATCGTTGCCCAGGTATCCGGCTTCATTGCCGAACATCGGGGTTGGATTCTCGAAACGGCGCTCCACGCCGAACCCCCCGGCGACGGCGAAACCGTCGGTCGGTATTTCATGCGCATCGAGATCAAGGCCGCCTCGCTGCCCTTCATGCTCACTGAGTTTCGCGAGCGCTTCCGCCCCATTGCCGAGGGTCTGCAAATGGAGTGGAAGATCACCGATTCGGCCGTAAAGAAGCGGGTCGTAATCCTGGTCTCCAAGCAGGAGCACTGCCTATACGACCTCCTTGCGCGCTGGCAATCGCGGGAACTCGACATCGAAATCCCGTGCGTCATCTCCAACCACGACACGTTCAAAGGCTTCGTCGAGTGGCACGGGATCCCGTTCCATCACGTTCCGGTGACCCGGGAGACAGCGCCCCGCGCGAACGCCGAGATCCAGCGCATTTTCGAGGAAGTCGGTGGCGACACGATGGTGCTCGCCCGCTACATGCAGATCGTGGCGCCGGAACTGTGTGCCGCCTATCCGGGGCGGATCCTGAACATCCATCACAGCTTTCTGCCCAGCTTCGTCGGCGCCAAGCCCTACCACCAGGCCTATACCAAGGGGGTCAAACTCATTGGCGCCACCTGCCACTACGTGACCGCTGAGCTCGATCAGGGGCCGATCATCGAGCAGGATGTGATCCGCATCGACCATTCCGACTCGGTGGAAGACATGGTCCGCTACGGCAAGGACATCGAGAAAGCCGTGCTCGCCCGGGGGCTCCGTTACCACCTGGAAGACCGGGTGTTGATCCATCGCAACAAGACCGTCGTCTTCCGCTGAGCCTCGCCAAGAAAAAAGCGGGAGTCTGGAAAGACTCCCGCTTTAAAACCATCGGCCTCGCGGCCGACGGGCCATATCACCGTTGGATCGTGTTGCGTGGCATCAGGGCATAGCCCAGACCCCCGAGCGCCGCGCCCAGGATGGCTGCCAGAGTGCCCAACTGGGTCGCCACCACGGCGACGACCGTCCCAAGCAATGCAACCGACGTGGTTCGCTTCAGCATCATGCACCTCAATCCAATTCCGCCCATTTCGAGAAGCTGTCCATCGGCGGACCCGGTTGATTCTTGAAATGTCGCAGCCGGCAACCGCTGCCGGGCCGTGACCGATTGCATACCCAGATGACTTAAAGAAGGCGGGCGCCGCGAGGCGCCCGCCGAGAGCCCAGGGAATGCAGGCTCGATTACATGTGGTAGGCCGTTTCGCCGTGGGAGGTGACGTCCAGACCTTCCCGCTCTTCCTCTTCCGGCACCCGCAGACCGATGAACATATCCACGATCTTGTAGGCCACCAGGGAAACCAGGCCAGACCAGACCACGGCTACGCCCACGCCCCACAACTGGCTGATGACCTGGGCCTTCATGTCGAAGGTGGCGACCGTGTCGGCAACGTAGTCATACACCCCCACGCCGCCCAGGGCCGGATCAGCGAAGACACCGGTCAGGACCGCGCCGAGGATGCCGCCCACGCCATGGACACCGAACACGTCCAGCGCGTCGTCGGCACCCAGCATGCGCTTCAGGCCATTCACGCCCCACAGGCAGACCACGCCCGCTGCGGCACCGATGACCAGCGCGCCGATGGGACCCACCCAGCCGCAGGCCGGAGTAATGGCCACCAGACCGGCCACCGCACCCGAGGCAGCACCCAGCATGGAGGGCTTACCCTTGATGATCCATTCCATGAACATCCACGCCATCGTCGCCACGCCGGTCGCGAGCAGGGTGTTCAGGAAGGCCAGGGCCGCAAGACCGTTGGCTTCCAGGTTGGATCCGGCGTTGAAGCCGAACCAGCCCACCCACAGGAGGGAAGCACCCACCATCGTCAGCGTGAGGCTGTGGGGAGCCATGGACTCCTTGCCGTAGCCGATCCGCTTGCCGATCATGAAGGCTCCGACCAGGCCAGCCATCGCCGCGTTGATGTGCACCACGGTGCCGCCCGCGAAGTCGAGCGCGCCCTTCTGGAACAGGAAGCCCGCCGTCGCACCGGCCGCATCAGCCGCTTCGGCGCTCGTGTAGGCATCCGGACCCGCCCAGTACCACACCATGTGTGCCATGGGGAGGTAAGAAAAGGTGAACCAGATGACCATGAAGAGCAGCACTGCGGAGAACTTCATCCGCTCGGCAAAGCCACCGATGATGAGGGCTGGCGTGATCGCCGCGAAGGTCGCCTGGAACACGATATACACGTACTCCGGGATATAGACGCCCTTGCTGAAGGTGGCGGCGACCGACTCGACGGTGACACCCTTCAGGAACAGCTTGTCGAATCCGCCGAAGAACGCGCTTCCTTCGGTAAATGCGAGGCTGTATCCATAGATGACCCATAGGGTCACCATCACCGAGAAGATCACGAAGACCTGCATCAGCACCGAGAGCATGTTCTTGGCGCGAACCAGGCCGCCGTAGAACAACGCGAGACCCGGAATGGTCATCAGGATCACCAGGGCGGTGGCGACGATCATCCAGGCGGTATCGCCCTTATTGGGCACAGGGGTGGCCGCAGCCGGGGCTTCGGCAGCCGCCGCCGGCGCCGCCGCGGGGGCCGTCACCGCGGGGGATTCGGCGGTAACCGCCTTTTCCTCCGCAAAGACGCCGCCCGAAAGGCCAACGGCACAGGCCGTCAGCAGGATGGCGAATAGTTTTTTCATTCAATGACTCCCTTACAGAGCATCCACGCCGGTTTCACCGGTACGGATGCGAATGGCCTGCTCCAGATCGAAGACGAAAATCTTGCCGTCACCGATCTTCCCGGTGCTGGCCGACTTTTCGATGGCTTCGATGGCTTGATCGAGCAGGTCATCCCGGATGGCGGCTTCGATTTTCACCTTGGGGAGAAAATCGACCACGTACTCGGCGCCCCGATACAACTCGGTGTGCCCCTTCTGCCGCCCGAACCCCTTGACCTCGGTGACGGTGACCCCTTGCACGCCGATGGCGGACAAGGCTTCACGGACTTCATCGAGTTTGAACGGCTTGATGATCGCGGTGATGAACTTCATGACGATTTCCTTTCACATCAGCGGGCCAGAGGCCCGCCCAAATTCATCCGTGCGCTATCAGAAGGTCTTGTTGACGCTAAGCACCCAAGTGTCGCTACCCCACTGCTGACGTCCGTTGGGGCTCACATAGGCATCTTCTGAATCGGTGCCGATGTAGCTCAGGCCCACATTCACGCCCAGCACTTCCTTCGTCACGCCGATCTTCCAGTCGTTATAGGAAGCCCAGCTGTTGTGGGCGACGTGCTGGCGGCCAATGTGCGCGCCGACGATAAATCCGGCACCCACGTCGTAGGAAGCAGACAGATCAAAGTACTCGCTGCCCTTGGAATCACTGACGCCGAACAGGTTGGAGAACGAGTAGGAGTACTTGAAGGTCAGGAACTCCCAGGAAGCGCCCAGATAGCCTTCCAGAGTGTTGGGGCTGACCACGCCATCGACCTGGCTACCCGGGTAGTAATACTGGAGCAACCCCATGTCGAGGGTGACGGGGCCCACGGGCATCTTGTAGCCACCGTAGAAGTCCCATTCCAGGCTGTTTTGCGAATCGGAGTTCCAGGCGTCGAACCACGACACGTTGGAGGCCCAGGTCCCCGCATACAGGCCGCTTTCATGGGAATAATCGAAGCCACCCTGCAGGGCCACCTTCTTTTCCGTCTGAGACATGCCGCGATAACGATAATCGGACACGAAGCCCACGTTGCCAGTGAAGGTATGCGGGCTTGCGGCGGCTTCTTCGGCCAGCACCGGGCTTGCATACAGGGCCGGCAGAGCGGCCAACACCGACAGGGCGATCATGGACTTGCGCATTGCGTTTCTCCTTAAAATTAAATATGGCAACGCACCCCTGCAGGAATCATGCCCAAACAAATGTTTTCTTGTATTTCAAATTGATAACAAGTCAACAAGCCGTCTGCGGCACCGCACCAGCACCGCAATGGTGCATCTCAGGCGCACGTCGCACCAAGGAGGGGCTATTACTTTCGCTCCAGCCCGTTCGCGGCGGATGCTGGGGGCCATGCGTGCTATTCTTGACAAGTAAATAGCCAATCCATGAAGGGGGTTATCGATGGTTGGGCCCAAGATTTTTGAAGACATCAGCGCCAAACTGAGCGAACTCGCCGCCAACAGCCCGGCCCGGGACCTCGAAAAGAACGTCCGTGCGGTCATGGCAGGCGCCTTCACCAAGCTTGATCTCGTCACCCGTGAGGAATTCGACGCCCAACGGGAAGTCCTCTCCCACGCGCTCACCCGCCTGGCAGAACTGGAGCATCGCGTCGCCCAGCTCGAAGCCCGCCTCGCCGGGGAAGCCAACGAATAAATCCTCGGGGCCCGCGCAAGGCGCCGCGCCAGCTGTCGCAAGGAATATGGGGTAGACTGGCCGCCTTTATCCCAAAGGCATGGCATGGCCCTCGCTCAGGTCCGCACCCGGGCGCTTCTCGGTCTCGAGGCCGTGGAAGTGCTCGTCGAAGTGCATCTCGCCAATGGTCTCCCTGCCTTTACCCTGGTCGGTCTGCCCGACACCGAGGTTCGGGAAGCTCGCGACCGGGTTCGCGCGGCGCTCCTCACCGGGGGATTCGAGTTTCCCCAACGGCGCCTGACCGTCAATCTGGCTCCCGCCGATTTACCGAAGGAGGGCGGCCGGTTCGACCTCCCGATTGCCCTGGGCATTCTCGCCGCGTCCGGCCAGATTAAGGGCCAGTCCCTCGATGGCCTGGAATGCGTCGGGGAGCTTTCCCTCTCCGGCGAGCTTCGCCCGGTGCGGGGGACGCTCATTCACGCCCTGCACGCCCGACGCGCAGGCCGGGGCTTGCTGCTCCCAGCGCACAACCTCGCCGAAGCCCGCCTCGCCCGGGGCGCCACCTTGCTCCCCGCCCCCAATCTGCTCACGGCAACCGCCCACCTCAACGGCGTGAACCCGATCGAGGCCCCCGACACCGAAACCCCCGCCCTTCAGACCCAGAACCTGCCAGACCTTGCCGACGTGAAGGGCCAGCGCCCCGCCCGGCGGGCTCTGGAAGTGGCCGCCGCCGGGCAACACTCCATGCTGATGTTTGGGCCTCCGGGAACCGGAAAATCGATGCTCGCCCAGCGCCTGCCGGGTTTGCTGCCCCCCATGTCCGAGGAGGAAGCCGTGGAAAGCGCCGCCCTCCGTGCCCTGGACGGCCAACTCGACCCGGCCACCTGGCGCCAGCGCCCCATGCGTGCGCCGCACCATTCCGCCTCTGCGCCGGCCCTGGTCGGGGGCGGCGCCATTCCTCGGCCCGGCGAGATTTCCCTCGCGCATCACGGAATTTTGTTCCTCGACGAATTGCCGGAATTCGACCGCCGCGTGCTGGAGGCCCTGCGGGAACCCCTCGAAACCGGCCACATCACCGTCTCTCGCGCCAACCGGCGGGCGGAGTTTCCCGCCCGCTTCCAACTCGTCGCCGCCATGAACCCCTGTCCCTGCGGCTACTCCGGCCACCCCACGCGCCCCTGCCGGTGCACGCCGGACCAGATCGCCCGATACCGCGGTCGCCTCTCCGGCCCGCTCCTCGACCGCATCGACCTCACGGTCGAAGTCCCGGCGGTCAGCGAGGCTGAACTGCAGGACATTCAGCCTGGCGAGGCCAGCGCGATCGTGCGAGCTCGGGTGGCCGCCGCCAGGGCCATTCAGGAAGAACGCCAGGGAGGGCCCAACGCCCGGCTCGCGGGCAGCGCCCTAGAACAACACTGCTGCCCGGATCCCAGCGGGCGCGCCTTGCTGGCCAAAGCCATGGAGCGCCTCCATCTCTCGGCCCGCGCCTATCACCGGATCCTGCGGGTGGCCCGCAGCATCGCGGACCTCGCGGGCAGCCCGAACATCGCCTCCCCCCACGTCGCCGAAGCCGTGCAGTACCGCCGCGGCTTTGACAGCTAGACGCCCAGCAGGGTTAGTCGTCAATCCCCTGGCTGGCCAGGTACTCCTCGTAAGTGCCCCGGTAATCCACGATCTTGCCGTCCTGCCGGATCTCGATGATGCGGGTGGCAACGGAGGAGACGAACTCCCGGTCGTGGGAAACGAAGAACAGGGTGCCGTTGAAATCTGCGAGACCCAGATTGAGGGCCTCGATGGATTCCATGTCGAGGTGGTTGGTGGGCTCGTCCATGAGCAGCACGTTCTTGCGCTGGAGCATGAGCTTGCCGAACAGCATGCGGCCCTGCTCGCCGCCAGAGATGACGCGGACGGGCTTCCGGACCTCATCGCCCTTGAAGAGCAAGCGGCCGAGGGTGCCACGCAGCAGGGTCTCTGCGTCGTCCCCCTCGTAGCCGCCTTCGCGCACGTAGCCGCTGATCCAGTCGGTCAGCGACAGATCCGAATCGAAATCGGCGGAATGGTCCTGGGCGTAATAGCCCAGTTTGGCCTTTTCCGCCCATTTGATGGCGCCCTTCTGGGGCTGAAGTGCTCCCACCAGCAGCTTCATGAGGGTGGTCTTGCCCACGCCGTTCTCGCCGATGATGGCGATCTTGTCGCCCGCATCCGCGGCATAGGTGAAGTTCTTGATGATGGTCTTGCCGCCGTCGTAGGCGAAGCTGACGTTCTCCAGTTCCACGGCCTGGCGGTGCAGCTTCTCCTTTTCGTCATAGTCGAAGCGGATCCACGGGTACTGGCGGCTGGACGGCTTGAATTCGTCGATCTTGATCTTGTCGATCTGCTTGGCGCGGCTGGTGGCCTGCCGGGCCTTGGATTTGTTGGCCGAAAAGCGCCGCACGAAGGCCTGCAACTCGGCAACCCGCTCCTTGGCCTTCTGGTTGGCGGCCGCCTGGCGCTCCCGGGCCTGGGTGGAGGCTTCGATGTAATCGTCCCAATTGCCGGGCCAGACCTGGATGCGGCCATAGTCCAGATCTGCCATGTGGGTGCACACTTGGTTCAGAAAGTGGCGGTCGTGGGAAATGATGATCATCGTGGAATCACGCTCGTTGACCACGTGCTCCAGCCAGCGGATGGTGTTGATGTCGAGGTTGTTGGTGGGTTCGTCCAGCAGCAGGATGTCCGGATTGGCAAACAGGGCCTGGCAGAGCAGGACGCGCAATTTCCAGCCCGGCGCCACCTGGCTCATGGGCCCGCCGTGCTGCTCGGTGGGGATGCCCACCGCCAGGAGCAGTTCCCCTGCCCGGGCTTCGGCGGTGTAGCCGTCGTACTCGGCGAACTTGCCCTCGAGTTCGGCGGCGTGCATGTAGTCTTCCTCGGTCGCCTCCGGGTTGGCGTAGATGCCATCCTTCTCCTCCATGCAGGCCCACATTTCTTCGTGGCCCATCATCACCACGTCGATCACCCGCTGGTCTTCGTAGGCGAACTGGTCCTGCTTGAGAAAGGCCATGCGCTCGCCGGTATCCAGGGCCACATTGCCCGCAGTCGGATCTAGCACCCCGGCCAGAATCTTCATGAAGGTCGACTTGCCCGCACCGTTGGCGCCGATCAGGCCATAGCGGTTGCCCTCGCCAAACTTGACGGAGACGTTCTCGAACAGGGGCTTGGCCCCGAATTGCATGGTGATGTTGTTGGCGATGAGCACGGCGAAGACCCTGACGACAAGCGAAGGCGATGAACAAAAACAAAGCGCCGGGCGGCCGCCGGCGCGAGTCGTTCGAATTCTAACATCGCCTCACCGGAAGGACAGGACTCCCGGCGGTCAAGCGGTGTGCGCCGCCCCGCGGCGTTACAGGCGGCGGAACATCAGCCAGGTCAGATAGGCTAGGAGGACCGCGATCGCGGGAAGCAGGATCGCCAGGACCTTGCGGGACCCATTCACCAATTGCGCACTCTTGGCATGGAGGCTCTCGGCCCGATCCTGCAGGCGATCGGTGCGCTCGAACTGCCGTTGCACCAAGGCAAACTGTTGGCGCTGCAGATCGAGGGCTTCGGCCTGCCCCTCAAGCTGGCGGCGCTGGTTGTCGCGAATTTCGACCAACAAACCAAACATGGGTGAATCCCCCGCAGATGGATCAGAAGAGCTCAATGTCGTCGCCCTTGTCGCGCATCTCGGCCTTATAGCGGGCCAGGGCTTCCTTCACCGGCACGCCGGCCATCACGGTTTCGAACATCTCCAGCTCTTCCCGGGTGGAGTACTTGGAGCGGATCTTCTCCTGCAATGCACGCCATTCGAGGGGATTGAACAAGCGCCCCTGATCGGCGACCAGATCCGACAAGGCACCGAGGCTATGGCCGACGTGGGCGAGGCGCTGGACCAGCTTGTCGTAAAACTGGAAGGCGATGATGGAGCGCTGGACCATCTGCCCCACCTGCTCGGCGTGGTGCACCAAGGCGGCCTTGGTGTCGGCGTTCTCCGGCGTTTCCGGCAAAGCCTCCAGCGTTCCCGACAGCATGCGCACATAGCCGGCCATGGACGTAAAGGAATCGGTCAGCACCTCCACCGAGCTGTTGCCGTCCTTCATCGCGGCCTCGATCTGCCCGGCGGCCAGCTCAAGCAGCAGCACAGTTTCCCGAACCTGGCTCCAATCCAGGTCCGGCCGGTGGGCCCGGGTACCCCGGGCCGGCGCGTCGGCGGTCGCTTCCTGCATGATGGTCTCCTCTTGGTGCGCCCGGGCGGGCGGGATATCACCGTCATTTCGGCAGTGGCGCCTTAAACTAAAGCCATGCGCAACGCGATTCTGCTTCTGGGCGCAACCGCCCTCATGTGCTTGGGGAACGCCCGGGCGGAGCCCACCCCGCCTTGGCGAATTGCCGTGGATGTCGGCCATCATTGGCGGGCCCCCGGTGCCATCAGCGCCCGGGGGCGGAGCGAACTTTCGTTCAATCAGATTCTGGCCGATCAATTGGTCCTGGCCCTGGAAGCCCACGGCATGCGGGTCCAGCTCATCAACCGGGACGGCGAGATGGAGTCGCTGCCCGCCCGCCCGCGGAGCGCCCCGGACGCCGACCTCTTCGTCTCGATCCACCACGACTCGGTGGAAGAGCGGGAATTACTCCCCTGGACCTGGGAGGGCCGCCCGCAGACCTACAACGATCAATGGCAGGGGCACTCACTTTTCGTGTCGCGTCGCAATCCCCTGCCGGAAGCGAGCCTGCTCTGCGCCTCGACCATGGGGGCCCTGCTCCAGCGCGAAGGCTTCACGCCCACCGACAAGAACGCCCGCCGTCGCCCCTGGGCGGACCAGGCCAACACCGTGCATTGGTACGACAATCTGGTCGTGCTCCACCAGGCTCGCCAGCCGGCGGTGCTGGTCGAAGCGGGGGTCATCAAGAACCGGGACGAGGAGTTGCTCCTGGCCGACCCCGAGCGCCAGGCCCGCATGGCCGATGCCCTGGCCACCGGCATCGCAGCCTGCCTTCAGGTTCTCCATCCGCCTGGCGCACCGACCACGGAGGCCGGTCCGCCCCCCTGAGGCCGGCCGTCAGGACCGATCGCCCATCGCCGCGGTGGTCGCCCGAAGGATTCCGCGCGCCAGCTCTTCTTCGGCGACGAAGACTGCACCGACGCCCTCCCCGCGCAGGATCTCCGCTTCGTCCCCGCTGGCCGCCCGCAAAACCACCCTGACGTCCGGATTCAGCGCCCGGGCGGTCTCCACCATGCGCCGGGCCGCAACGGCGTCGGGCACCGTCACCACCAGGGCCGCCGCCCGGGCGATGTGGGACTGGATCAGGACCTCCGCTTCCGCGGCATCGCCGCACACCGCCGCCATCCCCCGTCCGCGCAGGGCCTCGACCCGCTCCCGGTCCCGCTCGGCCACCACGAAAGGCCGCCCCGCCGCCAGCAGGGCCTCGCCAAGCCGCCGCCCCACCCGCCCATAACCCACCAGCACCACCTGATCGGACAGGTAATCCGCCGCCGTGCTGGCGGGCAGTTCCGCCAACGGATCGACCTTTCGCGCCAGCCGCGCCGACTTCGCGTCCCGGGCGGTGAGCATGGCCTGAAGAGGATGGATGGCCCGGAAAAGCAGGGGATTCACCGCGATGGAAATCAGCGCGCCGGCCAGGATGAGGTGCTGCCCCTCGACGGGCAAGGCCTGCAGGGCCACCCCCAGTCCGACCAGAATGAAGGAGAACTCGCCGATCTGGGCCAGGCTCGCGGCCACGGTCAGGGCGGTATTCACCGGATAGCGGAACGCCAGCACGAGGAGGAAAGCCGCCACGGTCTTCCCCACCAGGATGATGGCCACCACCGCCAGCACCCGCAGGGGCTCTTCGATCAGGATGGCCGGATCGAAGAGCATCCCCACCGACACGAAGAACAGCACGGCGAAGGCGTCCCGCAGGGGCAGGGTTTCGTGGGCGGCGCGATAGGACAGCTCCGACTCCCGCAGCACCATGCCGGCGAAAAAGGCCCCCAGCGCGAAGGACACGCCGAAGAGCTTGGCCGCGCCGAAGGCGATGCCCACCGCCGCCGCGATCACGCAGAGGGTGAAGAGCTCCCGGGAGCCAGTCCGCGCCACCAGCCAAAGGAGGCGCGGGAACACCTTGCGCCCCACCACCAGCATGAGGACCACGAAGGCCGTCACCAGCCCGAGGGTGACGGCCAGTGTCCGCCAAAGATCGGAGTCAGGCGCCGGACTTCCGCCTCCCAGCACCCCCGCCAGGGGCGGCAACAGGACCAGCACGAGGACCATCACCAGATCCTCCACCACCAGCCACCCCACCGCGATGCGGCCATTTTCGGAATCCACCGCTCCCAGGCTTTCGAGGGCACGCAGCAGGACCACCGTACTGGCCACCGACAGGGCGAGGCCGAAGATCAGGGCCGCCGCCAGGCTCCAGCCCCACCACAGGGCGGCGCCCATTCCCAAAGCCGTGGCCACCGCGATCTGCACCACCGCCCCGGGCAAAGCGATCCGTTTGACCGCCAGCAGGTCCTCCAGGGAGAAGTGCAGCCCGACCCCGAACATCAGCAGCATCACGCCGATTTCGGCGAGCTGGCCGGCCAGCCCCACGTCGGCCACGAACCCTGGCGTGGCGGGCCCAATGGCGATCCCCGCCAGCAGGTAGCCCACCAAGGCCGGCAGCCCGAGCCGGACCGCGACCAGGCCCAGCACCAGGGCGAGGCCGAGGCCGACGGCGATCGTGGAAATCAGGCTGATGTCGTGGGGCATGGGTGTAAGGATTGGTGCGGTTTGAACGACTCATGGCCAGACCGCGGGGCCGGCCAGAGGTTCGCCGTCGCCGATCGTGGGTTGAAGATTCGGCCATCATCGGCCAAAGTGGGCCCTTGTCCTGACCTCCGCCCGGAGACGCCGTGAGTACGCTGCCCCCTCGTTCCGCCAGCACCAATGCCCTGTTTCCCCGCACACCCTGCCTGGCGGGCAACGATCCGGAGGCCAAGCGGGAAGAGATCCGCCGCTACTTCCACGCCACCTTCGACCGCTACGAATCCCTCTTCCAGACCCTCACGGACGACGCCGCGTACGTCAAGAAGCCCATCAGCCTGCGCCACCCGCTGATCTTCTATCTGGGCCACACCGCCACCTTCTTCACCAACAAGTTCATCCTCGCCGGCCTCACCGAGACACGCCTCAATCCAAAGCTGGAATCCATGTTCGCCGTGGGCGTCGACGAGATGAGCTGGGACGACCTCAACGACGCCCACTACGACTGGCCTCCCGTGGCCGAGGTGTGGGCCTATCGCCGTCAGGTCCGGGAGATGGTGGACCACGTCATCCGCACCCTGCCGCTGACCCTGCCCATCGGCTGGGGAAGCCCCTGGTGGGCGGTGGTGATGGGGATCGAGCACGAACGCATCCATCTCGAAACCTCGTCGGTGCTCATGCGCCAGCACGACCTCCAGCATGTCCGCCCTCTGGCGAGCTGGGCGCCTTGTCGGGAGTCCGGCCCGGCCCCCGAGAATCGGCTGGTCGCCATTCCCGCCGGTCGCGTCCGGCTCGGGCGGCCCTTTGACGACCCGATCTACGGCTGGGACAACGAATATGGCCACCACACCGCCGACGTCCCAGCCTTCCAGGCCAGCCAGTATTTGGTGAGCAACGGGGAATTCCTGCCTTTTATCAAAGCAGGCGGCTACGCCGACGACACCCTGTGGACCGAGGAGGGTCTGGCCTGGCGGCGCTATGCCCGGGCCGAGCACCCGACCTTCTGGGCACCTGGAGAACAAGGCTGGCGGCTGCGCCTGATGGCCGAGGTCGTAGCCATGCCCTGGGACTGGCCGGTGGAAGTGAATTACCTGGAAGCCAAGGCCTTTTGCAACTGGAAGGCGCGGGAAAGCGGTCAATCGGTGCGGCTCCCCACCGAAGACGAGTGGCAGCGCCTCTATGACCATTGCGGACTCGCCGATGTGCCGCCCGACGCCCCGGCTTCAGGCAACCTCCACCTGGACCATTGGGCCTCCTCCTGCCCGGTGAACCGCTTCCGCCATGGGGAGCTTTACGATGTGGTGGGCAATGTCTGGCAATGGACCGAGACGCCCACCTGGCCCTTCACCGGCTTCGCCGTCCACCCCATCTACGACGACTTCACCACGCCCACCTTCGACGATCGCCACAACCTCATGAAGGGCGGCAGCTGGATCGCCACCGGCAATGAATCCCGCGCCGCCAGCCGCTACGCCTTCCGTCGCCACTTCTTCCAGCACGCCGGCCTGCGCTACGTCGTGGCCGAGGCGCCGGTGCGCAACGTGTCCTCGGTCTATGAAACCGATGCCCTTCTCTCCCAATACGCGGAGTTCCACTATGGGGAGGAGCACTTTGGCGTACCGAACTTCCCCAAGGCCCTGGCTGACCTGGCCCTGGCGGCCTTCGATCGCCATGCCGACCGACTACCGGGCCGCGCTCTGGACCTGGGCTGCGCCACCGGCCGGGCGAGCTTCGAACTTGCCCGCCGCTTCGATGACGTGACCGGCATCGACTTTTCCGCCCGCTTCATCAACGCCGGCGTCAAGCTCCAGGAGCAAGGCAGCCTGCGCTACACCTTCCCCGACGAAGGGGATCTGGTCTTCTACCGGGAGCGCACCCTGGCCGAACTGGGGCTCGCCGATGCCGCGGGCAGGGTCCATTTCTGGCAAGGCGACGCCTGCAACCTCAAACCCGGGTTCACCAGCTACGACCTCATCCTGGCCGCCAACCTCATCGACCGTCTCTACAGCCCGCGCAAGTTCCTCAGCCAGATCCATGAACGCCTCCAGCCCGGCGGCCTCCTGGTGCTGGCCTCCCCTTACACCTGGCTGGAGGAATACACCAAGCGGGCGGACTGGGTCGGCGGCTTCAAGCGCGACGGTGAAAGCGTCACCACCCTGGACGGCCTGCGGGAACTCCTCGCCCCCCGCTTCGACCTCGTGGAAGGGCCGCAGGACGTGCCCTTCGTGATCCGCGAGACACGGCGCAAATTCCAGCACACGCTCTCGGAAGTGACGGTCTGGCGGCGGAAGTAGCCTTTCGCCAGCCGGCGGGTCAGGCCGCCCCCGAGTCGTCGGCCATCAGGCTATCGGCCAGCGCCCGCAGCAATGCCGCCCCATCGCCCCGCCAGGCGCTGCCATGCATGCAGGCGAGGGTGGTCGGTTGGGTCGCCGCCAACTTCTCGAGCATCCCCCGCGCATGGATTGTGTGGGAGAAATAGTCCATCGCCTGGCGGAATGCCTCGCTCGGGCCCAGGATGTCCGATTCCGTGACCGGAGGAAGATCGGCGCCGCCTTGGGTGAAAAGATCGCCGCAGAGCAAGGTCGAGGTGTGCTCTTCCGACAAGAATCCGCATTCCCACGCGTGGGGCAGATGGGGCGTGTCGAACCAGCGCACAGCATGCGAGCCCATCGGGAGCAGTTCCCCATCGGCCAGCGCCCGCGGCGCCCGGTCCGCGAGATCACTAATCGACACCAAGGCCGCCACCCCACCGCACAGGGGCACAGACTGGGGCGCGGCGGCCAGCCAATCGTTGAGAGAGCCGCACTCATCCGCCTCCACGTGGGAAAAGCCAATGTAACGGAGCTTCTCCACCGGCATTACGCTCGCCACCGCCTCCCGGACCAGGGCAAACATCTTCCGCGGCCCCGTGTGAAAGAGCAAAGGCTCGTCGTCCACGATCAAATACTGGTTGAACGAAAACCCCCCGCCCCCAGGAATGGAGATCGGCGTGTTGATGCGATAGATGCCGCTTGCAACCTCGTGGACGTTCGTCCCCGACTGCGGGTTCGTAATGGTCATCAGATTTCCCTTTCCCCTGACGCAACGCTATGGGCGGCACGCACGGTTTCTCAGACGTTTGAACGGAAGCGACTCCGCCGCGGCGAGCAACGCAAGGCGCCCGCCCTCCCAGTGCGAGGTATGCTTTGCGCATCCACAAGCGCGGGGCAAAAGTGGCGGTCTGACGCCTCACATCCATCCAGCAATTCAACGGTAGGACCGAAGAGATGACGATTCAAGAAAACCGACCCATCGAACACTGGAACTACTTTCTTACCCTCGAGGAGGACATCGACCGCCTCGCCCGCTACCTCCAACCCACCCAGGCAAACTTCGCTGCCTACTCGATCGAAATGGCGCGAATTCTGATGGTCGCCGCTGCTGAGATCGACGTCGTGGCCAAGCAACTCTGTCGAAATATCGACGAGAAAAGTGACGCGGAAAACATCAACCAATACTGGGAAGTAATCGTTACTCAATTTCACCAAATTACGGATGCGGTGGTCACCCTGCCAAGATTTGGACTAAGCCTTAAGCCGTGGAAACAATGGGAGCCGCGGAATAGCCCGTCTTGGTGGCGCGCATACAATAAAGTCAAGCACCATCGCCACACGAATTTCAAGGATGCGAACTTAGAGAACTGCCTCAATGCCGCCGCAGGCCTTTTTGTGTTGCTGCTGTTTTTTTATAAAGACCTTGCCAAAGAGGGCCAGTTGATTCCCGATCCAAGGCTTTTCACGGCTGGCCAGCCATTCAAAGTCGACCGGCTAATGTTTGGCCCTGGCACCACGACGTATGAGCTGATGCCTGACCCGCAATTTCAGTCGGACGAGATTGTTGCGCCCAATCTTCGTGTCACGGAAATCAAGGCCTTTGTCCCGTCAAAGCACTACGAGATCTCCAAACAGTTCTACCAGGATCTTGGCTTTACGATGGCTTCCGACGAAGAGGGGATCGCCTACTTTCACTTTGGCGATGTCAGCTTTCTGCTGCAGGATGATTGTGTGGCGTCCCTTGCTGAGCATTTCACGATGCACCTCCTGGTCGAGGATGTGACGGCCTGGTGGAATCATGTCCAGGGTAGCGGCGTGACATCCATGCGTGGTGTCCGGATGACTGATATGGTCGATCAACCGTGGCGCATGCGGGATTTCTGCCTGTACGACCCATCGGGGGTCGTGTGGCGCATCGGCCAAAACACCGACTGACCCGCCATCACGCCGATTAGCCAGTTTCCAGGTCACGCATTTCTGGCCCCATCTCCGACCTACTCCTTCCGCCCGTTCTGCCAGACAAGGTAACGGACCACGGAATCCACATCGCCGTCCGGGATGGGCGCCCCCATCACCTTTTTCATCTTCATCACCACCCCGCGCCACTGCGCTTCGGTGAGCGGGGGCTGCATGTAGATGTAGTCGACTGAGTGGCAGATCAGGCAGTTGGCCTGGGCCACTTCCAGACCAGGCCCCGGTTTGAGCATCGCGGTCTCGCCGGGCAGATTGACGCTGACAACCCCGGCCTGAACCAGAGCCGAGGCCGCCAGCCCCAGGGCCAGGCCGATCCAATTGCGGCGCACGAGCTTGTCCATGGCGCACCTCCTAAACCGCATGAACGCGGTAGGTCTCGACCACGTTCCGCATGTAGCCGGACGGATTCCAGCGCGGCGTGAGACGCTGGGATTCGCCGATGGTATTCACGGCCATGCAGGCCAGGGTGTAGGGCCGCCCGGGCCGCGGCGTGAAGCGTGCGGACCATTCGCGGAAGCTGTAGCGACCATGGTCCGGCCCCAACTCGGCCCGCATCCACGAACCGCCGCCATCGGTGGAGAACAGGACCTGGGCGATGCCGTAGCCCCCATCAAAGGCGATCCCCCGCACCGTCTGGGCGTGGCCGCCCTTGAGCTTCCCACCATCGCTCAAGTTGGTGATGAAGGAGCGCACCGGCATGCGGTGGATGGGCACGGTCACCACCCCCTGCTGCCCGGGAACCTGGCAGGCGCAAGGATCGGCGGGGATCCGGTAGGCGGGCTTCATCCAGAAGTTCTCGTCCACCTTGGGGATGACCTCAATATCGTCGAGCATCTTGACCCAATAGGTGGCGAACCAGCCCGGAACCACCAAGCGAACAGGGAAGCCGTTCAGCAAGGGCAGCGGCTTGCCATTCATGGCGTAGGCCAGCAGCACCTCATCCCCCATGGCCACCGAAAGATCCAGGGCCTTGATGAAGTCCGGCGTGGCCGGCATGGGCGCGGTGTCGGCGCCGTTGAAGCGCACCTGCACGGCGTCGATTTCGAGGCCCGCCTTCTGCAGCACGTCGCGCAGGCGCACGCCCCGCCACAGGGCATTGCCCATGGCCCCGTTCCCCCATTCGCCCCCCGGAACACGGGGATTGAAAAGGCCTCGGCTGTTGCCGGAGCACTGGCACACCGCCGCCACTTCGACCGAGTCGAACTGAGATTGCAACTCCGCGACCGTGAGACTCAGCGCCTGCCGCACCCGCCCCCGTACCTGAATCTTGAATTGTGAGGGGTCGATGGAGGTCGGAACCCCCGCCAGGTGCCAGCGCACGAAGAAGGCGTCGTTCGCGGTGAAGGCGCCTTCGTCGAAGACTTCGAACGGGGTTTCGAGTTGCACCGGGCGGGCCGTCATGAGGATGAGCTCCCGCTTTTCCGGATAAGTCACCAATTCCCGTGTGCCATTTTCCATCGGCAGGGTGACGACCTTGGCGAGCGCCTGACCCGCGGGGATGCCCCCCAGGATTCCAAGACTGCCCAGCGCCGCGGATTTCTGCATGAACCCCCGGCGCGAGGCGTTCAGACGATGCCCTCTCGCAGGGACGGAACGGTTGGTGTCCATGGCCACCCCTTTCCTTGTCGTGGTGAAGCGTCTCCACTTCCCACTCTAGTCCCCGAGGGATGGATTACAAGCCACTTATTTACTGAAATGCAATTTGCAAGTCTTTGAATGACAAAGAAGAATTCTTTCCGCATCGAAACTAGCCGGGCCCTGACGGGGTCCCTGGCAGCCGTTCAAGGGCGGCGTACACCGCCCCCCGGTTGCTGGCCCCTATGCCCCGTCGCTACCAACGGCGACCCCCATCCCGGTGGCGATGCGGATGCCAGTCGCCTCGGTCGTAATAGCGGTAGTCACCCCAGAACCAGGGCGCATAGTAGGGCGTCGGCCGCACGACGATGTCCGACTCCACCCCCACCGAGGCATAGGGGCGGGCCGGATACACGACGCAGCCAGTCAGGGCTCCGGTGCCCAACACGAGAGACAAGGCGGTGATCCAAGCACGGGCTTTCATGGCGGTTCCTTTCAGCCTCAAAAAGAGAATCAGGCGATGCTGATACTAGGACGGCGCCCCGCGCCCAGGCGTTCCAAAGCGTAAGGTTTGGTCTCCAGTTGTAAGCGGACCGGCCGCTTCAGCCCGCGCGCCGAAAAGTAAGATTGATGCGCTCTGGGCCCAAGAGCGGATGGCTCCCCGGTGCCAGGGGCGCCACGCCGTGAAAGCACAGGCGCGACGGCCCGCCCCACACCACCACGTCCCCATGGCCAAGGCGATAGCGGCGGCAAGAATCTGCCCGCCGCAGCCCGCCGAACAGGAAAATCGCCGGTAGCCCGAGGGACACCGAGACGATGGGCGCCGCCAGATCCCGTTCATCCCGATCCTGGTGGCGAGACAGCCCCACCCCCGGAAGATAGCGATTGACCAGGCAGGCATCGGGCACAAACCCCGGATAGCCAGCCGCCCTGGCCGCTCCCTCCGCCAAGGCGGACAGAACCCCGGGCATCGCCGGCCAGGGGCGGCCGGTGAGGGGATCCGTCGCGCCGTAGCGGTAACCCGCCTCGTCGGAGATCCAGCCCAGCGGACCACAGTTTGTCATCGCCACCGCCATGGCGCGCCCGCCAGGCGTGCGCATTTGGCGGAAGGGGGCGCAAGCCGCCACCGTCGCGACAGCCGCGAGCAGAGACTCGGCGCCGCTTTGGGCCCAGGCCGGCAAAATCCTGGCCCCCGGCGCCAGCGCCAGGACGCCCGCCTCGCCTCCATCGGAGAAGAGTTCGAAGGTCAATCGTCCGACTCCACATCGCGCTCCCGGGCGCGCAGGGCGGCTTTGCGCCCCAGCCCCCAGCGATAGCCGCCCTGCCCGCCATCGCCCCTCACCACCCGGTGACACGGGACTGCCACAGCGACCGGATTGGCCCCGCAGGCGCTGCCCACTGCCCGGGCCGCACCCGGCGCCCCCATGCGGGAGGCGAGTTCGGCATAGCTCACGCTAACCCCCGGCGGCAGGTCCCGAAGCGCCCGCCAGACCCGCTGCTGAAAAACGGTTCCGCGAAGATCCAGTGGCAGATCGAATCGCCTGGCAGGCGCTTCCACCACCGCAAGCGCCTGGACCAGCCAGGCGGAAAAATCGTCACCGCCCACCTCCAGGGACGCCCGGGAGAAGCGCCGGGCCAAGTCATCGCGCAAGGCAGCCGGATCGTCCCCCAGGGCCAGGGCGCAGACGCCCAAGGGACTGCGCGCCACCAGCACCCATCCCAAACTGCAGGGAGCCACTCCGTAGGTGATGGTCTCCCCGTCGCCGCCCCGCCGATAATCGCCGGGGGCCATGCCCAGGGCCGCTCCGGCTTGGGCGTACATCCGGCTCGGCGCACCATAGCCGGCGGCGTAGAGCGCCTCCAGCACGGGTGCCCCCGCCGCCAGCGCCTCCCGCAGGCGCTCCCCGCGGGCTGCCTCGGCAAAGGCTCGAGGGCTGATGCCTACCTGCGCCTTGAACACCCGCTGAAACTGCCTCAGGCTCAGACCCGCCGCCTTGGCCAAGTCCTCAACACCTGGCAAGCCATCCGCCCCATTGGCCATCCGCCGGCAGGCGTCGACCACCTGGTCAAGGAGTGGCGCCAATCCGGCGCGCACCCCAGGCTGGCAGCGCAGGCAAGCCCGAAAGCCCGCGCCTTCCGCCTCCGCCGAGGTGGAGAAGAATCGCACATTGCCCCGCTTTGGACGGCGGGCGGGACAGGAAGGTCGGCAATAGATGCCGGTACTCGTGACGGCGAAGATGAACTGCCCATCCGTCGACGGATCACGGGCCAAAACCGCGGCCCAGCGCCAATCATCGCTCACGGCGGGATCGCAGCTAATTTCGGCACATTCGAGAATCTTCATGGCTTGGCAGCGGGGGGATAGAACACAATTCACTTTAGCCCCATCGGTGCCACGCCGGCATCCCGCTTTCGGCAATCGAATCCCGCCCGTGCCCCTCCAGGCTTTTCTCCCCCCCCTGGTTGGGGGCATCATGAGCCCATTTTGACTCTCAGGAGAGTTGCATGGCTGGCCCCCGCCCTAACCCATCGACCCAATTCCGTCCCTGGATTTCCGCGCTGATCATGGCAGCGGGCGTCGTCGGTGCACCGCTGGCCTCGGCGGCAGAGTCTGCGGTGCCCTTGACACCAGTTAGCGACCCGCGTCTTCCCTTCGCAATCGGCGACCGGCTCGAGGCTCGGGTGGGCGATGTCTGGATCCCTGCCCAAGTCCGATCCTTCCAACAGATCCGAACTCCCCGTGGCAGCGAAGTCGGCTATGCCGTCTCCCTAGCTAATGGCAAAAAGGCCATTCTCTCGGCCAAGCAACTGCGCAAACCGGCCAGCCGCTAGGCGCTCACCTGGGTGGCCACCCATTCGCCGATGGCGGGGCTCGCCCTGAGTCCTGGGGATTCGAGCCACAATGACTGATGAGCCAGGGCATCCAACACTTGTCGCGGCTCATCGTCTCTTGCCGAAGGCCAACGCAGTCCCGAGGGAGCCTGGCACCACCCGGCATGGCCGGGCGCGGATGGCCGCTTCGCACACCGATCGGGTCGCCCTCCAGGATTATTTGACCTTGCCGGCGACACGCCCCTGGAGTGGCACGCCGTCGTGGCTGTGACGGCATTCCAGTTGCGACACCCCGCATCCAGGATTACGCCTTTTCTCGGGCTGGCGAACGGATCATCATGGCCTCGCCGTCCGACCCAGGAGCCCGTAATGACCCAGTGGTCCGTGCCCATCGTGATCCGCCACAGTGCCCCGCTGCTTTGCGCCGTCGCCCTGCTTGGCATGACCACGGCCGCAGCGGCCGCGGAAGAGTGGCTCTCCCTGGGTGACCCCAAAAGCTGGAGCGCAACCATCTTTTCCAAAAGCGGCATCGGTACCGCCAGCGCGGTGGCCCAGGCCCGCGTGACGCGAAAATCTATCCAGGGCTGGTGCGAAAACTGGTCCCCCGGCGACAAACAATGCGTGTCTGGCATCCTCAAGGATCTGGATCTCTCCACGGTATACCGGGCGGAAGCCAACTGCCAGGCGGGCTCGATCGTGCCAACCACTGGGGGTCGCTACACGCTAGCGGGCATCTGGGACAACCGGGATATCGGCGGCGGAAGAAGCAAATGGCGAGACAGCAAAGGCGCCATCGTAGGCCGTAGCAACGCCGAAGGCGGGCTTGCCATCTCCCAGCAGTGGGAAGTTCTTTGCCCCGGGCCCCTCAAGCTCAAGCCGGCCACCGCCCCCGCGCCGGCAGCGCCGGTCAGCAACCTTCCTTTCGCCATCGGCGACCATGTCGAGGCCCGCTACGGAAACGCTTGGATTCCCGCCCGTGTCCAGGCCATCCGCCACAAACGGACGGCAAACGGGATCGAAGCAAACTATGATGTCGTCTTGATCAACGGCAAACGCGGGATCGTTCCGGCCCGCATGCTGCGTCATCCGGGCCGCTGATCATGGCCCGACCTTGCCCGCTACCCACTCTGCGATGGCAAGGCTCGCGGTAAGCCCCGGGGATTCGATGCCAAAAAGATTGATGAGCCCCGCCACTCCATGCTGCGCTGGGCCGTCGATGCGAAAATCGGCGGCCGGCTCGCTGGGGCCGGTGATCTTTGGCCGGATGCCCGCATAGGCCGGGACGAGGGCGCCCTCCGGAAGGTCCGGCCAGTAGGCACGGACGGCGGCCTCGAAGGCCGTACCACGGGCGGGGTCCACCGCGTAATCCAGCCCATCGACCCACTCCACATCCGGTCCAAAACGCGCCTGGCCCGCCAGGTCCAGAGTGAGATGAATACCCAGCCCCCCCGGCTCGGGCACTGGGTAAATCAGACGTGAAAAGGGCGCCTTTCCAGAGAGACTGAAGTAGTGGCCCTTGGCGAAGCGCAAACGCGGCATGGCCGTCGCGGGTAGTCCCCGCGTGCGGCCTGCCAGATTCACCGCCCCCAGGCCGCCACAATTGATGACCCATCGGGCCTGAAGGCCCGGCCCGTCCTCCCCTTCCAGCCGCACCCCAATGCCCTCCGACTCAGGCATCAGTTCCGCCACCGGGCTCTGCAAGGCCAAGCTCGCCCCGGCCAGCTCAGCATCCCCCAGGAGGGCCAGCATCAAGCCATGGGCATCGATGATGCCGGTCGACGGCGACAGGAGCGCGGCGACGCAGGCCACGGCGGGCTCCAGGCGCACCGCGGCCGCCCCATCCAGCCGGGTCAGATCCTTCACGCCATTCGCCCACGCTGCCTCGGCAATGGCCCTCAGCGCGGGCACCTGGGCCTCGGTGGTGGCCACGATGAGCTTGCCGCAGCGCCGGTGGGCCACGCCGCGCTCGGCGCAAAAGGCGTAGAGCAGCTCCCGACCCCGCACGCACAGACGCGCCTTGAGGCTCCCCGCCGGGTAGTACAAGCCTGCGTGAATCACCTCGCTATTGCGGGAACTGATCTCGCTCCCGATGCGACCGTGGCGCTCGGCAATCACCACCTCCCGCCCCGCCTGAGCCAGCGCGCGCGCCACCGCCAACCCGACCACCCCTGCGCCGACCACCAAGCACTCGATACGCTCCATCAGAGGGTTTCCGTCCCGCAATGGCCTTGTCGCACGCCGCTTTGCCTGCCTACCGTGATCAGACCTTGCCCGTGACGCGATTCCAGAATTCCGCTCGGTCATTGGTGCGGGGAAACGGCTCGGCAGGCTTGGGTTTTGCCAGGAACTGGCACAGCGGCGCCCAGCCCTCCTTGACGTCAAACACGAGGAGACGGTCGGCCGGAACGGTTCGCCTCACCGCCTCGGTGTGGGCATTGAAAGCGGCAACGAGGCCTTCGCGATCGAGACCCCGGGGAAATCCTGTCCTGGCAATCACCCCGCTGGCCATCGCAAGCCATTCCCGCTTCTCGGGCGGCGCCTCGTCGCCCATGGCCAGCACCTTGTAGATCGTCTCGCCGAAGCTCTCGACCCATTGTTCCGGGCTGCGCAGGGTCAGGATGAACTTGGCCTTCGGGTAGGCCGCCACCAACTCGCGGCAGAATCCGGCCGTTGGCCAATCCACCGCGCTGCTGAACCCGCTATAGATCGCATCCCAATCGGGGCGCCCATCCAGCGCCGCAGACCACAGGGGCACCTGGACCGCCAAATTCTTAAGAACCTCGTCCATGTGGTGACAAGGCCCGAAGCCGAGTTGGTTGAGGGCGAGTTTCAGGGAATAGGTGCCCGTGCGACCCACACCGACACCAATGACGCGGATCGCCATGGCGAGAATCCTTTCGAGCCCCAAATGACATCAAAGCGCTCAATCTGGCACGTTTCCGGCCCCCGTGATCCCCGCAATTCGTAGGAGCCGGAACAGCCGCCGGCTGAACTTACCCGATTCAGCCAACCTAGCCGCTTACTCTACGCCAACTGAGGCTCGCGACGGCAACCGAGCGGGACGTGCGCCCACATCTGGCGCCTACTCCTCACAAATCAGCCTCACTTGCCTTCGTCACCCCGCCAGGCCCCTCCGGAGCCGGCGCCGCTGCGTGCTGCCCGAGGGCGGCACGAATCTCGGCCTCATCGGGGATGCCCTTTACATTCCAGCGCATCACGCGGACCCCGGCTGCTTGGGTCGCGCGATCCTTTTTCTCGTCAGCATCCCTTCGTTTGGCGCGTTGGTGGGAGGAATCGTCCAGTTCGATCACCGCCAATACCTCGGCACTCGGCGCACACACCACGAAGTCATAACTCATTCGATTGATCCGGTTGTTCCAAACGTTGAAGTCAAAGCCTTTTTTAACTCCAAGAACCCTCGAGACCTGGACTTGTGCAAGAACAAAACTATCCGGCAACGCCTTTAGCAACCGGTGGTAGAGCACCTGCTCGGGGGTTGAAAGCGGGCGCTTGGCATAGTAGGGCCAGACCTCATTGCCGTCCGGCGGTCGCCGGCCTTTCAAGACCTTGAGCAAAAGCAGAAAAATCAAGGCAAGGGCGACGATGACAATCAGAAATTTCATGGGAGTGACTCAGAAAAGGCAGGGCATGGAATTGCCACACAGATGATGCCAAGTAGATAAGCGAGGGCAGTCTAGCCGAAATCCGCACCCCGTCGGGTGTCCATGAGCCTGCACATGGCATAAGAAAACGGCCCGATGCCAGACAGACCCAGTCCGTCACCCACCCTTTTTCAGCGTGATCGCCGTCATGTCATCCACATCGCTCTCGGTGACCAGCGCCTTGTCGAGCAGGGCTGGCTTGAACGCCTTGAGCAGGAACTTGCGTGGCGGGTCGGGCCAATCAATCGTCCGGTCCTTCCCGATCGTCCAGCACTTGAGCGGAATGGCCTGCACCGCGTCGCCCGCGTTGTAAGCGCAGAACTTGATTTGCTCAGCGACCGTGTTGGTCACGGTGACCGACGCCTGCGGCCTGGGGCCCCCATGGACCTTCAAGTTGTTCTCATTGCCGGTGAATTCAACGTCGGTGTATAGCTCCTGGGTCCACAGGAGGGGCGTGTCCAGAAACTGCGACTTGAACACATGGAAGACATAGGAGGACCGGGGATAGGTCCTGCTCTCGGATTTCTTGAGGACCCAGTTCTCCCGCGCGATGGCCTTCACGGCGTCCGCAGCGTTAAACATGTGCAGACGCAGATCGATGGAAGAACGATTGGTGATCGTCATCGTGTCGCCCAGCCGAGGGCCGCGGGGCTGGATCTCGACCTTGTACCGGTCATCGAGCTTGAAAGGATCGGACGGCACCACCTGCGTCACGATCTCCCCGACCCGATCCAGGAAGAAATAGCCGGCCCCAATTACCAGCACCACAATGATGACAATGAGCTTGAGCAACGCATTCATCGCTATTCACTCTCCATGGCGACGTGGCCCGATAGTGCGCCCAGAAAATGAATTTGGACAAGAATAATTAGCCCAGGACGTGGCGCAAGGGACTGCGCTGGCCACGAGTAGTTGGCCTCGAGCCGATCCCAATCACTCAACCGCTCAATCAGGCCGATCAATGGGGCAACGCGCGCATTGATTGTCATCGACGGCACACCCCGTCGCGCTGGAGCGTCTTGCCCGGGCCTTTCTCCATCCGGCCTGCAGACGCCAACGCGTCACCGCGCCCGGCAGGTGTAAGCCTTTCCGTCCCAGGTCAGCGCGGCCTCGCCGTGATGCTCCCAGAATTCGACACGGGGATTGACGTACTTCGCTCCGCTGCCGCTGGGGGCGGCGAAGACGATTTCCTGGCGGTCGCCGAAGGTCAGGACGGCGGCGCGAGGCTCGGGCTGGTTGTAGAACACGGCTGAGAACGGGGTGCCTTCGTGACTCTGGCAGACGTAGCCCACGGCAGCCGGAACTTCGAATTCGCCATTGCGGATCTGCAACCCAACGAGACGTCGCTGGTAGCTCGCCTTGACGCAGGCCAGCCCCCCCGCCCCCTTGGCACAGGCATTACGCTCGGCAAGCCAGGCGCGCTGGGCGGCCCGCTCCCGGGTCTGGTCCTCGGGCGGCCACTCTTTCATGCCCTTGACGTAGGCCCCGGCCAGTGCGCGGTCCAGCTCGGCGAGACCAGCGTCCGCGCACACCATTTTCTCCGCCGCCTGGGTGGCCTTGCTGCAGGCGAAAGACGGGCCCGTGCCGGATCCTGCGCCCGCCCCTGGCACCGGTTCATCGGCCGCCGGGAGCGGCAGGGCATTAGTGAAGGACTGGAAATCCGCGATGAGCAACTCTGCGCCCGCGAGTCCGCCTGCTGAAACGGGCACACCGCGCACCGTGGGGTTGCCCGGGTAGCGCCGCCCGTCGAAGTGCAGCGCCACATCCCCCGCCTTGCCCCCGCCACCACCAATGTGCACGATCAGATCGCGCCAGCCGTGGCTCACCTGCTCCGCCGCGCGGATCGGCGGACGGCTCACGCTGAAGGTCGAGACCAGCCGGAACCCCGCGCCCTGGGGCGTGAAGATCAGGGTCGGGCAGCCCCCGGTGCCACAGGCCATCGGCCCCACCACATGCACCACCCACTCGGTGCGCCGGTCACCGTTGAGATCGACGCTGGCGGCCAGATAACGCGTCTCCTGCCCCTCGAAGACGAAATCCTTACGAATCGCCTGCACCACGCTGGGCGGCAGGGCCGCCTCCATGGCCTGGGCAGACACCATGGGCGCCGCCAGAATGGCCCCGAGGGTCATGTGCTGCCATGCAAAAAGCATGGTTCGCCCCGCACACCGGCGCAGCCCCCTCTTACTCACCCAGCCTGGCTTCATCGGATCCCGCCTCCCCTCGTCCAGCGGTCAACCCGCAGCTACTGGCTGCCGGCCAGCATGCTGACGGGCAGGTCCACCAGCTTCATATCCTTACCCACCACACAGTTGTACTCATAGCGCGCTACGCCTTGGGAAAACTGCCCCGTCCAGCTGTAGCCACCGCGCGATTCGACGAATCCTTCATAGACGAATTGGACGTCCTTGTGGCCTTTTTCCGCCAAAGCCGCCTTACATAAACGGACTACTTCCGTCTCGGCCTTGCTCTTCGCCGGTGCGGCCATCGCCACCGGCACCCATGTGGCTAACGCTGCCACCGCCACCCCAACCGCTGCGTTCCGCATCATCGCACTCTCCATCCAGAAGCTAGCCTGGCCTCACCCCTTGGCATTATGGCCCTCAGTGGTGACGGCCAGTTCCTTCAGCCGGTCCCGCAGCCCTGAATAGCGCCGGGTTGGCGTGGCGACGGCCGCCTCGATCACCGCCGCCGGGCCGGCGAGGGTGGCGTGCTGGCGGGCGCGGGTGACGGCGGTGTAGAGAAGTTCGCGGCTCATTACCTGCACCGGGGCGTCGGGGAGAAGCACCAGCACGGTGTCGAATTCCGAGCCCTGGGCCTTGTGGACGGTGAGCGCCAGCGCGGTTTCGTGCTCGGGCAGGCGGCCGGGCGGGAAAGCGCGCCAGCCGCCGGCGCCGTCCGGGAAATGCACCCACGGCTCGCCCTGGTCATCGGGGAGGGTGAGGCCAATGTCGCCGTTGAAGAGGCCCAGCGTCGGGTCGTTGCGCAACACCATCACCGGCCGGCCGGGGAACCACGGCGAGCGCGGGCCGGGGTCAACGGGATGGGCGAGCGCGGTGCGCAGCCAGCGGGCGAGGCGGGCATTGACGGCCTCCACGCCGCGCGGCCCGTCGCGGAGCGGGGACAGCACACGGAAGGCGTCGAAGGCAGCGAAGAGATCGGGCAGACCGGCGCCGGACCGCAGCGCCGCGAGATACGGCTGGTAGCCAGCTTCCAAGGCGGGGCCGATCTCCGCCTCCTCCCTCAGCCAAACGAGCGCCGGTTCGTCCGCTTCAAGGCAGGCCACGGCCGCCGCGCCATCGCCGGCGCGGATCGCGCCGGCGAGGCGGCCAATGCCGGAGTCGTCGGCGAAACGGTGGCTCTCGGTGAGCCACACCACGCAGTCGGTGAGGGGGCCGGGCGCGACGCACGGCGGGGCGATGGCCGCCGCCGGTGTACCGGAGAGTTCAGCAAGCCGCGCCACCCGCGCCGGGCTCAAGGCTGGGTTGGCGGAGAGTTCGGCGAACACCGCACCGGCCTCCACGGCGGCGAGCTGATCCTTGTCGCCCAGCAGGATGAGCCGGGCGTGGGGTGGCACCGCCTCCACCAGCCGGGTGGCGAGCGCAAGATCGAGCATGGAGGCCTCGTCCACCACCAGCACGTCGATGGGCAGCGGGTTGCCGGCGTGGTGGCGGAAGCGGCCGGGCTCGGGGGTGACGCCGAGGAGGCGATGCACGGTGCTGGCCTCACGCGGCAGGCGCGCGCGCAGGGCCTCGGGCAGTTTCTCCGCGCGGGCGTTCAGCGCCTCGATCATGCGTGCGGCGGCCTTGCCGGTGGGCGCGGCGAGGGCGACGGCCAATTCAGGCTCGGCTGCCAGCAAACAGGCCAGCAGCGCCGCCACGGTGGTGGTCTTGCCGGTGCCGGGGCCGCCGCTGATGACGGTGAGGCGGTTTTCCAAAGCGAGGGCGACGGCGAGCTTCTGCCAGTCGGCCCGACCGTCGGCGCGAGGGGGGAAGAGTTTGTCCAGCAGCCCGGTCGGCAGCGCCACCGACTGGGCGGGGGTCGCTGCGCGGGCGCCCAGGGCGGCGGCAAGGCGGCCTTCGTAACCGAAATAGCGCCCGAGGTAGAGCCGCCCCTGCGCGTCCAGCACCAGCGGTCGGCGCGCCTCGGGCGGGCCGACCACGCCGCTTTCGAGTAGGCGAGCGGAGAGCGACTCGGCCTCGGCGGCGCTATCCGCCAATTCATCCAGCGGCAGGCACACATGCCCGGCGGCGGTGGCGAGGCTCACCGCGCGGGCCGCCTGGCTCGCGGCCTTCTGCGCGACGCCCGAGGCGCCCAAATCGGCGGCCCAGCGGGCGCAGTGGGCGGCGAAGCCTTCGGCGAGGTCGTGGGCGCTCATGGGGTCACGGCCTCCGGCTGGGCAAACAGTTCATCGAGGTCGGCCAGCAAGGCCGAACTGGCGCGCTGGCACACCACGCCGGCGGGCGCACCGCCCACCTGCCAGCCCGGCCGCACGCCGCGCACGAAGAGGTAGAGCGCGCCGCCAAAGTGCCGCGCCTGGTCGTAGCCGGGCAGGCTGCGCGCCAAGTGGCGGTGCAGCGCCAGGCTGTAGATCAGCGCCTGCAGGGTGTAGGCGTGCTCCAGCATCGCCTCGGCCAGGGGCGCGGGGCCGTAGTCCTCGGGCCGGTGGCCAAGGTGGTTGGACTTCCAGTCCAGCACGTAGAAGCGCTCACCGTGCTGGAAGACGAGGTCGATATAGCCCTTGAGATAGCCCTCGAGGCGGGCGAAGTGCAGCGCGGGCAGCGTGACGCCGTGGCGGGCGAGGCGGGTGGATAGGGCCTTCGGGTCGAGTTGGCCGACCGGTAGATGGAAGCCCAGTTCGGCAATGCGCCGCTCGCGGCCAATCCCGCCCAGCACGATCCCGTCCGGCAATTCGGCGGCGAGCACATCGGCGAGGCAGCGGCGCAGCATGGCGGCGAGGCGTGGATGGGCCTCCGCCGCGTTCAGGCCAGGCACGCGCTGGGGATGGGCGGCCAGCGCCGATTCGATGGCAGGGCCCCAGGTGGCGGGGTCGGTGAATTCGGCGGTCTCGAAGGCTGCGTGAAGGCAATCCCCCGCCGCCGGGCCGCGCGGGAAGCGCAGGATGTCGTCGGCGGGCAGGTGGTCGGGCACTGGTGCACGAGCCGGGGCGGCGAGGCGGGCGTCGTGGTCCTGCGCCGCGCTCTCCTCGGTGGCCAGCCCTCCTGCGCCCTGGGCCAGGGCGCTGAAGCTGCCGATGCGCCAGCCGGCGGGGAGGTGCGCGGGCGGCGCCTGGGCGGCAAGGCGGGCGGGGTCGGCATCCTCGGCGGGAAGGGGCGGGCCGGGGTCGGTGGGCAAGGGCAGCAAGGCAATGTGAGGTGCGGCCGCGTTGGCGAGGGATCGCCAGGCAGCGTCGATTTCCGCCGCCTTCGCATTGGGGTCCGTCTTGCGCTTAGCATAATTTCGCCACGACGGCAGGTCAGGCTGACCTCCCGCCACCATCCAGTTGAGCAGGCTTTGCGCGGCTTCTGAGGCGACATTCTGGCTTTGCGCGGTTCGATAGCACCCCACCACCACGTAACAGCGATGCACCGCGCGGGTGAGCGCCACGTAGAACTGGCGCAGGATTTCAGCATCGCGCTCCAGCTTGCGGGCGGTCTTGATGGCGTCGTCGTCCTTCGCCTCGGGGCGGAAGTCGAGCACCGCCCGTGCGCCGTCGTGATAACCCAGCCCTTCGCCGTCGTCGCCCTTGGGCGGGTGGCCGTCCCACAGATAGGGGCAGAAGACGAAGTCGTATTCCAGGCCCTTGGCCTTGTGGATCGTCACGATCTGCACCAGGTTGCGATCCGATTCCAGGCGCAGTTGCGATTCCTCGGCCTTGCCCGGATCGCGCCGCTGGTCGGTGAGCCAGCGTAGCAGGGCCTCGGGGCCGGGGTGGGCGACGGCGGCTTGCTGCAGCAATTCCGCCAGATGGAGGAAGTTGGTGAGGCGCCGCTCGCCATCGGGCCGGGCGAGGAGGCGCGCGGTGACGCCCTCGCCTTCCTGCAGGCGGCGCAGCATGACGGCGAAACCGTGCCCGAGCCAGGCGTCGCGGGTGTCCTCGAAGCGCTGCAGGATGGGCAGCCAGGCCGCCTCGTCCTCCGCGATGGCTTCGAGCTCGGGCGCGGTCCAGCCGAGGATTTCGGTGGCCAGCGCGGCGCGCAGCAGCCCGCGCCGGCCGGGCTCGGCCACGGCGGCTAGGATGCGCTGCAGATCCTCGGCCTCGCCGCTGGCGAAAATGCTGGCTTGCGCCAGTTCCACTGAGCCCACGGCCAGCGCAGCCAGCGCCCGCTTCATGCGAGCGGCCTGGCGGTGGCTTTTCACCAGCACGGCGATGTGGCCGGCGCTCAGGCCTTCCTCCCCGACGCGGATGCGTCCGGCACGACCCTCGGTCAGCAGGCGGGCGATCTCGGCGGCGGT
>JAEUNY010000020.1 GCA_016791005.1 Zoogloeaceae bacterium
TGGAAGAAGCATGTGAAGATGCGCCGAAGAGCGCAGCCGAGTTGCTCGAAACCTTGTTTCAACGGCCGCTCGATACGCATCAAACCATGTTTGCCATGGGCGAGGCGATCGCCCACCTGAACCACCTTCAACAAACCGGCAGGTTGTCACGCAGTATCGACGCCGACGGTGTAATTCGATTCATGCGGCACCAATACCAACCAGCCGCATACTGACAGAGGGAGTTTGAGTATGTCGCAGCAAACCGAAGACAAGGCAGGCAACCTGCCGAACCCGGCCGAAATGGCCAAGACCTATGCCGAAGTCGCCCAGCGCGCTTCCCGCCTGATTACCCAGTTCATGGAGAAGAAGGCCAAGGAGGGTGTCGAGGCACCATCCGACGAACTCGGTGTCGCCAAGGCCTTCATGGATCTCTCGTCGCGCCTGCTGGCCAATCCCTACAAGATGGCCCAGACGCAGATGAACATGATGTGGGACTACTTCTCGCTGTGGCAGAACACCTCGATGAAGATGCTGGGCATGCCGGTGCAGGCCCCGATCGCCACCCCCAAGAAAGGCGACAACCGTTTCAAGGACGAAGAGTGGGAGCAGCATTTCCTGTTCGACTTCGTCAAGCAGTCCTACCTGATCACCGCCCGCCATCTGCATGACACGGTCGCCGGGACCGAAGGCCTCGACGAAGCGACCCAGCAGAAGGTCAACTTCTTCACCCGCCAGTATATCGACGCGCTGTCGCCGTCCAACTTCGCGATGACCAATCCCGAAGTCTTCCGCGAGACCGTCAAGAGCCACGGCCAGAACCTGATCAAGGGCCTCAACAACCTGCTGCACGACGTCGAGGCCGGCGACGGCCAGTTGCGTATCCGCATGACCGACACTTCGGCCTTCGAGATGGGCAAGAACGTCGCCACCACGCCGGGCAAGGTGATCTTCCAGAACGAACTGTTCCAGCTGATCCAGTACAACCCGACCACCGAGCAGCAGAACAAGAAACCCTTCCTGATCATTCCGCCGTGGATCAACAAGTACTACATCCTCGACCTGCGCGAGAAGAACTCGATGGTCAAGTGGGCGACCGACCAGGGCCACACCACCTTCATCATGTCGTGGATCAACCCCGACGAAAAACTGGCCAAGAAATCCTTCGAGAACTACCTGCTCGAAGGCTCGATGGAAGCCATCAACCAGGTCTGTGCCCATACCGGCGAAGACAGCGTCAACCTCGCCGGCTACTGCCTGGGCGGCACGCTGACCATGACCACGCTGGCCTACATGGCGGCCAAGAAGGACAAGCGCGCCAATTCCGGCACTTTCTTCACGACCATGCTCGATTTCTCCGACCCGGGCGAACTGGGCGTCTTCCTCGATGAAGGTGCCGTTTCGGGCCTCGAGAAGAAGATGGCCGAGCGCGGTTTCCTGGAAGGTTCGGAGATGGCCGGCACCTTCAACATGCTGCGCGCCAACGACCTGATCTGGTCCTTCGTAGTGAACAACTACCTGCTGGGCAAGGACCCCTTCCCCTTCGATCTGCTGTACTGGAACTCCGATTCCACTCGGATGCCCGCCAAGATGCACAGCTTCTACCTGCGCAACATGTACATGCAGAACCGCCTCATCGAGCCGGGCGGGGTCGAGATCGACGGCACCCCCATCGACCTCACCAAGATCAAGATCCCCTGCTACTTCATCTCGGCGATCGAAGACCACATCGCCCCGTGGAAGAGCACCTACCTGGGCGCGCGCAAATTCGGCGGCCCGACCCGCTTCGTGCTGGGCGGCTCCGGCCACATCGCCGGCATCATCAACCCGCCGGTGGCCAACAAGTACGGCTACTGGCTGAACCCCGCTGCCAAGCTGCCGGACAGCCCGGAAGCCTGGTTTGAAGGCGCGCAGCAGAATCCGGGTTCCTGGTGGACGGACTGGCAGGCCTGGATCAACGCCCAGGAAGCCGACATGGTTCCCCCGCGGGATCCGACAAAGGGCAAGCTGAAGGCCCTGGAAGACGCCCCGGGGTCCTACGTCAAGATGCGTATCGACAGCAAGAAGGTCGCTTGACCCACCCTGGGTCGCAGCCAAACGGGGGCGAAAGCCCCCGTTTTTCGTCCACCGGGGCGCCCTCCCCCCGCCTCGTCCTCGACACCAACACCGTCCTCGCCCTGTGGCTGTTCGAGGACCCGTCCCTCGCCACTTTGCGGAATTTCATCGAAAGCACCCAGCCAGCGCTCCTCAGCCGCGCCGACGCCCTGGAAGAATTGCACCGGGTTCTGGCCTACCGCAACTTCGACCTTCCCCCCTCACGCCAGGCGGAGTTGCTGGCCGCCTACCAGAATCGCGTCATCCCCGTGCCATCCCCAGCACCCGGGGCGCCGCCCCTCCCCCCCTGCCGCGATCGGGATGACCAAAAATTTCTAGAAATTGCACAGGCCGGGGGCGCCCAGACCCTCATCACCCGGGACAAGGCGCTCCTGCGCCTCGCCCGGCACCGCCTGGTCCGCTCGCAATTCGCCATCGTCACGCCGGAATTCTGGGTTTCGGCTGCACCCTCAACCCTCTGACGTCGACATGCACTGTTCATGTTGCAGCGCGTGAATTGGGTTATGCTCAGGGCTCACCGCCAGTAAGCCCTTCATCACCCTGAGCCGATCGTCATGAATACCGACACCCTTGAAAATGTAAAGAATCTGGTCCTCGTCAATGTTGTTCCCTTCGCCTGGACCATCATCGGCGCCCTGGCCCTGTGGATCATCGGCGGGTGGGCGATCCGCGGCATCAAGGGGCTATCGCGGCGTGCGATGGGGGCACGGGGTCTCGACTCCACCTTGATCGAATACGTCGAGTCCGCCATCGGCGTCCTGCTGCGCGTCCTGCTGGTCATCGCGGTCCTCAGCCTCTTCGGCGTCGAGACCGCCTCCTTCGCTGCCCTCATTGCCGCGGCCGGTGTGGCCATTGGCATGGCCTGGTCGGGCTTGCTGGCCAACTTCGCCGCGGGCGTGTTCCTGATCCTCCTGCGCCCGATCCGGGTGGGGGATTTCGTTACCGCCGCCGGGGTGACCGGCACGGTCAAGGAAATCGGTATGTTCGCCACGGTCATCGACACGCCGGATAACTTGCGCACCGTAGTCGGCAACAACAAGATTTTTGGCGACACCATCACCAACTTCAGCGCCAATGACTTCCGACGAGTGGACCTCACCGCCCAGCTCGCCCATTCAGTGGATCCGCAGCAAGCCATGGTGCTCCTGAAGGCCCGGATCGCCCAGATCCCGAATGTGCAGGCCAACCCGGCGCCGGACGTCGAAATCCTGGAATTCAACCCGGCCGGCACCAAACTGGTGGTACGTCCCTACTGCCACAACAAGGATTACTGGCAGGTCTATTTCGATGCCAACAAGGCCATCGCCGAGGTGGGCGGTGCCAACGGCTGGCCGATTCCGGCGCCCCATCAGGTGCTCCGTCAGCCTACAGCTCCCTGACCGTCAGGGCGGCCCCGAGGCCAGCCGGTGGGCCTGCCGGGTGGTCTCGGGGAGACGGAAGCGCGGCGCGCAGGCCAGGGTCCACTGGATCGCCGATTTCAGCGTCACGCCCCAGCCAATGGAGACGAACAGCGGCGATACGCCTGCGCGGGTCCGGACGACAGCGCCGATGGTCTCCTCCCGATCGACCAGCAAAGACCAGCTTCCCCGCGCTGTTTCCGGGGGGTCAAAGGCCCCGATCAACCGGCTCTTGGCCACGCCAATGCTCGGAATTTGGGTGAGCAGGCCCACGTGGCAGGCGATGCCAAAGCGGCGCGGGTGGGCAAGCCCCTGGCCGTCGTAGAGCAGCAGATCCGGCGGACGGGCAAGGTCGGCCAAAGCGTCGAGCACCGCTGGCGCCTCGCGGAAGGAGAGAAGGCCGGGCACGTAGGGAAAGCGCGTCGGCCGCCGCACCACGGCGGATTCAACGAGCACCAAACCGGGCCAGGCAAGAACCGCCACCGCTGCCCGGGTCACACGCCCTCCGTCCTCGAAACCCACGTCGACCCCGGCCACCCGCGTCACCTGCGCCCACCGGTCGTCCCGCACGACCTGGGGCGCCAGTGTATGCTGCAAGGCGCGCGCCTCTGCCGGGGTCAGATCCCAATTCACGCGCCGACGTCGCCTGCGGCCAGCTGAACCCTCAACGCCGCCAGCGCCCGCAGACCCTGGATCGCCCTGCTGCCATACCATGAGCAGACCTCGCCATCCACCAGTTGCGCCGGCCGCCCGCAGGCCGCCATCACCTCCGCCAGATGTTTGGGGCGAAACCGGTAGGGCTCGGAGGAGAGCAGTACCCGATCGATCTCGCTGACCCAGCCGTCCGACCAGTCGAAGGCCGGATAACGTGGCGCCTCCACCGGCGGCCAGGAGTGCCAGCCCACCGTCGCCAGGCAGGCGGAGATGTAGGTGCTGCGGGCCACGGTCATCCAGGGCGCCCGCCAGATGAGGTACAGCACCCGCTCCGGCGGGAACCGTACGCCCACGTCCTGAGCGTCTTGCAGGGCAGCGGAGAGTTCGGCGGCAAGGGGCCCAGCCACTTCCTCGCGCCGGAACACGCCACCCAGCAAGGCGTACAGGCCGAAATTGTCCTCCGGCCGGCAGGGGTGGGTGACGATCACCTGCGGCACGAACTTGGCCAACGCGTCGACCGTCTCCTGCCGATTCTCGTCGATATTGACCAGGAGGTGGGTCGGCGCCAGGCGGCGCACCGTCTCGATCTTCACGTCCTTGGTGCCCCCCACCTTGGGCACCGCCCGGAGCCCCTCCCGGGGGTGGATGCAGAATCCGGTTCGGCCCACGAGCTGGGGCCCCAGACCCAGGTCCCACACCAACTCGGTCAGGGAGGGCACCAGGCTCACGATGCGCGCCTCACCGTCCCAGGGGCGATGGACCCGGCCCAGGGCGTCGGCCCAGCCCGCCGGGTCCTGGTTCGATACCTGCTTCTCGGTTGCTGAATGGATGTCCATGGCGCCGATTGTAGGGAAATCCCCCTCGGCCTGTGGGATGGCGCACGCTCGCCGGCCACCCGCCGGAGCTTTTCCGCCCTTCGCCGTTCTAACGTGCAACGAATCCAGGAGATCAGCCATGCGCATCGGGGTGCCAAAGGAAATCAAGAATCACGAATACCGGGTCGGCCTCACCCCCTCCAGCGTGCGGGAGGCGCTGGCCCAGGGCCACGAGGTGTGGGTTGAACATCAGGCCGGCAGCGGAATCGGGGCGGACGACACCGCCTACGCGGCGGCCGGAGCTCGCCTTGCGGCCAGCGCGGAGGAGGTCTTCAACCGAGCCGAGCTGATCATCAAGGTCAAGGAACCCCAGGCCGTCGAGCGAGCCCGCCTGCGGCCGGACCACATCCTGTTCACCTACCTCCACCTGGCGCCGGACCCGGACCAGACCCATGACCTCCTGGCCAGCGGCGCCACCGCCATTGCCTACGAAACCGTGACTTCCGCCCGGGGCGGGCTGCCGCTCCTGGCTCCCATGTCCGAGGTGGCCGGGCGAATGAGCATCCAGGCCGGCGCCCACTGCCTGGAAAAGGAAATGGGCGGCCGGGGCATGCTCCTGGGCGGCGTGCCGGGGGTGGAGCCAGCCAAAGTGGTCATTCTGGGCGGCGGCGTGGTCGGGAGCCATGCGGCCTTGATGGCCACCGGCGCGGGGGCGGACGTCACGGTGATCGACCGTTCCCTGGATGTGCTGCGCCGCCTGGCGGACCAGTTCGGGCCCCGGCTCAAAACCCTCCACGCCTCCCGGGACACCATCGAGGCCCAGGTGCTGGCGGCGGATCTGGTGATCGGCGGGGTCCTGATCCCCGGCGCCGCGGCGCCCAAGCTCGTTACCCGGGCCATGGTGAGCGCCATGAAACCCGGCTCGGTGGTGGTGGACGTGGCCATCGACCAGGGCGGCTGCTTCGAAACCAGTCGCCCCACCACCCACGCCGACCCCACCTACGTCGTGGATGGCGTGGTGCACTACTGCGTGGCCAATATGCCCGGCGCCGTCCCCCGCACCTCCACCTACGCCCTCAACGCCGCCACTCTGCCCTTCGTCCTCGCCATCGCCCACCACGGCTGGCGGGCCGCCGTCGAACGCGACCCCCACCTCCTGGCCGGGCTCCAGATCGTGGCCGGCCAGCTCACCCAACCCGCGGTGGGCGAAGCTCTGGGGCTACCGGCTGTCACGCCGGTGGAGGTTCTGGCCTGATTTCTGGTCTCGGCGAGCCAATCTCTTGCCCGGAAAGGCTGCACAATTGACGAGGCGTACGCAATTACGTACTCTTTGCTCACTCAAGGAGATTGAGAATGACCACACTCACCGCCAGCGAAGCCCGGGCGAACCTCTACCGCCTCATTGATCAGGCCGCCGAATCCCACCAGCCGATCCACATCGCCGGCAAGCGCTCCAGCGCGGTCCTGGTGTCGGCGGATGATTGGCAGTCCATTCAGGAAACGCTATTTCTTTTGTCGGTTCCCGGCATGCGCGAGTCCATCAAGGAAGGCATGGCCGAGCCCCTCGATGAGAGCGCGAAGGAACTCGACTGGTGAGTTGGCACCTGGTTTTTGCCAAGCACGCAGAAAAAGACGCGAAAAAGCTGGCCGCAGCCGGTTTGAAGCCCAAGGCCCAAGAACTGCTCAACATCGTCGCGCAGGATCCCTTTCAGAACCCACCACCCTACGAAAAGCTGGTTGGAGACCTTGCCGGAGCGTATTCCCGGCGCATCACGATCCAGCATCGGCTCGTGTACGAGGTATTCATTTCCGAACGCATTGTCCGCGTCCTGAGAATGTGGTCACACTACGAATAATGTGCGCCTCGGCGCTTGGGTCGGAAACACGGGTCTGACTCCTATTTGCGTGCTTACACCCAAAGTCCAGGATGTAAGCACAAATCAAATACTGTGAACAGGCCCTAGTAATTCGGCGAGTATGCGCGGTATCCACGGTCGGTCAGGCACTCCGCCAAGATTTTTTCCCTGGATGCAGTTTCTCCCGATTTTGTTAGCCCGCCACCGAGCGTACCCGCAGCGATCGCTCCCGCTGCGATAAATGGAATCGCCGGGGCGAACACTGCCCCCGAGATTGCAGTAGCAACGCCTGCAACCGCAGTGCCCCCCGCAGTGCCGGCAATGACTGTATTCGTCGCGGTTGCTGTAGATTTGTCGTACGAAAGCGCCAGTTGATGGCATTCGGTCATATCTTGTTGATACGTCGATTCGTTCTTGATGGACCGTGGATCAACAACGACTTGTGGCGCACTTGCACATGCCGAAACAACACAGATCGCGAGAACCAGAATTACGCGGTGCACCTTAATTCAAGCCAACAATCCTGGTGGCAAGATCTTCCATCTCCGGACGGTTGAAATCGAACGCCCTTTCTGCAGTCCACGTATTTATGACCGCAATTTTTGCAGTGCCTTCTACGATCGTATACAGATAGACCATCGGAGTTCCGTTTCTCGTATTGCCCTTGGTCCAGAAGCGCAATGCAAGTTTGCCGTCAAGGTCGAATGTCGAGATCTCCGATGATTTCGGGTTGGTCAGTAAATTTTCCTGGTTGAGCCTACGTGACGTGGCATAGACCATTAGATCGACATCCTTCCTGCTTACCGCACTAGTCCACGCTGCAATATCTTTTGACACATTGACCGCGAAGTACCCATTTTTCAGCGCTTCAGTGGGTGGGTCCCGTTTTTCCCACCCAGTCGCGAGGTTCAAGGAAACGTTCTCGCCGCTTGAGATAGCTTTGGGAGCGATGCTGTTGTCGCCCACCGCTCGGTAGCCCTGCAATTGCATCTTTTCAACACATTCAGCGTGGGAAGCGAGCGCCAGCGGGGTTCCAATGAACCCCCATCCCGCACTCTTGCACGTAGCTGCCTGCCCGCTGGCATTCTGCAATGTTGTCGACGGCGTCGCGCATGCTGCGATAAACAAACTTGCAATCGATGCAATCCACACAGTCTGCATTGGTGCCATATCCTCTCGATCATTTATTGTGCATATAGTAGCACGCGTAGATTAATGACATGGACACCTCCCTACCGGGGCGGCATCGAAGCTAGTGTTGGGCTGACAGACGAAGCCCAACATCGGCGCGAAATAGCTTGACCGCCACTTGTTGGGCTTCGCTTCACTCAGCGCCAACCTACAGCTGCAATCCGCGGGGCTTTCGCCCGGCGCGGGCGAAGACGGCGTCGAACACCGGCCTGGGCAGGATTGCCAGCAGGCGGGCGACCCAGCCCATCTGCCAGGGCACAACGGCAAAGCGGCGGCCTGCTTGGATGGCGCGGGCGAGGCGGCGCGCGGCTTCGTTGGCTTCGAGCAGGAAGGGCATGGGGTAGTCGTTGACAGCGGTCATGGGGGTGGCGATGTAGCCCGGCGCCAGGGTCACAACCTTCACGCCGCTGCCGCGGAGCTCCACCCGCAGGCTTTCCAGGTAGCGGATCGCCGCCGCCTTGGAGGCGCTATAGGCCCCCGCCCCGGGCAGGCCGCGCACCCCGGCGACGGAGGCCACCCCCACCAACCGCCCCGAACCCCGCTGGCGCAGGGGAGCGATAAAGGGCTGGAAGGTGGCCACCATGCCCAGGACGTTGGTACGCAGCACCTTGTCGAAGGCGTCCAGATCCACGGCAAACTCCGTCAGCGTCCCCACGGACACCCCGGCGTTGGCGATGACGATATCCGGCACACCGCACTCCGCCATGAAGTCCGCCGCCGCCGCTGCCAGGGCGGGCCCATCGGCCACATCCACGGGGTAATAGCGGTGGGTGCCAGGCAGCCCGGCCGTGAGCTCCGCCAGTTTGTCGGCCCGGCGGGCCACCAAGCCGAGGGTCGCGCCCTGGTGGGCGTAGTGACGCACCAGGGCGGCACCGATGCCGCTGGAAGCCCCGGTCAGAAAAACCAACGGCCCGCTGGAGGGCGGGCCGCCGCGTCGCTCATTCACGGGCAAGGCCTTAGCCGCGGCCGCCTTCCTTGCGCGCCCGGGCGATCAACTCGTCCGCCACTTTCAGGGCGTTGGCATGACTGCCAGCGAGGGAGGCGGAGGTGAGGTACTTGCCGTCGATGGCCAGGGTGGGCACCCCCTGAATCTGGTAGGCCCGGGCGAGCTGGTCGGCCCGCTGGAGGCGGGACCCCACGCCGAAGGATTTGTAGGCGTCGCCGAACTTCTTGGCATCCACGCCCTGCTTGGCGACCCATTCCAGCACACCGCTTTCGGTATGGAGGGGCACCCGGTCGTCCTGCAGTGCCCCAAACACCTTGCCATGCAAGCGCGCCACTTCGCCCGTCGCTTCCTCTGCGTAGTAAAGCTGGGCCAGGGACTTGAGCTGCGGATTGCCCCAGATGGCGGGCACACGGCTGAAGACCACGTCCGGCGGCAGGGTCTTCACCCATTGCTCCAGTAGGGGATCGAAGGCCCGGCAGTGGGGACAGCCATAGTGGAAGAACTCGATCACCTCGATCTTGCCCTTGACCTCCTTGGGCTGGGGATTGGCCAAGACCGTGAAGGACGCGGCGCCCCCCTGGGCCATGACCAACGGCCCCACCACGGCCATTCCGCCCAGGGCAGCCAGATGCTTGAGGATTTCGCGACGTTGCATACTCGACTCCAGGTACTTGAGGTGTGACTAGGATAGCCAGGGGCCGGTGGCGTTCCCGACGAATCTGCAAAAATTCGTCGCGGCGCAGGTGATGGAGCTCATGGCTTGTTCTTGACCACCGCAACCGGAATTCCGGCCTGGGCAAGCTGAGCCCGCACGGCGTTCATTTGTTCGGCCTGGGAATAGGGGCCGATGCGGACCCGGTGAAGCGTGCCCTTATCGGGGATTTCCACCCGCTGGGCCCGGGCCTCGATACCCATCAGGGCGAGGCGGGCCTTGAGGTCATCCGCCTCGGCGGGATCCTCAAAGGCACCCACCTGGATGTACAGCTTCTCTCCGGACGCCGCACTCCCGCCCGCCGTCTTGTCCGCCTCCGCACCGGGGGTTGGCACCGGTGGGGGCTTGCTGCCATTCAACTTGGCGGCATCCCCCTCGGGCAGGATCTTGTAAAAATCGAACTGCGGCTTCTCCACCGGCCGGTCCCCGGGCTTACCGGGAAGGGCGATGGGGGCGGGCGCCTCGCCTCCCGGCGCGACCTGGGGCAGGGTGCGGGGCGGCACCTCGGGCGCACGCACCGGCGCGGCCCGCATGAAATACCAAGCGGCCATGGCGGCGATGACGGCCCCCATCAGCAAACCGATCAGGATGCCGGCCATCACCCCACCGCCGGATCGTCGCGCGGTCTTGGCCTTGCCCCGAGTTTTCTGCGTTCGACTCACGTTTCGTCTCCCGCCCTCACATGGACGCCGGCGCGCTAACGCCGAGCAGCGCCAGACCGGTGGCCAGGACTTGGCGGACCGCCGCCGCGAGGGCGACCCGGGCGAGCCGCTGCCCGGCGTCTTCCACCAGCATCCGCTCGGCGTTGTACCAACTATGGAATTCCCCCGCCAAGTCCTTCAAATAGAAAGCAATCTGGTGGGGGGCATGGTCGGCCGCGGCGGACTGGACCCCTTCCGGAAAGGCGGCCAGCAGGGCACACAGCCCCAACTCCCGCTCGCTCGCCAGCAGCGACAAATCGGCCGCGAGCAACTCGTCGGGATGGCCATCCCACTGCTTCAAGACGCTGGCGACCCGGGCGTGGGCGTACTGGATGTAATACACCGGGTTCTCGTTACTCTGGCTCTTGGCGAGATCGAGATCGAAATCCAGGTGCTGATCGGCCTTGCGCAGCACGTAAAAGAAGCGGCAGGCGTCGTTGCCCACCTCATTGCGCAGCTCCCGCAGGGTGACAAACTCGCCGGAGCGGGTGGACATGGCGGCCTTCTGGCCATCCCGATACAGCACCGCGAACTGGACCAGCGCCACCTCGAGCCGAGCCGTGTCCAGCCCAAGGGCGGTGATGGCACCCTTCACCCTGGGGATGTAGCCATGGTGATCGGCCCCCCAGATGTCGATGATGCGATCAAAGCCGCGCTCGTACTTGTTGAGGTGGTAGGCGATGTCGCTGGCGAAATAGGTGTAGAGGCCGTTCTCCCGCTGGACCACGCGATCCTTTTCGTCGCCGAAGGCGGTGGAGCGGAACCACTTGGCCCCGTCCTGCTGGTAGATGTGGCCGCGCTTTTCCAGCTCTGCCACCACCCGGGCCACCAGGCCGGTATCGAACAGGCTCTTCTCCGAAAACCAGTGGTCGAAGTGGACGCCGAATTCTTCCAGATCCGCCCGACCATCCGCCAACTGCTCGGTCAGGGCGAACTGGTGGATATAAGCCCAGTCCGCCCCCAACAAAGCCTTGGCGTTGGCGATCAGGGCGTCGAGATGGGCCTCCTTGTCCGTGGCAACATCCGGCGCGTCGGCCAGCACCTGGGCCGCGGCAACCTTGGCATAGCGGTCCTGATGGGCTTCCACGATCTGGCGAGCCATGTCCACCACGTAGCCCCCTTGGTAGCCATTCGGCGGAAACGGCACCTCGACTCCGAAGAACGCCAAGTAGCGCAGCCAGGTGGACACCGCCAGGATGTCCATCTGGCGGCCGGCGTCATTCACGTAGTATTCCCGCGTCACGTCGAAGCCGGCGAAGGCCAGCACGTCCGCCAGAGACGCCCCGTAGGCGGCCCCCCGGCCATGCCCGACGTGAAGCGGCCCGGTGGGATTCGCGGAAACAAATTCCACCTGAACCTTCACGCCCTTATCCACCCCACGGCCGAATGCGCTGCCCAGGCGCAGGATGCTCCCCACCACGGCGGTCTTGCTGGCCCCGCTGAGGGTGAAATTGATGAACCCCGCACCCGCCACTTCAGCCTTGACGATGAGGTCCGAGGAAGGCAGCTCCGCCAGCAAGGCCGTCGCGAGATCCCGCGGGCTGCGCCGCAGGGGCTTGGCGAGCTGCAAGGCGAGATTGGTGGCGAAATCGCCATGGGCCGCCTGCTTGGGCCGGTCGAGGACGATGGGGGTGTCCGCCAGATCCGGCGCCACACTCTGCAATGCGGTCCGCAACAAGGCGGCGAGCATGGCTTTGGAATCGGGTGTCGCGGAACCGGAACTCATGGCAGTTGAATCATTTGAAAAGCTTGCGATTATACCGAATCGCCCGGGCCGGACCTGCCGATGCTTTCACGGCCTCGCCTTTCCCGCTACATTCGACCTTTTTTCCCGCTATCCACCGTGCGCCTCCTCCGTCTTGCCAAGATCGTAGCCGTGGGTGTTCGCTTCGGCCTGGACCAGATGGTGTTGCAGGCCGATACCAGCGGGCGACTTCCCAAGCTGTGGCGCATCGTCTTCTTCTGGCGACACTTCGACGCCCCCCGGGCCGTGCGCCTCCGCCGCGCCCTGGAGTCCCTCGGGCCGATTTTCGTCAAGTTCGGCCAGATGCTGTCCACCCGCCGGGATCTGCTTCCGCCGGATATCGCCGACGAACTGGCCCACCTCCAGGATCGCGTGCCGCCCTTCCCCACCGCCCAGGCCATCGCGGTGCTGGAGGATTTTTACGGCCAGCCGGTTGATTCGGTCTTCGCCAATTTTTCCCGCGACCCGGTGGCCTCGGCCTCGGTGGCTCAGGTGCATTTCGCCTGCCTGCCCGATGGCACCGAGGTCGCGGTCAAGATCCTGCGCCCCGGCATTGATCGGGTCATCGCCCACGATCTCGCCCTTCTCGAAGCGGCCGCCCTGCTGCTCGAAAAGGTCTGGGCCGAAGGACGGCGACTCAAACCCCGGGAAGTCGTAGCGGAGTTCGCCAAGTACCTGCGGGATGAACTGGACCTGATGCGGGAGGCCGCCAACTGTTCCCAGCTGCGGCGCAACTTCAAGGACTCCCGCCTCCTCATCGTCCCCGAGGTCCATTGGGACTACTGCGGCACTAACGTGATGGTGATGGAGCGGATGCGGGGGATTCCCATCTCCCGCACCGAGGCGCTCAAGGCCCAGGGCACCGACCTCTCCGCGCTCTCCCGGGCAGGGGTGGAGATCTTCTTCACCCAGGTGTTCCGGGACGGTTTCTTCCACGCCGACATGCACCCGGGCAATATCTTCGTGGCCCAGGACGGACGCTACATCGCCCTGGATTTCGGCATCGTCGGCACCCTCAACGAGGTGGACAAGAGCTACCTCGCCACCAACTTTCTCGCCTTCTTCCAGCGCGATTACAAGCGCGTGGCCCAGGCCCACATCGAGGCGGGGTGGGTCCCCCCCAACACCCGGGTGGATGAATTCGAATCGGCGATCCGGGCGGTGTGCGAGCCGATCTTCGACAAGCCGCTCAAGGACATCTCCTTCGGCAAGACCCTGCTGCGCCTATTCCAGACCGCGCGCCGCTTCGAGATGGAAGTCCAGCCCCAGCTGGTGCTGCTGCAGAAGACTCTCCTCAACATCGAGGGCCTCGGCCGCCAGCTCGACCCCGACCTGGACCTGTGGAAGACGGCCAAGCCTTTCCTCGAGCGCTGGATGATCGACCAGGTGGGCTGGCGGGCCCTGGTGCGCCACCTGCGGGAGGAGGCCCCCCAGTGGGCCGCGACCCTGCCCCAACTTCCCCGTCTGGTGCACAAGAGCCTGGCCGCCCCTCAACGCATGGATGGGCTCCAGGCCGAACTCGCCCGCCTCACCGAACAGCATCGGCGCACCCGGGGCTGGCTCATCATCGCCAGCCTCACCCTGACCGCGCTGGCCGTGCTGGAACTGTGGCCCCGCCTGTTGCCGTGACGGTCATGCGTCACGCCGCCCCCTCCCGCCACTGAACAAAAGCGGTCTCCAACGGTCACTCAGGAAGCGGACACAATCCGCCCAAACCTGCCCGAGGAGGTCGTCACATGGCCCACGATCATCGCCCCCTGCACATCATTGGCGTCGGCTCCAGTCTGGGCGCCCCCCATCAAGGCCCCGGCGCGGGCCCTCAGGCCCTGAAGGAATGGGGCCTTGCCGAACGGCTCGCCGAGCGTGGCCTGCCCAACCGTTGGGAGCCCGATCTGCAATGCCCGCCGCCCCAATTCGGTGGCAGCATGGCCGAGCGACTTGCAGAGGCCGGATCCCTGGGCGCCCAGTTGGCCGACCACCTCGACGCCGTCGTCGCGCGGGGTGATCGACCCCTGATCCTGGGCGGTGACCATGCCATTGCAGCCGGCACCTGGCGGGGCGTCGCCCGCGCCCTCGCTCCCCGGGGCGACCTGGGCCTGATCTGGATCGACGCCCATCTGGACAGCCACACACCAGAGACCACCTCCTCCGGCAACATCCACGGCATGCCGCTGGCCGCCCTCCTCGGCTGGGGCGGCGCCCCCCTGGCGGACATCGCAGGGCCGCGCCTCAAGGCCCATCAGGTCTGCGTGATCGGTGCCCACGCCTGGGAGGCCGACGAGCGCTCCCTGCTGGCCCGCCTCGGGGTCCGGATCTTTGACCGGGACGATGTGGCCCGGCTGGGATTAAGCACGGTGCTGGCGGAGGCCATCGCCATTGCCCGTCACGACACTGTCGGGTTCGGCGTGAGCCTCGACCTGGACGTTCTCGACCCCGCTTTCGTTGCCGGCACCACCTGCCCTGAACCTGAAGGACTGGCCCCCCAGGACATGGTGGATGCCCTCCACGCCCTGCGCCGCTGCGACGACTTCCTGGGGCTGGAGATCACGGAATACGTGCCCGACGCCGACCCCGCCCGGACAACCGCCGGCTGGGTCGCCGAATTCGCGGAAGCGGCCCTGGGCCCTTCCAGCAGCACCCTGCGGCGGCAGGAGCACGCCCATGGCGCCCACAATTACGACCCCCTGCCCGTGGTGTTCACCCGGGGCGAAGGCGTCTGGCTTTGGGATGTGGAAGGGCGGCGCTACCTGGACCTCATGAGCGCCTATTCCGCAGTGAGCTTTGGCCACAGCCACCCTCGCCTGGTACAGACCCTCACGGAGCAGGCCGGGCGCCTCGCCCTCACCTCCCGGGCCTATTCCAATGACCGGCTCCCGCTCCTCATGGAACGCCTGACGGAGCTCCTCGGCTACGACGCGGTCCTGCCCATGAATACCGGCATGGAGGCGGTGGAAACCGCCCTCAAGGCGGCCCGAAAATGGGCTTACCAGGTGAAGGGCGTGCCCCACGACCAGGCGGAGATCATCGCCTGCGAGGGCAATTTTCACGGCCGCTCCATCGCCATCGTCGGGATGTCGTCGGAGCCCCAGTACCGGGACGGCTTCGGCCCCTTCCCGGGTGGGCTACGGCGGATTCCCTATGGCGACGCCCGGGCGCTGGAAGCGGCGATCACGCCCAACACCGCGGCCTTCCTCGTGGAGCCCATCCAGGGCGAGGGAGGCATCATCGTGCCGCCGCCGGGCTGGCTCGCCCGCTGCGCCGAGATCTGCCGCCGCCACGACGTGTTGCTGATTGCCGACGAAGTGCAGACCGGGCTGGGCCGCACCGGCAAGCTCCTCGCCTGTCATCACGATGGCGTGCGGCCGGATGGCGTGATACTCGGGAAGGCCCTGGGGGGCGGGCTGCTGCCCATCTCGGCCTTCCTGGCGGACCGGCGGGTGATGGACGTGTTTGCTCCGGGGGACCACGGCTCCACCTTTGGCGGCAACCCCCTCGCCTCTGCCGTGGCCCTGACGGCGCTGGATCTCCTCATCGAAGAGCGGCTGCCGCAGCGGGCCGCGGCCCTGGGCCAACATCTCATGCAGCGGCTGCAACGTAACGCCCTACCCGCCGTGCGCCAGATCCGTGGCCGGGGCCTCTTGGTCGGCGTGGACCTGGACCCCCGCCACGCCTCCGCCCACGAGGTGGCGGAGCGGCTCCTGGCCCGCGGCCTGATGACTAAGGACACCCATGGAACGGTGTTGCGCCTGGCCCCGCCGCTGGTCATCGACGAAGCTACCCTCGACTGGGCGGTGGATCAGTTCGTCGAAACCCTGGCGGATGTCCCCACGCGGGTGGGCGCGGCCGGTTGAGGGCGGTGGCGCGGTCAGGTCCAGGCCGCCGGGCACCCCCCGCGTCAGAACTCGTATTCGAGTTGCAGGCGAAGGACGTGGTCGGCGGCGCCATCGGTCACGCCGGTGAGATAGGCGGCATTGTATTTGACCGCCTTGCGTTCCCCCACCGGCAGCTTGCCGAACACGGCCGGCCCCAGCAGGTGGGATTGTTCGTGGTGGGGCTCCCAGTTGTCCCACTTGCCCAGATCGCCAAATCCCATGGCGCCGAATTCGAAGGCCGGCTTCCAGCGATATTTGACCTGCCACTGGTAGGCCAGCTCGGTGTGGCTTTCCTCCCGCGCATCGATGTGGCGCTCGAAGATCAGGTTGCCGTTGAGCTGGAAACGGCCGACATCGGTCTGGAACAACGGCCCTACCTTTAGTTCATACCCTTCGCTGCGATCCTGAGGCCGCTCGATCTCCACCAGCAGGCCCACATCCACCGGGTACTCGCCCTGTTCGGTGAGTTGGAAGATGTTCTCCCATTCCACCGCCTCGAGCTTGGTTCCACTGTCGGCCCCGCGGGCGAATTCGAAGCCGATTTCGGTGAACCAGCGCTGGGTGACCCCCATGCCGAAGAGAAGGCGCGCGGCGTCCTCCCGCTCGGCACCGCCCCCCCCTCTGGGCCCCCACAATGAGTTCAATTTCACGCTCTCCGTACTCGACATTCGGGGAGTAGACATAGGTGGCGGGGCCGGCTTGAGCTGTTTGCAGGCAAAGTACGCCCGCTGCGGCGGCAAAGGCTCGCAGGGAATTCATGACCTTCCTTTCAAGGAAATAAGAAAAAGCGGAAATAAAGGGGTGGCCAGGCCATCAAAGCGGGCGCCCTGGCCAAGGGAATCACGCCATGGCGACAGCCCTTCGTGGTAGCGGCTTCACCAGCCGCATGCCGATCAAGATGAGCAGGAGTACCGCGCCATAGACCAGAATCTGCATTCCGGAGGGGCGGGCGTCATAGCCCGCCAATACATGAAGCAAGGTTCCGGCTGGGGAATCCATGGGCAACACCGATGAGGTATCCCAGAGCGGATTGGCCAAAGCGGGCAGGAAATCCCCCTGGATCAGGACGCGAGCCATCTGGCCCGCCATTCCTGCGGCAAGGAACAGCACCAGGCCGGCCGTGACGGTGAAGAAGTGGCGCACCGGAATACGCAGCAAGCCCGCGTACAAAGCCACCCCCACAGCCGCACCTGCGGCAAGACCCAGCGCACCGCCGCCCACGATCTGCCCGGGCGCCTGGCCACCCGAGGCCAAGCCGAACAGGAACAGGGCGGTCTCCGACCCTTCCCGCAGCACGGCCAGAGCGATCACGATGGCCAGGGCGGAAAGATCACGCCGCCCGTCCGCCACGTCGGCAATCACCGCCCGGGCTTCGGACACCATGCTCTGGGCGTGCCGCGCCATCCAGATGTTGTGCCAGCCCAACATCAGGACCGCGAGTCCGAGAATCGTCGCATTGAAAAGCTCCTGACCCAGCCCGTCCGCCATTTCGGCGATACGGCCAGTCAGGCCGGCCACCACCAGCGAACCCAGGATGCCCGCCAGCACCCCGGCCAGCAGCCAGCGATCACGCCCCGGGATATTGCGGGCCGCCGCCGCGACGATCCCGAGCAGGAGCGCCGCCTCAAGAGTCTCCCGGAAGACGATGATGGCCGATCCAAACATGGCATTACTCCGCGATGAAGACGCCCTGGGCGGTCTTCTCGTGGAATTCGCCAAAGAACGGGTATTTGCCCGGCGCCAGGGGCCCGATGAAGATCGTGCCTTTACTTGTGCCGGGAATGACCTTTTCCCGGTTGAGTTCGTGGCTTTCGAATTCCTCGGCAGTGGAATCCTGGTTGTCCACCACCACCTTGACCTTCTTGCCCGCCGGCACCCGGATTTCCGCCGGAATGAAACGGTGATCCTTGATCACCAGGGCCACTTCCACATCGGCCGCCAACGCCGCACCCGCAAACAGGATTGCGACCAGCGCTAGAAAAGCTTTGCTCAGAATCTTCATCCAACTCACTCCAATTACTTGGCACCGATTCTAACCCGCCCCTCGCAATAAAAACAAGAATGATTCGCATTCGCGCAACAAAGCCTTTGTTTTCACGGTCTCTCGAATTCTTTTAGGTCCTCCGCGTCCACACAACCCGGCGGTTGATAGAATGCGCGCCATCACCTCCATGCTGCGCTGCGGCATCACCCTCGGGGCCTTGCCATGTTGATCGGTTTCGTCGCTCTCTACCTCGCGGTGTCCATCGGCATCGGGCTTTACGCCGCAACGCGGGTGAAAAACACCACCGATTACGTGGCTGCCGGGCGACATCTTCCGCTCTACATCACGGTCGCCACCGTGTTCGCCACCTGGTTCGGCTCGGAGACGGTGTTGGGCATTTCCGCCACCTTTCTGGACGAAGGGATGCGCGGCCTGTGGTCCGACCCCTTCGGCGCGTCCCTGTGCCTGATCCTGGTGGGTCTGTTCTTTGCCCGCCCTCTCTACCGCATGAATCTCCTCACCCTCGGAGATTACTACCGCCAGCGCTTTGGCCGGACCACGGAGGTGCTGTGCTCCATCGCGATCGTGCTGTCCTACCTCGGCTGGGTATCGGCCCAGATCACTGCCTTGGGCTTGGTCTTCAATACCTTGTCTGACGGAATGGTCTCCAATGAGACCGGTATGCTGATCGGGGCCGGTATCGTGCTCCTCTACACCCTCTTCGGCGGCATGTGGTCGGTGGCGCTCACCGACTTCATGCAGATGACGATCATCATCGTTGGCCTGATTTATGTGGCCTGGATCATCGGTGACGAAGCTGGCGGGGTGGCAACGGTGGTGGCCCACGCCAGCGAAGCGGGAAAATTCAACTTCCTGCCGGAACTGAGCGTGCCGGACATGATCGCCTTTACCGCCGGCATCCTCACCATGGGCTTTGGCTCGATTCCCCAGCAAGACGTCTTCCAGCGGGTGAACTCCGCCCGGGACGAGAAGACGGCCGTGCGGGGCTCCATCCTCGGCGGTAGCGGCTACTTCCTCTTCGCCTTCGTACCGCTCTTCATCGCCTATGCCGCCACCCTGATCGACCCGGAACTGGTTGCCACCTATCAGGAGAGCGACAGCCAGCAGATCCTTCCTCAACTCATTCTCAACCACACCCCCATCTTCGCCCAGGTGATGTTCTTCGGTGCGCTGCTCTCAGCCATCATGAGTACCGCGTCCGGCACCTTGCTGGCGCCGTCGGTGACCTTTGCGGAAAACATCCTGCGGGGCACCTTCCGCAAGATGGATGATCGCCAGTTCCTCTGGCTGACCCGCGCGGTGGTGGTGATTTTCGCGCTCTTCGTCACCTGGTATGCCATGCGCTCGGACGAAAGCATCCATGGGATGGTGGAGAACGCCTACAAGGTGACCCTCGCCACCGCATTCGTGCCCCTGGCCTTCGGCCTTTACTGGAAGCGGGCCACGACCCAGGGTGCTTTGCTATCGATTTTTATCGGCCTCGGAGTCTGGCTGAGCCTGGAAACCTTCGCCCCCGAAGCGGTGGTTCCGCCCCATTTCGCGGCGATGCTGGCGGGCGTGCTGGCGATGATCGCGGGCTCCCTCGCCCCCCAGTCCCTCATCAAGCCGAGCCACGGCCAGCCTCATCATTTGGACACCGCGGCAAAGTCCTGACCCGCCTTACCCCGGCCCTTCAGGCATGGCCAGGCGGACTGGCGGGCATCGCCCTGGGTTCCAGCCATAGGCCCCCATCGTCCGTTGGGCGCAGGGTAAGCCCGAGCCCGGTAAAGGCCGCTTCGACTTCCGGCCGCAGGGTCTGCTGCAGGAAAGCAGCGTCCCACTGTCCCACGCTCCCGAACAAAGCCGCCAGCACCCGCCCCGTGGCCCCCCAGCGTGAGCCCAGGAAACTCTGACTGACCCGCCCGGCCAGGGCCGGACTCAGATTCTCGATGGGTGCGCCGATGCCGGCCAGGCAGCCGTGCACGTGCCCCACCACCTGCATCAAATGGGTGACCCGGCCTAGACTGCGGCGAAATAGATCCTCGAGATCGCCCCCCGCCAGGGCCAGGGACGCATCGCCGGTGGTCGCCGGCGGCAGGGCCTCGAACAGTTCCACAAGGTGGGGCAGCATGAGGTCGGCATCTGCCGGCAACGTCCAGGCCGCGCGGCGTGCGGCCGCATACTCGGCCCACAGGCCCTCCACGACGGGCGCTAGGTGCTGCTCCAGTGCGTTTGCGGGAGCCACGCCCGGCCCTGCGCGACCGACGGCCTCCTCGATCTGCCACAAGTCCAGGTGAATCCGGTGGGCCAGCCGGGCGAGATCCTGACCGTCCCCGGCAAACGCCGCCGCGGCGAGGCGGCCGTCCACCAGCAGCGTGGCCCCCTCCTTACCCCCTACCACCTGAGTCGCAGGAGGCGCTGGCGCCGGGAAGCCCGCCGTTGCCACCGCGCTGGCCATGTCGTCGACCAGTTGGAGGCGCACCGGGACGGTCTGGGCAATTCCGCCGTCCCGCTCCCGAAGCCGGCCCACGAGGGCTTCGATGCCTGTCTTGAGGAACCCAGCGACCGAATCCTCTATTCCCTTGCAGCGCACGTCGATTATCATCGCTTGCCCTTCGGGCCTCCGCCAAAAAATAAATCGACGCCCGGTGTTGCATTGCGCCGAATGTTGACCATCATACAGAACACATACCCATCGCTACTACAAAGGAGGTAAGCATGATCTACCGGTCATTGGCTTGTTGCGCCGCAGCCTGGGCGGTCGCCGCGTGTTCCGCCATGCCGGCGGGGGGTCCGAAAGCCGCCGCGGAACTCAAGCCCACCCAGGGCAACTCCGCCGCCGGGATCGTGCTGTTTCGCCAGGAAGGCAGTGACGTGGTGATGACCGCGGACGTGCAGGGCCTCGCTCCGGGCATGCATGGCTTCCACATTCACGAAAAGGGGGATTGCAGCGCCCCCGACGGGACCAGCGCCGGCGGCCATTTCAACCCCACGGGCAAGCCCCATGGCGCGCCGACGGGCGGAGACCATCACTCCGGCGACATGCCGATGCTGGTGGCGGACGCCGCGGGCAACGCCAAGCTGGAAGCCCGGCTGGATGGCCTCGCCATCGGCAGCGGCCCGACCGACATCCTCGGCAAGGGCGTGATCATCCACGCCGCTCCGGACGACTTCAAGACCCAGCCCACGGGCAACTCCGGCGCCCGGCTTGCCTGCGGGGTCATCGTCTCCCGCTAACGCCCTGCACTGGCCGCCGGCGTTCAGGAGGCCAGCACGCTGTGGACCATCTTCGCGCTCAGGAGGGTCAAAACCAGCGCGAAGATTTTCTTTAGCGTCGCCACGGGCAAGCGATGGGCGAGCCGTGCCCCAACCGGCGCGGTGGCCACGCTGAGCGCGGTGATCAGAACCAGGGCCGGAAGGTAGACGTACCCGACCGTGCCTTCGGGCATGCCGGCCGTCCCCCAACCGTTGATCAAATAGCCCACGGCCCCCGCCACCGCGATGGGCAATCCGATCGCCGCGGAAGTTCCGATGGCCTGGTGCACCTTCACGTTGCACCAGGTCATGAACGGCACCGACAAAGAACCACCGCCGATGGCGACGAGGGCCGACATGCCACCGATCGCCAGCCCCACCAGGGACGTGCCCACCGGCCCGGGCAGTTCCCGAGAGGGTTTCGGCTTGATGTTCAGCAACATCTGAAGCGACACATAGGCCATGAAGCAGGCAAAAAAGATCGCCAAGGGCCGGGTGGGCACCCGCGACGCGACGAAGGTGCCAAGAAAAGTCCCGATCAACACCCCTGGGGCAATGTAGCGCACCACCCGCCACAGTACCGCGCCATGGGCATGGTGGGCCCGCAGGCTGGAGGCCGAGGTCAGGACGATGGCGGCCATCGAGGTACCGAGGGCCAGGTGCACCAAATGCTCAATGGGAAAGCCCTGGGCGACGAAGAGCGTGGTCAAAAGCGGCACCATGACGCCGCCGCCCCCCACACCCAGCAGCCCGGCGACGAAGCCCACCAGAGCCCCCAGGGCCAGGTAGGCCAGCCACCACTCATTGAAACTCATGGCCCTCCAGACCCATCATGGTCCCGGTGATAAAACGCCATTCGTCGAGGGTCACCGGGGTAATCGACAATCGATTTCCCCGCGCCAGGACCCGCATGTTCGCCAGTTCCGGCGCCGCCCGCAGTTCCGCCAATTCCAGCAGTCGCGTCTTGCGCACCAGCTTCACATCCACCTGCAGCCAGCGCGGCGCCTCGGGCTGGGATTTCGAATCGTAATAACGGCTGGCCGGATCGAATTGGGTGGGGTCGGGGTAGGCCTTGCGGCAGATGCGCACAACCCCGGCGATCCCGGGATGGGGGCAGCTCGAATGGTAGAAAAAAGCCAGATCCCCCACCTGCATCAGATCCCGCATGAAATTGCGAGCCTGGTAGTTGCGAACCCCAAACCACCCAACCGTGTGATTGGGCAATGCCACCAAGTCGTCGATGGCGCAGTCCGCCGGTTCCGACTTCATCAGCCAGTAACGCATCTTACATCCCATGCCATCCGCAAGAGTCCGTTAATCCTTGTTTTTGCGTAGGAAAATAATCTGCATGGTGTTGTTGCGCCCCATGTGATTTCACAGAATCCCACCCAAAGTCCCACCCAGAATCCCACCCAAGGAGTATGCCATGGCAAAACTTTCGACAGCCGGTTGCGAATCCGCCAAACCCGACAAGGACCGGGACCGCTTCCTCGGCGACGGCGACGGGCTGTCTCTCCGAATCCGCCCCAACGGCACCAAGACCTGGCTGGTCGAGTACGAGTTCAATGGCCAACGCACAAAATACACCGTTGGGGTCTATCAGCGAGTGGGTGCCCAGGGCGACAGCATTTCCGATTGGTTGCGACACGGCCGCCTGTCGCTGCACCAGGCGCGTGCCGTCGCCGGAAACTGGAGGGACGCTCGCCGAGCCGGCCACGACCCGGTCGCTGAGTGGGAAGCCGAGCTTGCCCGTGAGCGGGATGCAGAAGCCGCGGCGAGAGCTGCCAAGGAAGCTGAGTTGGCGCGTCCGACCGTCAGCCAGGCCATTGAAACCTTCATGGCGCGGCACATGGCTGGCAAGAAGAGCGCGGCAGCGATACGTTACCGGCTCGACAGACTCGCCGACCACCTGGGCGAGCGAAAAATCGGCGAGGTGACACGCAAGGAATTCATCGCTGCGATCGACAAGATTGCCGACGGACAGCGCGATGGGAAAACAGCCAAACTGCTGGCGGGCGAAGTCCTGGTTCAGGCCAAGCGATTGTGGCGCTTCGCCGAAGCCCGCGAATGGGTAGCGGTTTCGTGCATTGAGAGGCTCACCCGCAAGGACTTCGACGCCCGCCCGATGAAGCGCGAAGTCACACTGCGGCTCGACGAACTGGCCGAGATTTGGCGTGCCCTGGATGACCCTGTGCGCTGCAAATCCGATCCAGTGACCATCGCGGCCATGAAACTGCTGATCCTTACTGGTCAGCGGGAACGCGAAGTCACCGATGCGGACTGGTCTGAATTCGACCTCGACGCCGGACTGTGGAAAATCCCTGCCGCTCGCACCAAGAAGGATCGTGGCCACCTCGTTCACCTGGCGCCCTTGGCAGTCGCCATCCTCAAGGAGTTGAAAGAGCTCACGGGGACGGGCCGCCACGTCTTTGCCTCACCTCTGCGGCCGGGGCAGGCGGTCTATGGCCGGTCGGTCAACAACGCGTTGCTGACCCTGTTCAAGCGCAACGCGCTGCCCAACGTCACCCCCTGTGTGGTGCATGACTTCCGCCGCACGCTGATCACCCGTCTTCCTGACCTGGGGTTCGAGCCGTTCATTGGCCACAAGATTGCCAACCACGTCTTGCCCGGTGTCCTGGCGCACTACAACCACAACACCTACGAGGCGCAACGCGAAGCGGCTTTGAGGGCTTGGGCGGAAAGGATCGAGATAATGGTAAAGGGCAAGAACGTAGTGCAGTTGCAGCGTACGGCGTAAGGCCTACCGACCTAAATAAATCGCCGTCACCTGCTCCCGCTCGTGCCCGAGTTCCCGGGAAATCTGCAGCCGGGCCGCGCGGTCGAGGGCCTTCTGTTCGGGCGTCAATTGGCGGCTCGTCGGCCCGCCCTGGGCCGGGCAACGCCAGCCGGTGAGTTCCTGGTAGCGACTCTGAGCGTAGGCATGGCGCAGGCCGTGCACGCCGTGGATGCCGGCTAGGCTGCACTGATGCTTGAAACGGTCGAGCTGCGCCTTGTAGGTCATGCCGGCGGGAATGAGGCTGCCCTTTCCGCAGTGGGCGCGCACCGCACTGAGCACGGCCCGCTGCCCGGCGCTGCGGATGGGTATCCCCCGCTCCTTGCCACCCTTGCACCATGAGGCCTTCAAGACCAGCACCTCGCCCCGATCCGCGAAGCTCGCATTGAACTTGATCGACTCGGCCCGGCGTAGGCCAAAGGCCGCCTGCAACGCCAGGGAGAGGCGGGAATTCGCGTCGGTGAGCCGCTCCAGCTGGACCTCCTGAAGCACGCTCGCCTTGCTGACGTTGGTGACGAAGCGCCGGTCGGCGATGCCGTAGGCGTCGTTGCTGCGGGCGACCATGCTGGCCTTGTCCAGCTTTTCGGCCCACCAGCGCAGGTGCGCCATGCGGTTCTTCATCGTCCCGGCCGACAGGCCTTCTTCCGTCCACCGCTCCACCAGGGCTTCGACATGCTTCGGTTTGAGGCCTTGGGCGCTGAGGTTCCGAAACCCCAGTTCGTGAAGCTGGGTGGCGGCCAAGGCCAGGGTCCGCTCCCGTTCGGCCTGGGTGGCGAAGGAACCGTCGCGGTTGCGATGGCACAACTGCTTGAGCTGGTAGTTGAGGTTGCGCATGGCGTCTCCGGAGGGGGCGAAATCGTCGGCTGAGTCGTCGGGTTCGGAGTCCTCGCCACCGAGGATCTCCACCTCACGAAAGAAGGCACGCCAGAAGCGCTCCTGCGCGTCGACACTGGGCTTGGTCCTGGGCATGGCATTCCTTTCGTTCAAAGCGGTGCGGCGGTCGGTGTACAGTTGTCCGGTAAGTGTTTCTGCTCGACTTGCTGGCCGTGGCCAGGCAAGTGGAAGACTGCTGAGCACGGGGCACCACCCCCGTTCTGTACGGTTTCTTTGCTGCTCGCCAGCGCCGTACGCGCATTGGCGTCCTGCCGTGCTCCGGGAGGAGCGGTGAGGCGGGAGGACCATTGACCCAGGGTCCAAGGAGCGCCGATCGGGCGCGTTGGATTGATCCGTCCGGGGATCAGCCGGCAAGGGCAGTCGGGCCGCCGTTGCATTCTGGAAAAGGAGGTTCGGGACCTCGGAGGGGTTCGGGACCCCGTCACGTGGCGGCGTCACGCACCGCCATCACCTTTCTACCGATCCGCCCGCTTCGGGATGCCGCGCGCCTCAAGGGCTTGCGAAATCCGCGGGCGGTGGTAGGCGCGTCGTCACTAGCCGCGCTGCCGCTAGTGACGACGCGCGCTCGCTGGCGCCGGCAACCCCCGCCACCTTGCGTGGGGAGGCATCGCCCCGCCGGGGGCAGGTCGGGCCTGCTCCGGCTGCTCTTGCTACCGGCCGGTCGGCCGCACGAGGCGCAGGGGCGTCCCGTGTCGTCAGGGCTGACGATGCAGGTACGGATAGCCGACCCGCTCGTAGTATTCCCGGGCCATCCTCCGCTCGTCCGAGCCGTTGCTGCCGTAGCCGTCGGCACGCGGGGCGTTGGCCCAATTCATGATGCCGGCCAGGTCGGCGATGAAGCCACGGAGCACGAGTTCCGGCGTGACGCCATCGACGGCACATACCGCGATGAACTCGGGCGGCAGTTCCAGGGTGAGGCGCTGCATGGGTTGCATGGGGATATCTCCTGAAGGGTGCGCCCCGCGATGGGGGCGCTGTCGGCCCCTTCCGAACGACGCCGGGGCGCAGTCCGACGAAGGGCATGGAGGCGTGCGTTGTCGCTCGCAGCATGGCTGCCACCGACAACACCCGCGAAACACCAAGGACGCAATGCGTTCGGAACAACAGGCGCCCGAGACGCCAGGGTGACGAATCACCTCTCAAAGGGCTTGCGTTTTTCGTGCGCGATGCACGCCGGGCCGCTAACTGGAACGGATCAAAGCAGGGTCAGTATTGGGCTGAGGGGATACCCTAGCAATGGCAAACAATGCCGATTGGTTACCCGCCACTCGCAAACGCCAGGAATGGTGGTGGCTACGACATGGCATCGTTCTACCCGTCCCCATAGCCGACGAGCGAAGCATAGGTACGAGCCTTTTGCAGTGTCATCGGATCGAGCGCAGACGAGGGGGCAATCCCGAACATGGGGGTTGAAACAGGTATCCGGTGCGAGACGCTGGAGCGGTCTTTCTCCAGGAGAGCATCCATGCCAACGCTGCAAACCTTCCACGGGCGCATTGTCGATCTGCGCCGCCATACCAATGTTCATCGGTATGGGCACCTCTCGATCGGGCCGACCGACCGCTACGAACTGTGGCTCCGGGCCAACGATGGGGCCGAGCGCGAGTTCACCGTCAATACCCGAACGATGCCCGCTAGGCGCGGGCACGAGATCAGCCTGATCGTCACGGCACAGAAGGTGCCGCAGGTCCTGGCGTTAGCGAATTGGACAACGATCGACGGGGTCAACTACACCCGCACCGAGGCACCACCCTTGGTTCGTGCCTTTGACCTTGTGGTACTGCCCGCTGCCTTCCTGGCTGCAACCATGGCCTGGGGCGACGTCGGCATGGTGCTGGTCATTCCGGGGACGCTGGCGTACCTCCTGATCGCCGCCGCTGGGCGCGCCTTGATCCGGAGCCGGCGGGCGCGGCAAGTGGACCTGGTGATCGATGCGGAGGCACTACGGAGCCACGAGCAGCCGTAAAGCTGGTTGCCAGACGTGAAGCGGAAGCCGCTTTGCTGCTGGGAAATGAAGGTTCTGGCGCGTGATCCGACCACCCAACACCGAGTAAAAATGCACGGCGAGCATTCCAATATGGCAGCATATGCGCCACACACATACATGATTCCATCCGTGGCGATTATGACCGTTGCCGATCTGGTTCGGGCCGCACGAAATGGCCGTAGCCAGAAAGAATTCGCTCACGAGCTGGGCGTCCGGCAGTCCTCTATCAGTCGCTACGAGAGCGGAAAGGCGAGCCCTCCGGTGCCAGTGATAGAGCACTGCTGCGGCTGGTGCATTCTGACAGCAGGGAGCACATTCCGACAGCCGATGAACTCGCCACCAAGGTGCGGACGGCACTTGCCGATACGAGCCTCGGTCAGTTTCGCCTCCTGATCTCGAAGCTCATTGACTCCCTTGCAAGTGAGCATGTCCCGGCTTGTGCGACGACCGCCGCATCGACCATGAAAGACAAGAAATGATGTCGAGACCGATTCCGGTTGTAGATCTCTTCGCTGGCCCAGGTGGTCTCGGAGAGGGTTTCTCTTCTCTGACCGACAGCCTGGGCTCGCGGATCTTCGATGTTCGCGTCTCCATTGAGAAGGATCCGGTCGCGCACAGGACGCTATCGCTCCGTGCCCTGTTCCGTAGTTTTCCAAAAGGGCGTGTCCCTGACTGCTACTACGATTATGTGAGGGACGACATCACCAGGGAAGAAATGCTCTCTCATCCCTCGGTGCCGGATGCGGCGCATGCAGCCTATGCCGAGGCGAAGAACGCGACCTTGGGCGAAATTGCGAGCGAGAAGGTCGACCAGTGGATCCGTGAGTCCATCGGCAATAGCGACCCGTGGGTCCTGATAGGAGGCCCGCCTTGCCAGGCATACTCAATTGCGGGCCGTTCTCGGATGCGTGGGGCCGATCCTAAGGCGTTCGAAGAGGACAAGCGCCATTTTCTCTACAGGGAGTACCTGCGAATCATCCGCGGCTTCGGGCCGGCCATTTTCGTGATGGAAAACGTCAAGGGCATTCTTACGTCCAAACACGGTGGATCGCTCATTTTCGAGCGGATACTGGAAGATCTTTCCAGACCCGGCAACGGACTTGAATATGACATACGCTCTTTCGTGGTTGATGGTCGTGGTGACAGCATCAGGCCCCAGGATTTCATCATCGAAGCCGAGAATTTTGAAGTCCCGCAGATGCGCCACAGGGTCATCCTTTTCGGAGTGCGGCGCGATCTGTCATGGCTGGATCATGACGTGCTTCCGTCGGCGATGACCGCCAGGGTGTCGGTACGCCAGGCCGTTTCAGGTTTGCCACCTTTGCGCAGCCGTCTGTCGAGAGAGCCGGATTCCTTCGAGTCGTGGTTCCGGGTGATCAAGGAAGCTCCTCGCAGCTTCAAGGGATGGAGGACCAGAACCAGAGTGAAGATCGAGGAGCGGATGCGCGAAGCGGTGATGAGAGCCGCAGCACACCAGTCGACCGGCGGCAGATTCGTGGCAGGTGACGTGAATACCGATAGCTCGATGCCGACGGCCCTTCGTGCGTGGTATCACGATCCGCGGCTCGGGGGGACCACGCTGCACGAAACCCGTGCCCACATGCGTTCGGACCTTCACCGATATTTGTTCGCCTCCTGTTTCGCTGCCGAGTTCGGCTGTTCACCCAAGTTGGCACAGTTTCCGGAAGGACTTCTCCCGAACCATGGGAACGTGGAAGATGAAGAGGTACCGTTCGCCGACCGCTTTCGCGTCCAGATCGCCCAGTATCCATCCACCACCGTTGTATCGCACATATCAAAGGACGGGCACTACTATATTCATCCAGATCCCGCACAATGCCGAAGCCTGACCGTGCGGGAGGCTGCTCGTCTGCAGACTTTCCCGGACAACTACTTCTTCGAGGGCAGCAGGACGGAGCAGTACGTCCAGGTCGGAAATGCCGTACCACCCTATCTGGCCCGCCAGATTGCAGGAGTGGTTTCGGATTTCCTCGCGAGGGCCGCTATCGGGCAGCGGAATTGCGCATAGCTATCTCGCCGACCGGGGCACCATCATCAACCCATCGGCGAACCAGTGCGCCTATGGACGGCGCGACAGACTTGTCACGAGTAGCGCATTCCCATACCGTCAGCACCCGCCAGCCTGCTGATTGCAGTACCTCAACGGCCCGGCGATCACGCTGGACGTTGCCATCAAGCTTGTTACGCCAGAAGTCGACGTTGGAAGATGGCAGTTTCGCAAATCGGCATCCGGCATGACGGTGCCAGAAGCAGCCGTGAACGAAAATGGCTACCTTTCTGCCCGGCAAAACAATGTCCGGCCCACCGGGAAGGTCACTTCGATGCAGGCGGAAGCGGAATCCCTCAGCGAAGAGCGCGCGGCGAACGAGCATCTCGGGCCTTGTACCTTTCCCCCGGATGCCTGCCATCATCCTGCTGCGTTTCTCGGGACTGACGATGTCGGCCATCTCTGCCTGCTGCTGTCAGCGTAGTTCTGGAATTGCGTCCCCGACCGGCGAATAGGACGACGACCGGACCGCATCCCAACACTCCGGTTTCTTGGCCCACTCGGAAATCATCCTTCCTCCGGAACTCCGGTGCAGCGCATCGTTAACCTCGACGGCCCATACCTGCAATTGTTGTCTAAGAGCCTGCGAGATGTCCTGCCTGGCCCATATCTTGTCGAGATCGATCCTGTCGCCCAGGCGATCGGCGAGTAGGGAGACGAGATAGACGACCACATTTCCCTGAAAAGCAGGGAACATGGGCCTGGCCAGTGCATGGGCCTTCTTGAAGAGAATTGCCTTGGCAATCATCGCCTTGAAGGCGGCAACGTCGGGCAGTGTTGCCGGCGGCTGCCCCTCGGGCTCCCTGAGACTATCCATGAATCGCTCGAAATTCTTCTGTGACCCGAGGCTGACCAGATCGGGCTTCCTGTCCCACGCATTCATGTACTTGGCCAGATCCGTCTTGGTGACCTTCCGCGATGGCGGCGTCACAACCTCCTTCAGGTGTTTGAGTCGAGCCGGTGTGCTCCCCTCGCGGGCGAGCATCGTGTTGTAGCTGCCAGCGGCCCGCTCGTAGAACCAGCGTCCGACACCGTCTGGGCAATAGGTGGACAACGCCAGCTTTTCAATCTCGACGTGGAATGGCTTGTTCGCAGACAGGTCGGACTGGCGGACTGCGTTCTGGCTGTTGGCGAAGCGCGAAATATCAGACACCAGCGCTTCCTCTTTAGTGGAGTCCTGCACCTTCATCACGATGATCTTCGCCGGTACCCTGACGCGGCTCAAGTCTGTATCGGGATACTTCTTCTTGGTGAAATAGAGCGAGGCCGTCGTCTGGCCACCGTTTACGATCTGCAAACCTTTGAGCCAGGTGATTCCTGCGGAACCGTCGGTCGTTCTCCCGAGAAATGCCTCGTCAGCCACGATAACGATGCCATTGTTGTAGGCCATGAAGCGCTCCGGTGAAGTTCTCAGAGTCGTCTGAATCCCCGCATTGACGCCCTTGCCCTTTACGCTGAGGAAGGATCGGACGTTAGCTTCCAAGAGTCGCGCGCCAAATTTCTCATAGAGCAGCCGCAGCGCCTCACCAGGTATCGCTGTCAGCGCATAGTCGTAGTCGTCGCTCTCGCCTGGTACGAACACACAGGGAAGGGGTGCGCCGGAAACCTGGGTGAAGTCGACGACCAACTCGTCGCGCGGTTTGCCTTCTGACCAGTGTCGGTGCAACCGCTCGATGTCCATCACCTCGAGCCTCACGGCTTTGCCGCCGATGTCGCGCGTCTTGAAGCTCTTGGACTTGGCCACGCGGTCGGTGATGACGTAGACGCGAACCTGTTCCAAGTCGTTGTAAATTGCCTGAAGCGTCTCGGCCAGCGAGCGCACGTCGCTGGATGGATCAAGCTTCGGGGCCAACTTGCCTTCAGCGCAAAGCGCCAAGAAGCGCAAGCACTGCTCGACGGCGGTCTTGGTTTCGGAGTCCGGGATGGGCGTCGGAACATCGACGCCGGCATAGAGGCTAACGAAGAAATCGAGCTGATCGCTGTCGTCGGACACGGAATAGCCGCTTAGCCGCAGGTTTGCATTGCCCACCTTGCCCTCGAAGTGGCACTCGACCGGCTCGAACGTCATGCCGATTTCCGACATGTGGTCCATCACGATTCCCGCGAAGACCAGTTCTTCATATAGCGCGCCTTCCTGCATCTGCGAACGGACGGCGGCCTGCGTCTCGCGCAGGAAATCCGGCAGGCTCAAACTCATATCGCTCCCAATTTCTTCAATGCGTCGACCACGGCGACGTTGTCACCCGCGGCCTTGTCCAGGTCGATCTCATACGCGGCGCGGGTGATCCCGGCGGGCACTCTGCCAGGGGTCAATCTGGGGAAGTCTTCCTTCACCTCGATCATCCGTGTCTCCGCGAGGGCGAACCGCCGCGCGTAGCGATCGGCGTGCGCGTCGAAGTAACCCGCAGCGAGCAGCCGCTCGCTTAAGAGGCATGTGGCTTCGTCGTCTTGCTTGGCCGATTCGCGCATGGCCGCAATCAAATCGGGCAGACTATGGCCTACCTCAGTTTGCCGCAGACGCACGCCGGCGAGGAACAACGGCTGGCGCGTCGAATCATCGAGCTGTTCGAGCGAGCCGATCTTGGCGGGAAACCCCGTGGCGGACAGCGTGGCCTTGACCTCCACCGCCCCAGTGCCAAGCTCGAAGTCCTGAACGCCATCAAGCGGTCCCGCCCACGACTCGACGGCGACGGCCGACGGCACACCCGCGTCGACAATCGCGCGCAGCAGCGTAAGCTCTCCAACCAGGCCGATCTCGGCCTCGGGGCTCAGCGCCTGGGATCCTTTGCGCATGAACTCCTGCCAGGCGCCGACCCGTCCGATGAAAACCCGCAGCATCCTGGCTTCGCCGGCTCCGGCCGCAGCCGAATCGTCCAGCGCTCCGACCACATCGCAGGCCATTGCGGAGAAGAGCTCCGCGCTACCTGCGGCCCTGCGGGTGAGAGCGAGCCAATGCTGGCCCGCGCTCTCCGGGTCCGCGCGCTCGACCGCGAAGCCTTGCCCCTCGGGCAGCTTTTCGGACGCTGCTAATTGCACGGACGGGAAGCCAAGCAAGATCGCTTCGGCGTTGTCTGGCGAGCGCCGGCCCGCTCGCAGCTCCACGGAGCCGGCGGCGGGCAGCGCGATGGCGTGCCAACCAGGCTTGGGGTCATCGCCGGACAGCGACGACCAGGCCAGCAGGAACTCTTCACTCGGACGGGCCATATTCCTGCATCCAGTAGAGGAGATTGACTTCGTATTCCACTCTGATCGGGTTGTCGCTGGCGGGGAACGCGATGGCGAAAGCCATGATGGGCTTGCTCCATCCCGGAACGATGAGCCCTTCCGGGGTCTTGTCCTTGTAGGAATAGGGCGTTAGCGGGTAGAGCAGTAGCAATCCACGATCTACTTCGCCACCTAGCTTCCCTCGAGCTTCGCGAATGCCCTTGCCGCTTGGAACGCCTGGGAGCGTGATGCGGCCTCGGGCGGGATCGGGCTTCCATGCTGCGCGGGTAAGCTCTAGAGCTTGGCGCCAGGCGTCGTCGCCCAAATCGATACCTTCGTCCTTTGGATCGGTGAGCACGCCGATGGCAAAGTTCTTCGGGTCTCGCTTTTCAGGATCGGCAGGGTCCTCGGTCTTGCGAATGAAGAACTTTTCCGACGCCGCGGCCCCAGGGAAAGCATGCGCATCGCCAACGCCATCGCCACCGCCAAGCAGCGCGACACTCCAGTTCGTCAGCTGGCCGGTCTCGACCATCTTGGAAATGAACTCGGCAAGCACGCCAGCCTTGGCGGTGGTCGCATTGGGATGGGTCGCATAGGATCCGAGGAACCCGAGCACCTTGCTTACATCAACGTCCTTCCAGAGGCGGGCGTTCGGCCAGGAGTCGGCATCGCCATCGCGGGCATATTTCAGAGGCTGGTCCCACGGATTCCCGAGCGAAGCGATCAAGGCGTCCGCTGCGTCAAGGTTTTGCCGCTGGACCTTGGCATCCCGATGGAAAAGGATGGTCTGCGGACGGGTGCCGCTGTAGGTCAGCGACAGCGTCTGCGAGTTGCGCATCTTTAACGGCGAGGTGACTGTCAGCACTTCGTGCGACATCACTTTGAGGCCGTATTGCTCCGGCGTCAGCTTGGCCCCGGCCATGAAGTCGAACTCTTCGCGCAATTCTTCGGACGCGTCGGCGATGTGGCCAAACCACTTCACCAGGTCGGCCGAGGTGTAGAGGCGGCAGAGGTCGAGGTAGCCGGGGCGATACCCGAACCAGCGGCCCATCTGCATCAGCGTGTCATACATCTTCGTGGTCCGCACGAAGTAGCTCACGCACAGGCCTTCAAGCGTCAGGCCCCGCGCAAGCTTGTCGCCGCCGACAGCAATCACCTTGAGCGCGGCGCCTGGCGTCGCGTAGTCGAGCGCATCCTTCGCGGTGCCGTTGATCGAGCGGACTTCGATGTCGTCGAGGACATCGGGTAGCGTGGCAAACACGTCGTCCCAGCCAGGCATCTCGGGCGGGCACTCTTCAGGGGGCGAGAGATCGGCGACTTGGTCCCGGATGGGGAGGAAGTCCTCTTCCCAGAGCTTGCGCAATTGATCTAGCAACTCGTCGGCCCCATTGCCGCGCGTAATCTTCTGGCGCATCCGGCGCACGGCTTCCTCGACCTGCTCGCGCACATGACTCTGCACGTCCACATATCGGGTGACGTGGATCAGCATGGAGCTGTGTTCGCCCCTCTGGCCGCGCAGCTCGCGCGCCGCACATGCCAGGACGAAGGAGCAAATCGCTTCGCGCAGTGAGGGCGGAATAACTTCCTGCCCGTGGTGGGTCGGGACGTGGGTCTTCTTGTGCTTTGGCGGCATCCAGCCCGAATCCGTCTCCGGGTCGTAGTGGTCCACGACGAGCCGGGAGAGGGGAAGCGCGCCCTTGCGCCCCTCTTTGGTCACCTTGCCGAACATGCGGGCAGGGCCCACGTAGTTTGACGGCGCGGCGAGGTTGATGATGAAGGAGCGGGGGAAGACGTCAGGTCCTTCCTTGGCCGTTGCGCCCTTGTGGTGGATGAAGATGTTGGCGAACGGCGTGGCCGTGTAGCCCACATAGGCCTTGCGGGTGAAGGCGTGCAGCACTTGGCGGATGAGGCTGTTGATGGCCTTCGGCTGATGCTCCTCGTCCGGCGTCCCGTCCTCGTTGAACATCTGCTCGCCTGTGTCCACGGAAGCGTTGTCCGCTTCGTCGTCGATCATCAGAAGTGGCAGCTTGGTCACGAGCTTCCGGCCGTCGCCCGCGTCCGTCGTGTCGGCTACGCGAGTCTGGATCCAGTGCAGCAGCGCAGTGAGCACCGACTTCTGCTTCTTGACGACGAAGAGCCAGGGGCGTTCTTCTGGCGAGATACCGTGGAAGTGTCTGGCGATAGCCTTGTTGAAATCGCCGTTTTCTGCGCGCGTGGTCGCGGAGTTCGTCTTCAAGTCTTCCCCGAATTCAGCCACGCCGATCGGCATGCCTGGATCGCGGTCGATTGTGGTTTCGTAGCCGAGGAAGCTCTCCTCGAGCCGCATCTGGGTCTGCGAGCGCAGGTTGTTGTGCATGCCCGCGAGCACGATGATGATCTTGTATCCAGCGTCAGCGGCCTTGCAGATGAGCCCGGAGTAATTGCTGGTCTTGCCGGACTGCACATGGCCGACGACCAGGCCGCGTCGGTCCCATGGGTCGGTCCGTTGCGGGTCTTCCAGCAACCCCAGGATGTCGTCGGTTGCCTCGTTCAGGCCTTCGACTACCGTGTCGGAGAGCTTGGACTCCAGGAAGTCTCGGTAGCGCCGCCAGTAGTGCCACTCGCGCTTTCGGGCGGCCGTGAGCCAATCACGGTGCCCCGTGTCGTCCTTGAGCGTTGTTGCCTTGCCGATCCAGTGGCTGAAACGCTGGATCAGCGTGATGATTGCCTTACCTTGATCCACGGCGTGCGGCGAGTCCCCGGCAAACATCATCGCGGCCAACTGGACCTTCTCGGCAATGAAGGCGGGGGTGATCCTGGATTTGTCCTTCTCGGCCTTCACCAGCCGTTGCGCGGTGGCGATGACGTTTTCAAGCAGCTCCGCTTGAGCGCCTGCCTCTTCTGCTGCAATCATTGATTTCCCCCCAGTTTGGCGACCAGCGTTGGGTATTTCTGGAATGGCTCGGTCCTGAGCATCGACTTGCGGGCCTCTTCGACGCTCAGGCCCTTGCGTTCGACCAGGTCATTGAAGAGCACGCTTGAGACCTCGATCACGGCCGCGCTGGGTTCGCCCTCGAAGCCGGTGCGCGGCGTTTCCTTGTTCTCGGCGGTGTCCAGCCAGATGCGCTGGACCGGGACCGTTTCTTCGATCACGCGGAGCATCGACTTCACAAGCGGCTGCAATGCGCCCGCGCTTTCCATAACGGCTGCCACCGACGGGTGCGATTCATCGATCCGATACCGCAGACCGGATTTGAGCCTCTCCACCCGCCAAGCCTGCCCGATCGGCTGGTTGCCTGCAGCGGGGGCGGGCGATCCGCGATAGGCGAACACGCGCCGGGCACGATCGCGAGTGTTTTCGGCCAAGAGAGTGAGCCAGAAGCGCAGCGACACCGGCGGGCGGGCCGTCGATTTGCGAACGTCGATCTTCCAGTCGGCGTCTGCCGTGTTGGGGATGTCCAGGCGGATGCGCGCCAAGCGATGGGCCTCCTCCCGGTTCCACGCGCGCGAGTTGCCCAAGCCCAGCCATCCGCCCGCAACAAGGAGGCGCTCATTCCTATAGACATAGAAGCCTTGTTGGGCTGTCCAGCCGGCTGGGCCGGCGTTCTCCTCGAACTCGGCATTGGTCAGCTTGTCGCGGTGGGGCAAGACATGGCACTGGACCGATACGACGCCGTAATCAGTCTGGTGGTTGGTGACCGGCGATGTCCAAGGCTTGGCGGGGTGTCCTGACATGAACGGATCCCACGGCACGACAGGGCGGCCATTGAGCAGCAACTTGAGCCGAGCGTGCGGACCTTGGAGGAGACGATGGAAGACCATCGCCAAGTGCACCTCGACATTGTCAATGAGGTCGTTGAAGTCGTCCGCGGTGTAGCCAGTGGTGACGATGCGGTCGAGCGTCTCCCAGAGCACGAGCGTTCCGGCCGTCTTGCCGTCCAAGCTAGCGAGAAATGGCAGGGAGCCATCGGCGGGGCCCTCAAAGAGCAGCCATTCGTTGCCGGGGTTGGCCGCCAGCTCGTCCAAGTCCCATCTCAGACAGCTTTGCGCATTATCTTTGACACTGGCGACCGTAAGCCGACGGCATTGCGAGAATGAGGCGGTTTTCAGGCCCAAGCCGAAGCGGCCGAGATCATGAGCGTCGCGGGTAGTCAGTGGATTCTTGTCGCCCAGACGCATGGCACCTTCGAGCTCGGCGTCGCTCATGCCACGCCCATTATCAAGAACCGCGATTCGGCTGTTGCGACCGTCCCATATGAAGTCGATGTGAACTGCTGCAGCTTCGGCCGAAATGCTGTTGTCGATGATGTCGGCCAAAGCGGTGGCCGTCGAATAGCCAAGACCGCGGAGGGCTTCAATCATTGCGCCTGCCTTTGGAGGCGCATAGCGCGACTTACCAGGATTCATAGTCCTCCTTCTGCCTTTCCTTATCGATCTGAATGGAAAGGTCGCAACAATTCGGCACGGGAAGGGTGACGCAACTTACGTAGTGCCGTGGCCTCAATCTGGCGAATGCGTTCCCGCGTGACGCCGTAGGCCCGCCCCACCTCCTCCAGAGTTCGGTCATCGCCGTCATCGAGGCCGAAGCGCATCCGCAACACTTCGGCATTCCTGGGAGGCAATGTAGCGAGTTGTTGCTCCAGTGCCTCGCGCAAGGCACGCTGCATTGCCCATCCCTCGGGTTCCGAAGTTGTAGCCACCAGCGTCTCCTCTATGGTCGGACCGTCTGCTTCTCCGATTGACGCTTCGAGGGATACGGTCTCACGGGATGCCCTGAGGGCCTTCGCAACCTTCGCTGCCGGAATCGTCAAGTGGTCGGCAATTGTCCGGAGATCCGCCGAACGACCAGTTACCGCCTCAATCGCCTCGCGAGCCCGTTCAATTTGGTTGATCGTCTCGACCATGTGCACAGGTACGCGGACAAGACGTGCCTGATCGGCAATGGCACGCGTGACTGCCTGACGGATCCACCACGTGGCATAGGTCGAAAACTTGAAGCCACGCCGGTACTCGAATTTCTCGACGGCCTTCATCAGGCCGATATTCCCTTCCTGGATCAGGTCGAGAAAGGGCAATCCTCTGCGGCTGTATTTCTTGGCTATGGAAACGACCAGCCTCAGGTTTGCTTCGGTCATGCGGCGTCTTGCCCTGCCCGCTTGGTCGAGCGCCAAGGACAATGCCCGGTGGGCGGCCGGATCGGCTCCGTTTTGTCCCAGCACGTCACGGAGATGTTCCAGGAAAACCCAGGATAACCCAAGTCCTCGCACCAGATCGAGCATGGCATCGTGGCCGGCCTGCGGCATGCCGGGAAGCAGTCTGCAAACGGTGTCGATGCGGGAGACAAAATCTGGAGGTGCCGCGCGTTTCTCCGCGGCGGCATCGTTTCCGTCTTCGTCCTCATCGGGGCCTTCCGGGCCAACCACTTCCTCGCCAGACATGAAGTCGTCGATTCCATGGTGTCCCGTCTGGGAGACTGCATCCCTGTCGACCATGATCCCGAGCGGCACTTCGCCACGCCCGATTTCGCCAGCCATCTTGAGGATTTCCTCGATGGCAGGAATACAACCTGCGACGACAGTGACGGCATCCTCAAGGCCTGCTTCCATGTCCCGTCCAAGCGCGGCCTCGTCCTCGCGCGAGAGCAGGCTTTCGGTGCTCATGTCCTTGACGTATAGCCGCAGGGGATCATTGTCCTGGTAGGTCAGCTCCGTGAGGAAGCTGAGGGCATCGTTGGCCAGTCGTTCTAATTCCTCGTCCATGAAGACTGGATCACGCCATTCCCAGTCTTCCTCGTCTATGACGACGCCAAGGTCTCCCAGCGCAAGGGACAGACGCCCTACAAACTCGATGTCTGGTTCACCATCATTTCGGAGAGCCACTTCTGTGATGCGTCTCCGCGGCACATTGCCGTCCTGCAGACCGACAAGGAAAAGGTGCCGCGCAGCATCGCGGTCGTCATCATCGAGGGCATTCCTGCGCCTGCGCCCCTTCTGGATATTCGGCAGGTCGATGTCCACATCCGACCAGTCCTCATCGACATCTATTGGTACATGGGCCGAAATGTCCCGCTGGACTGCAGAGGCGATTGCCAGGCATTCCTCGTCGCTGGGCGGCGGCTGAGACTCCTCCTCTGCCTCCCAGTCTGACAGGTCGATGTGGGCCTCGTCCGCAGCCGCTCTGTTGTCGCCCTCCACCGACGCGAACCCGAATGTCGGTATCTCCCCGGTTTGTGGTTCCGGCGACACGGACAGATATTGACCCAGCAGCAACGCGAGTTCGATCCTGCCGGCGCCTTTCGCGAGCGACAGGGCATCGTTGCCGTCATTGTCGAGAATGCGGGGATCTGCTCCTGCTTCCAGAAGAAGCCGGCATGTTTCAGTATGCCCTCGTGAGGCTGCCAAAATCAGGGCTGAACGTCCCTTGTCGTCAGTCGCGTTGACATCGTCCCCCCGGCGGATGTGGAGGCGGACTGCGGTCTGGACGCCGGCCAGCACGGCCATCTTGAGGAGCGGATTGAGGGCCTTTCCGCAGTGAGCGGGACGATCGTTCAAGCTCCCCCTCCTGATGCCGGATGCTCTGATATCGGGCCAGCACTCATGAATTCATCAATTCCGAGGCTTGCCGTGAGATGGAGAAACCGGCAGGCGATGCCGAGGCAGCCTGCCACATCCGTGGGACAGTCCGAAATTCTGGCGGACTCCCTTCTGGCGGACTCCCACTTGTACGGTTCGGTCTCGATGCGCACGACAGCCTGGATGGACAATATCGACCTATCTGGTTGTTATTTTTGTGCAGATGGCATTATCGCATCAGTGTGGCGCAAAATATGGCGACGAGGATGCTGATCTGGACATCGTGATCACCCGTCGCGCGTAGTCTGGTGAGGGGCCACCACAGGTCGGCCAGGATATCGAGGGCCGGCTGTGGCTACAGGGTTATCTCTGAATGCCTGGGTGAAATGACTGGTGGGTGGCGCAGTCCATGAGCCGCCCACAGTCGCCGGCGGCGGGCAACAGGCGAGAAGCTTGCCGGGCTAGAAGTGCTCGGACTCTTCATGCGTTCTGGCGTAGTCGAGTCCGCGAGGCGGTAGTGACAGCATGGCGCATGCAGGTTCTTGTTGCAAAACGCGGGCGATTCGGACTCCCACAAGCCCCACATTGGGATTATAATTGGAGTACATACCCGCCGGCAGCGTGCTGTCGGCTCAAGAGGCCACACCTTCGGGTGTGGCTTTTTGCTATCTGGAGACTGCGTGCGTACCTGGGTCTACATCGACGGCTTCAACCTCTACTACGCTATCCGCGAGTCAGGCTGCAAGTGGCTCAACGTGAAGGCACTCGCCGAAGCCGCGATGCCGGCCGGGACCGTGACCATCGACAAGGTGAAGTACTACACGGCGCGCGTCTCCGGGGCCAGCGACCCCGACCAGCCTCGTCGGCAACAGATCTACTTCAACGCGCTGAAAACCGTGCCCGAGGTCGAGCTGTTCTTCGGACAGTTCCTCGCCAAGGCGGTATGGCGACCGGTGCTGAATCTTCCCATCGGCGACCGCGTAGTTAGCAATGGCAACGAGCAAGCCATGCTGCCGCCCGGCCAATACGCCGTCGCGCATGATCCCGCAATCAACGGAAATCAGCCGGAAAGTCTCACTGTCGGCAAATACGGCAAGGGCAACAAGGCGCGGCCGCCAACGACCGACGCGCTCAAGGCGCAGGTGCACGTTATGGAAGAGAAGGGGTCGGACGTCAATCTCGCCTGCCACCTCATCCACGACGGCTGGGCGGGCCGCTACGACGGCGCGGTCGTGATCTCGAACGACACCGATCTCGTCGAACCGATTCGCATCGTTGTGCAGGAACTGAAGAAGCCGGTGACACTGCTCAGCCCATCATCGTTCGGCGCGTCGAAGCCACTGGCGGCGGTGGCGTCGTCGGTGCGGCACATTCACGCCGCCCATCTCAAAGCATCGGTGTTTCCCGACACGATCCCCGACACCGCGATCGTCAAGCCGGTGAGCTGGTGAGGGCCTGGGTCCAGCAACGTTCAGCGCCAGCCAGCTCGAATTCCCACCCAAATTCCCACCCAAACGCCGTTCTTCCGCCTGGCGCGGGGTCTCGTCTTCGGACTGAAAGGCAATGATGACGCGGCTTACGGCCCAACGCGCTACTGACTGATGAACTTCTCAGCCAGTAACGCATGGTTGGCGCATCCAAAAAAACGAAGAGCGCGGAACTCCGCGCTCTTCTCGGTGGGCCCCCCGCCTGTGCCGCCTTCGCCGGGCATCCTGAACTTGGGGTTCAGGGAGGCCGCGTTCCTCCCGCATCAGGCTCACCCGGCTTGGGGCGTGCACACCAGCGGTTTCAACGGTCAGCGGCCAAGTCGCGAAGACATTGGTTCAAGGAATCTACGGCTCCGGCGAACACTGCAGGGGATTGATCTTTCCCGCCCCAACCCCGCTAAAACAGGCGTTCCTGTTGAGCGAGGACCCCTTCGAGCCGGGAATTCATGGAATCGATTCTACGCTTCGACGCCTGCAAATCAACCCCGCCCTGACGCTGAAATTGGATGAATTCGTGAGCGATGTTGAGGGCCGTCATCACCAGGAGGCGTTCACCGCCGGATTGGGTCCGGGCCGCCACCTCGGTCAGCTTGTCACCGAGCAAGCGCACCGCCTCCTGCAGGGCGTCCCGGTCTTCCGGTGTCACATTGACCCGATACTCCTTGCCCAACAAACGGATATCAAGCGCTTCCATCGGTCTCGCTCTCCGGCAATCGATCGAGCACGGCCTCCACCCGGGTCACCGCTTCCCGCACCTTGGCGGCCAGGGCATGGTTCCTGACCTCCAGCTCCGCCGTCCGCAGGCGCAGGTTGCGATTCTCCTCCCGCAGGGCCGTGCAAAGGGCAACCAGTTGCTCGAGCTGTCCCTCGAGCTTGATGAGATCGGCTTCCATGGCGGCGATGGTAGGGGGGCGCCCCGGCCTGGTCAAGCCAATGCGGCGGCCGCGACGGGGGGCAGGCAGGATGCCAGCTGGGCCAAATCCAGGTGGGCCTCCAGGGCGTCGGCCAGGCGCTCAATATCCGCCTCCCGCCGCGCCGCCAGATCCACGCCGCGCGCGGAATCGAGTCCTGCCCAGGCCAGCAAGCCGCCGCAAGCGGCGGGCGCATCGAAAATCCCATGGAGGTAGGTCCCGGCGACCTGACCGTCCGCCGACATCGCCCCGTCGGCCCGTCCATCCTCCAGGCGCACCAGGGGTCGATCGAGGTCGGGGCCCGTGGTGCGCCCCATGTGGATCTCATACCCCGCAGCCGAAGCGTCGGCCAGGGTGAGGCGACCCCGCACGCTCGCCAGGAGCTTATCCGGCGCGAGCTCCGTCTCGCAGTCGAGCCATCCCAGGCCGGCTGCCTCCGCCGGCGCACCCTCCAGGCCGAGGGGATCCCGCAGCGCCCGCCCAAGCATCTGGTAGCCGCCGCAAATCCCCAACACCTTGCCGCCGTAGCGCAGGTGGCGCCGGATCGCCTCCTCGCCCCCCTGGGCCCGCAGCCAGGCCAGATCCGCCTGCACGCTCTTCGAGCCCGGCAACACGATGAGGTCGGCCCCCGGCCAGGCCTGGCCCGGCCCGACCCATTGAAAGGCCACCTCCGGGTGCAGGCGCAGGGGGTCGAGGTCGGTGTGGTTGGAAATCCGCGGATAGACCGGCGCCACGACCTTCAGCCGGGCCGCGTCCTTGATCGCCCGGGCCTCGCCCAGCGCGTCTTCCGCGTCGAGAAAGAGGCCGTGGAGATAGGGCAGCACCCCCAGGACCGGACGACCGGTGCGGCCCTCCAGCCAATCCAGCCCGGACTGCAGCAGCCCGATATCGCCGCGGAAGCGGTTGATGACGAAGCCCCGCACGCGGGCCTGCTCCGAAGCCGAGAGCAGCTCCAGGGTGCCCACGAGGTGGGCGAAGACCCCGCCCCGATCGATGTCCGCCACCAGGATCACCGGCACGTCTGCCACCTCGGCGAAGCCCATGTTGGCGATGTCCCGGTCGCGCAAATTGATCTCGGCGGGGCTCCCCGCCCCTTCCACCAGCACGCAATCGTATTGGCCGGCTAGGCGGCGCCAGCTCTCCATCACCGCCGCCATCGCCCGGGGCTTGTACGCGTGGTAGTCCCGGGCCGACAGTTCGGCCACGACCCGGCCGTGGATGATCACCTGGGCGCCAATGTCCGTCGCCGGCTTCAGGAGGACCGGATTGTGGTCCGTGTGGGGCGGGATCCCCGCCGCCTGGGCCTGGAGGGCCTGGGCGCGGCCGATCTCGCCGCCATCCACCGTCACCGCCGAATTGAGGGCCATGTTCTGGGGCTTGAACGGCGCCACCCGCACGCCCCGCCGGGCCAGCAAGCGGCACAGCCCCGCCACCAGGGTGCTCTTGCCCGCATCCGAGGTGGTGCCCTGGACCATCAGACCGGCGGCGGGGGAAAACATCGTCATGGCGTAGAATCCGGGCTCCTCAAGATGTGCCCATTATCCCATTCATGGTAGCCGCCCTCCCGCCCCTCCTCGCCGACCCCTGGCTCGCCGCCGCGGCCCTTTGGGCGGGGGCCGGGCTGGACCGGGCCCTGGGAGAGCCACGCCGGGGCCACCCGCTGGTGGCCTTCGGGCGCTGGGCCGCGGCGCTGGAAGCCGCCTTTGCCCGCCTCGGGCGGACCCGGCTCAGCGGCAGCCTCGCCTGGATTGCGGCAGTCCTGCCCTGGGTGGGGCTCGCCCTGTGGCTTCGCGGCCTTGGGCCGATCTCCGCCCTGTTGGTCGATGGGAGCCTGCTCTACTTCGCCCTGGGCGGGCGCAGTCTGGCCGAGCACGCCCAGGCCGTCGCGACGCCCCTCGCCGCCGCCGATCTCAAAGGCGCGCGCCAGCGGGTGAGCTGGATGGTCAGCCGGGAAACGGCCGAACTGGACGCCGAGGGCGTGGCCCGGGCTGCCACCGAGTCGGTGCTGGAAAACGGTAACGATGCGGTGTTCGGCGCCCTATTCTGGTTTCTCGTGGCCGGCGGCCCCGGGGCCCTGGCCTTTCGCCTTGCCAACACCTTAGACGCCATGTGGGGCTACCGCACGCCGGCTTATCGTGCCTTCGGCTGGGCCGCCGCCCGGGCCGATGACGTGGCCAATTGGCTGCCGGCCCGCCTCACTGCCCTGACCTACGCCCTCCTCGGCCGCACCCGCCAAGCCCTGCGCTGCTGGCACATCCAGGCACCCGCCTGGGACAGCCCCAACGCCGGGCCGGTGATGGCCGCCGGGGCCGGGGCGCTGGGGGTGCGGCTGGGCGGCGCGGCACGCTACCACGGGGAGGTCACGACCCGCCCGGCACTCGGCGAGGGGCGGGCCCCGGACGTGGCCGCCATCACCGCCGCGATTTCCCTGGTGGGCCGGGGCCAGACCCTGTGGCTACTCCTCGCCACCTTCGCCGCCGTCGCCCTGGGGGTAGCCGGTGCTTGAGCATGGCGGCCGGCTGCGGGCGGCCGCGGCGCAGCATCGCATTCCCCTCGCGGACTGGCTGGACCTGTCGACAGGGATCAATCCCCATGGCTACCCGGTGCCGCCGATTTCCCCGGCGGCCTGGCAGCGACTGCCCGAGGACGACGACGATCTCCTCCCGGCCGCCACCGCCTATTACGGCACGGCAGAGATCCTGCCGGTCGCCGGCTCCCAGGCCGCCATCCAGGCCCTGCCCCAGGTCCTCGGCGCAACCCGCGTCGGCGTGCTCGAACCCGGCTATGCAGAACACCGCCACGCCTGGCGCCGTCACGACCTCCGCCCCCTCGCCGCCTCGGACATCGACGCCGCCCTGGACGCCCTCGACGGCCTGACCGTCGGCCACCCCAACAATCCGGACGGCACCCGCTTCACTCCGGCTCAGCTGCGGGAATGGCACGAACGGCTCGCCCGCAGGGGCGGCTGGCTGGTGGTGGATGAGGCCTTCATCGATACCACGCCCGAGTTCAGCCTGGCCGGCATGTCCGGTCGGCCGGGCCTGGTGATCCTGCGCTCCCTGGGCAAGTTCTTCGGCCTCGCCGGGGCCCGGGTCGGCTTCGTCCTCGCCCCTGCGACGCTGCGACACGCCTTGGCGGAATGCCTGGGCCCCTGGCCCCTCGCCGGCCCCTCGCGGGAGGTCGCCCGGGCGGCCCTCGCCGACTCCCCCTGGCAGGCGGTCACCCGCGCCCGCCTGACGCAGGATGGCGCCCGCTTGGCCGGGCTGCTCGCCCGCCTCGGAGGCGAACCGCGGGGCTGCGCGCTCTTCCAGACCGTGGCGCTCCCCCAAGCCACCGCGATCGCCGAGCACCTCGCTCGCCAGGGCATCCTGGTCCGACACTGGCCGGGGGCGCCCCTGCTACGCTTCGGCCTGCCCGGAACGGAACCTGGCTGGGCGCGCCTCGCCCAAGCCCTGTCACCCTTTTTCACGCTGCCCTGACGGCCAACCCCATGCCCATGGCCCAACGCCTGATCTGCCTCGTTCTCCTCCTGTTGGCGCTGCCCGCGCCGGCCGCCATCAGCCTCGAGGACGATGAAGGCCACCGCATCACCCTGGCTCAGCCCGCGCGACGCATCGTCGCCCTCGCCCCCCACATCGCGGAGGTGGTGTTTGCGGCCGGCGCCGGGTCGCACCTGGCGGGCACGGTTCAATACAGCGATTACCCCGAGGCCGCCAAGGACGTGCCCCGGGTCGGCAGCTACAACGCGGTGAATATGGAGGCGGTGGTGGCGCTCAAGCCAGATCTGGTCCTGGCCTGGAAGAGCGGTAACCGGGAGGCCCATCTGGAACGCTTCACCGCCCTGGGGATCCCGGTCTTCGTGAGCGAGCCCCGCACCCTCGATGATGTGGCCAGAACCCTGGAGACCTACGGCATCCTGGCCGGCACCGAGACCGCCGCCCAGGCCGCCGCCCAGGCTTTCCGCCAGCGTCGCGACGCCCTCTCTGCCCGCTATGCCCGCCAGGCGCCGGTGCCCGTCTTCTACCAGATCTGGGACCGGCCGCTGATGACCATCAACGGCGCGCATCTGATCTCGGATGTCATGCGTCTGTGTGCCGGCCGCAATGTATTTGCAGATCTCCCCCAGATCGCCCCGGTCATCAGCGCCGAGTCCGTCCTGGCCGCCAATCCGGAGGTGATCGTGGCGAGCGGCATGGGAGAGGCGCGACCAGAATGGCTCGACCAGTGGCAGCGCTGGCCGGATCTCCTGGCCGCGCGCCGGGGCAACCTGTCCTTCATCCCGCCAGATCTGATGCAGCGGCACACCCCCCGCCTGCTGGATGGCGCCGAGCGCCTCTGCGCCGCCCTGGAAACTGCCCGCCAGCGACGATCCGCCAAGGGCGCGCCATGAAACGCCGCCCCCAGCGCATCGTCTGCTTATCCACCGAGACGGTGGAAGTCCTCTACCGCCTGGGCGAAGAGGATCGCATCGTGGGGATCTCAGGCTTCACCGTGCGCCCGCCCCGGGCACGCAAGGAGAAGCCCAAGGTGAGCGCCTTCTCCACCGCCGACGTGGGCAAGATCCTCGCCGTGGCGCCGGACCTCGTCCTGGCCTTTTCCGATCTCCAGGCCAACGTGGCGCGGGAGGTGGTGAAGGCAGGGGTGGCGGTGCACGTGTTCAATCACCGCAGCGTCGAAGGAATCCTGGCGATGGTGGAAACACTGGGTGCGCTGGTCGGCGCCCAGGACGCCGCCGCGGCCCTGGTGACGCAGCTCGAAAACACCCTCACCGAGGCGCGCGCAGCCGGCGAAGCGCGGGTTGCACGCCTCGGCCGCCGCCCGCGGGTGTATTTCGAGGAGTGGGACGAGCCCATGATCAGCGGCATCCGCTGGGTTTCCGAACTCATCACCCTCGTCGGGGGCGAAGACATCTTCGCCGACCGGGCCAGTGCGCCCAATGCCCAGGAGCGGATCATCACCGACCCCGTCGAAGTGGTGGCGCGGGCGCCGGACCTCATCCTGGGCTCCTGGTGCGGCAAGCATTTCCGCCCCGAACGGGTGACGAGCCGGCCGGGCTGGGAGTCGATTCCGGCCGTGCGCCAGGGGCAAGTCCATGAAATCAAGTCGGCGATCATCCTGGCGCCGGGCCTCGCCGCCATCGAGGAAGGCCTGCCGGCCCTCGCGAATCGCCTCGATGCCCTGGAGAAGGACGCAATCGCCGGGAACCAATTCCCCAACCCGCGGTTCTGAACCCCAACGCCGGCGCCACCGGCCATTGTTTTGTCATGATCCGAGAGCCCGCATTGAACTCGTCGTCGTCCTCCTATACCTGCGTCGCCATCGCCCTCCATTGGCTCGTAGCCCTGCTGATCTTCTTCGCCTGGCCCATGGGGGTGTACATGCACGACCTGCCCCTGTCGCCGCAAAAGCTCCAGTACTACGCCTGGCACAAGTGGGCGGGGGTGACGGTCTTCCTCCTCGCCCTCCTGCGCCTGGCCTGGCGCGCCGGCCATCCCGCCCCCGCCCTGCCGGAGGCCATGCCCCGCTGGCAACGCCAGGCCGCCACCGGGCTCCACCACCTGCTGTATCTTCTGATCCTGGTGATTCCGCTCTCCGGCTGGCTCATGAGTTCGGCCAAGGGATTTCAGACGGTCTGGTTCGGGGTGGTACCGCTGCCCGATCTGGTGGGTAAGGACAAGGAACTGGGTCATCTGCTGGAGGAAGTCCATGAAGCCCTCAACTTCACCCTCCTGGGTATCGTCGCCATCCACGTGGCCGCGGCGATCAAGCACCACCTGGTGGACCGGGACGACATCCTCGCCCGCATGTTGCCCTTCCTGCGCCGCACGCCGTCCTGACGCCATGCGCGCCCGCTTCATGCTTTCCCTCGCCCTCCTCGGCGCCGCCCTGCCGGCCGCCGCCGTCGAATACGGCAAGGTCCTGCCCGACAAGAGCCAGCTCACCTTCACCTCTCGCCAGATGGGGGTTCCGGTGAATGGCCGGTTCGCCCGCTTTACCACCCAGGTGAGCTTCGACCCCGCCCGCCCGGAAGCCGGCAAGGCCGTGCTCGAGGTGGATCTCGCCAGCATCGACGCCGGATCGACCGAGGCCGACGAGGAGGTGGCCGGCAAAAACTGGTTCCAGACCAAGGCCTTCCCCACGGCCCGCTTCGTCTCGGCCAGTGTCAAGGCCCTGGGCGGGGGGCGTTACGAGGTGCGCGGCCCCCTCACATTGAAGGGCCATACCCAGGAGGTGGCGGCCCCCTTCACGTTCAAAACCGACGGGGCCACGGGCGTGCTCGACGGGGGCTTCACCCTGAAGCGCCTGGATTTCGGCATCGGACAGGGCGCCTGGGGCGACACCGACACCGTTGCAAATGAAATCCAGGTGAATTTCCACGTCGTGGTCGCCCCCGGCCCCACGACCCCCACAAAATGAGCCGCCCTAGCGCGTCCCCCATCTCACGACCACGGAGACGATCCATGAAACACGCCATCGCCCCCCTCGCCATCGTCGGCGTCCTGGCCGCTACCAGCGCCCAGGCCATGGAAACCTATACCCTCGACAGTAACCACTCGATGCCGATGTTCGAGGTCAATCATCTCGGTTTCTCGACCCAGCGCGGCCGCTTCAACAAGGCCACGGGCAAAATTTCCCTCGACCGGGCGGCGCAAAAGGCCAGCGTGAACGTGACCATCGACGCCAATTCCATCGACATGGGCCTCGCCAAGTGGGACGCCGCGATGCAGGAGGAGGGCTTCTTCAACAACGTCGAGTTCCCCACCATCACCTTCAAGGCCGACCGTTTCACCTTCGAGGGCGACAAACCGGTGGCCGCCGCCGGGGAACTGACCCTGCTCGGCCAGACCCACCCGGTGCACCTGACCATCGCCAATTTCACCTGCAAGGCCCACCCGATGTTCAAACGCAACGTCTGCGGCGCCGACCTGTCCACCACCATCAAACGTTCCGCCTGGGGCATGACCAAGCACCTGCCGATGGTGGGCGACGAGGTGCGGATCCTGATCCCGGTGGAAGCCATCAAGGACGAGCCGTCCTGAGTCGCCACACGGGGCGGGGCCGCGGGGGCCTCGCCTCTGGCACAATGCGGCCCCCCGCTGCCTGATGATGCCCTGCTCTGCCATGCCCCCCCGCCGTCTCGCCGTCGCGCCCATGCTGGACTGGACCGACCGCTTTTACCGCTATTTCGCGCGCCTGATTTCCCGCCACACCTGGCTGTACACCGAGATGGTGACCACCGGGGCGCTGATTCATGGCGACCGTAGCCGCTTTCTGCGCTTCGATCCGGCGGAATCTCCCCTGGCGCTGCAACTCGGCGGCTCCGACCCCACCGATCTCGCCCGCTGTGCCCGCATGGCCGAGCAATGGGGGTACGACGAGGTCAACCTCAATGTCGGCTGCCCCTCGGAGCGAGTCCAGAACGGCGCCTTCGGCGCCTGCCTGATGGCCGAACCCCGGTTGGTGGCCGACTGCCTCAAGGCCATGGCCGACGCCGTGGCCCTGCCAGTCACGGTCAAGCATCGCATCGGCATCGACCAGGAAGAGCGCTACGAAGCGCTGCGGGATTTCGTCGGCACCGTGGCGGCGGCTTCGGGCTGCCGGACCTTCATCGTCCATGCCCGCAACGCCATCCTCAAGGGCCTGTCCCCCAAGGAAAACCGCGAGATCCCGCCCCTCAAGTATCCCTACGTGTATCGCCTGAAGGCGGACTTCCCCGATCTGGAGATCCTCATCAACGGCGGGCTCACCTCCTGGGACGACATCGAAGCCCAGCTCGACCAGGTGGATGGTGCGATGGTGGGGAGGGAGGCCTATCACAACCCCTGGCTGCTGGCCGAGGCAGACCGCCGCCTCTTCGGCGACGATCATCCGGTCCCCAGCCGGGCCGAGGTGATAGCGGGCCTGATGCCCTTCGTCCGCCAGGAGGTTGCTGCCGGCGTGCCCCTGCAGCACATCGCCCGCCACGTCCTGGGTCTTTTCCACGGCCAACCCGGGGCCCGGGGCTGGCGGCGCACCCTGTCGGACGCACGGCAATTGCGGGCCAACGATCCCGACCTGCTACTCCGCGCCCTGGAACAGGTGGAGGGCCCGACCTCCCGGGCCGCCTGAACGCTCAGGCGGCGGCGCCGAAGAGGGCGGCGGTGGCCGCCGGGCTGCTGGGAAAGTAGAAATGCATGTAGCTGGCGGTGAGGCCCCGGGAGCGGTAGATCGCCTCCCCTTGGCGCCCATCCGGGTAGGCCGCTTGCCGCCAGACCGGGCACGAGGTTTCGCTACGGGAGTAATGGAAGGTGTGGCCCGTAAGGACCCCCTGATCGAAATTCGCCCGCTGCAGCCCCAGGGCAGCCAGGCGCGGCTGCAGGGTCGCCCGCCCTGGCAGCAGTCCGGCGAACGGATGCACCGCGCCGGCCCCATCCACCACCGCACCAAACAGACTCATCATGCCGCCGCATTCCGCCAGGATCGGCCGCCCCGCCTCATGATGGGCCCGCAGACTGGGGAAGAAACCGGGATTGGCGCCCAGAGCCGGCCCGTGGAGCTCCGGATAACCACCGGGGAGCCAAAGCGCCTCGCATTCCGGCACCGCATCGCCGGCCAGGGGCGAAAAGAAGCGCAGCTCGGCCCCCAGGTCCGACAAGGTTTCCAGATTGGCGGGATAGAGGAAGGCAAAGGCCGCATCCCGAGCCACGGCAATTCGGCGGCCCGCCAGCAGCCGCGGGGGCTTGGGCGGCACGAGATCCGGGAAACTCACGGGCGCCGGCAAATCCAGCGTCGTGGCGGCTCCGAGGGCGGCGGCCAGGCGATCCAGGCGGACGTCCAGGTCGGGAATCTCGCGGGCGGTGAAGAGGCCAAGATGGCGTTCCGGTAGCGCCGCCTCGTTCCGGGGGAGCGCGCCGAACCAGGTCATCCCGGCGGGCAGACTTTCCGCCAGCATTGCCCCATGGCCGGGGCTGCCGACCCGGTTGGCCAGGGCGCCGGCAAAGGGCAGGCCGGGTCGGTAACTCGCCAGCCCGTGGGCCAGCGCGCCGAAGGTCTGGGCCATGGCCGAGCCATCGATGACCGCAAGGATCGGCAGGCGGAAGCGCTCGGCGATGTCGGCGGCGGAAGGGCGGCCGTCGAAGAGCCCCATCACGCCTTCCACCAGAATGAGATCGGAGGTTCGCGCGGCGTCGGCAAGGCGCCAGGCGACTTCCTCCCCGGCCATCATGCCGAGATCGAGGTTGAAGACCGGCTGACCGCTCGCCACCGCAAGAATCTGAGGATCGAGGAAGTCCGGCCCACATTTGAACACCCGTACCCGCCGGCCCGCCTGGCGATGCCAGCGAGCGAGGGCGGCGGTGACCGTCGTCTTCCCCTGGCCGGAGGCCGGCGCGGCCACCAGGAGGGCGGGGCAGCGCACCGTCACGCGGATGCCGACCCGCCGCTCTGAAACCAGCCGAAGCGGGCCTGGAGACTCACCACCTCACCCACCAGCACCAGAGCCGGCGGCTGCAGCCCCGCCGCCCGCACCGCTGCCGGCAGGGAAGCGAGATCACCGCTCACCACCTGCTGGTCGGGCAAGGTGCCGTGGCGCACCACGGCGGCCGGCGTGGTGGGCGGCAAGCCGTGTCGGACCAGGTCTTCGCACAGAGCTTCCAGGCGCGACAGGCCCATGTAGAACACCACCGTCTGGCCACCGCGGGTGAGGGCCGGCCAGTCCAGATCCAGCGCCCCGTCCTTGAGATAGGCCGAGGTGAACACCACGGACTGGGCGAAGGCGCGATGGGTCAGGGGAATGCCGCTGTAGGCGCCCACCCCCGCCGCCGCGGTGATGCCCGGCACCACCTCGAAGGGCACCCCCGCCGCCGCCAGGGACTCTGCCTCCTCGCCGCCCCGGCCAAAGATGTAAGGGTCGCCGCCCTTGAGGCGGATCACCCGCTGGCCCTCCCGCGCGAGGGTCACCAGCAAGTCGCCGATGTCCGGCTGGGGGACGCTGTGATCCGCCCGCTTCTTGCCCACGTAAATGCGCCGGGCCGAGGCGTCCACGAGATCAAGAATCTGCGGGCCGATGAGGTTGTCGTAGACCACCACATCCGCCTCTTCCATGAGCCGCAGGGCTCGAAGGGTGAGAAGCTCGGGATCGCCCGGGCCCGCCCCCACCAAATAGACATGGCCGGGGCGGGCGCCCGGGCGCAGGGGCAGGGAGCGCGGAGCAGAAGTCATGGGACGAACGGGCCTGGGTGACGATAAGATGGATTGTCTCCATGTTTCAACGCTTGTG